>JAFSIW010000025.1 GCA_017439545.1 Clostridia bacterium | reverse complement strand
GAATGATTATATATGGGCTGTCGGGATGGCGAATCTCTTGGAATAATGTTGGCGTGTCGGCACTTTTGCGAGTTGCGTCTTTGGTACTGCTCAATCTAAATTCGCGTACCTTTTCAACGCGATCTCTGATAAAGGATGAGCTTCGTAATTCTGCAGGGGTAATTCCAACAAGCCACAAACAATAACGTGCCTTGTTGTTGATATATTCGGTTGCACCGTAGATTTGACGTACGTATTTTAGTGCGGACGGTTCTTTTTTAGCCAAGTCTGCATATTCATCGGGAGATAAAAACAGGAAACCGCCATCCGTAGGTTTGTTTCCATATACCATTTGCGGCACTTCGCAGATGGATTGAGTTCTGCTTTCTATAAATACAGTCGGTGCAGAAATCAGATATGCGTTTATATTATCGACAAGTTGCAATCTTTCAGAAGAATAGAGTTGCTTTTGCTTATAATTAGGCGCAGCACTAAAGCCCACGATTACGCAATGCACGTGCGCTTTGATACTTGCTTCGCTGTCCCAACGGAATGTGCGATGAGCAAAATCAATATGGATGTTGAAACGGTCATAAAGCGGTTTCCATACACCTGCAACCTGTTCGCCTTGCGTGATGGAATTGGTAGAAACAAATGCAGTACGGATATTTGTGCCTGCCATCATAGCGGCAGCTTTGAAATACCATCCCGAAACATAGTCTATCTTACCTGCGGTTTTATATGGCTTACCTTTTTCGTCAACGTAAATTGAAAGAATGTCTTTCTTTTGTTCTTCGCTCTGTAAAGAATATCCGATAAACGGAGGATTACCCATAATGAAGGTCAGCTTGTCCTTCGGCACAACAGCTTCCCAATCGGTACGGAGCGCATTGCCCTCAACGATGTTTGCATAGGATTTCAACGGGAGGAAATCAAGGTTAGTGTTCATTACTTCCTCGGTTTCTTTCATCATCTGCGATTCTGCAATCCACAGCGCGGTTTTCGCAACAGTTACGGCGAAATCGTTAATCTCAATGCCATAGAACTGACCGATAGACACTTTGATAATACCGCCCACATCGAGGAAAAGCTGACCACCCGACACAAGGTCAAGTGCTTGGTTTTCCAAACGGCGCAGCGAAATATAGGTTTCGGTCAAGAAGTTACCGGAGCCACAAGCGGGGTCAAAAAACGTCAGCTTGGAGAGTTTTACGCGGAAAGCCTCTGCCTTGTCATTACGGACTTTCGGCACTTTAATAGCCTTAATTGCCTCAAATTCTTCCCGAAGCTCGTCAAGAAACAGCGGGTCGATAACCTTATGGATATTCTCAATCGAGGTATAGTGCATACCACCGCTACGGCGGGTATCGGGATTCAACGTGGATTCAAATACTGCGCCGAAAATGGTGGGGCTGATTTGCGACCAATCAAAATCCTCACTTGCCTTGCGTAATAGCAAATCCCAAATTTCCTGTGTGAAGTTTGGTATCTCAATGTTTTCATCGGCAAAAAGCCCTCCGTTGACATACGGGAAGGTCGCCAAAGCCTCATCCATATAAGGATCT
>JAFSIW010000024.1 GCA_017439545.1 Clostridia bacterium | reverse complement strand
TTCGACCTCAATGGGAGGAGATTTTGAGGGATTTGTTTCTCAATCGGGCGAAGGAAGGCTGTCGCCTTTCAAGAACGATTGGGGAAGAAAGACCCGAAATATACCGCATTGAGGCGGGTTCGGTTTTGTCACTCTACCCTAACGTATTGATTATGCGCCAAAGCCCAGCACGTCGATCTTTTCGCCCTGCGCGGTGGCAGAAACGGTCAGCGTGACCGTATCCCCCGTCTTTACAAAGGGGAGCTTATGGCTGACCGACACCTTGGCAACGTACACGGCGGGATCATTTTCCAGCATCATATAGTAGCAGGTTTCGCCGCCTACCACCGCCGAGGACAGCGCCTGCACCCTGCCGCTCACCTGTTTTGCGTCGTCAGGCTGTTTGGGAGTGGAGTCCTCGATCTCAATGTTAGCCTCGGCTTTTAGTTTCTCGGCATAAGCCTCTCTTGCCGCGGGAATGGTGGTGCCGGTTGCCACCACCTGATACTGTTGCACATCCACGTAGGCGTACATTTTCACCAGTCCCGCCGAATCCTTCAGCGACATAAAATAGGTGGGACGGTCAGACACGTTGAGCAGCAGCGGGAAGGTCGCCCGATAGCCCAAATCCTGCACCACGCCTTGGGCCGACTCCATAGCAGAATACTCCTCTGCCCCCGGGCAGGTGTAATAGGCGGTCTCTTTGGTGCGCAGATTCACCAGCACAAAGCCCACGTTGGATTCGTCCCCCGCCACCGAGGTAATACCGGTGTACAGATACACGTCGTCCTCATTGGCGATGTAGTTGTAGCCGTCGGTGGGTTGCAGCACCCCTTTTTGACCGAAAATGGAGTTGAAAAATCCACTTTGATACTTACCGTTATATACCAATTGTTGCAACAGCAGATCGGAGGAATATACCTGATCCACCCACGTGGGCACGTCGGCTAAATCGTAATAGGTGCACTCCCCTGTGACCGCATTGCACAGCACCGCGCCGTTAATATCCCGTCCGCTGAACACCCCAATGCGATACCCCACGGTGGATGCCACAAAGTAGGGCGTGCCGTTTTCGTCCAGTTCAAAGGACACGTTGTCAAAGATCTTGGTGGGATATTGAAACCGCAGATGGCGGTTCAGATCCCGCAGAAAATACTCGGTATCGGAATACCGCATTCCCTGCTCCAACCGCACCAGCGCAGTTTCCTGGGTAACCATATTCACGGTAATATAGGCGGGAATGCCCTCGGATTGGTTGTTCAGCCATTTAAAGGCATCGCCATACATCAAGGGGGTCACCCGATAGGGATTGCCCTTATAGTTGATTTGGGTATAATAATACTCGTCCACCTCGAATTGGGACACAAGATCACTCATTTCGCCCAACTTGCGCAGTCCCAGCCGCTCGGCGGTATCCCGATCCACCACGGGAATAGAGGACATGGGCAGTTCCGCCACGTCGGTGCTGAAGTCACCGTCCTCAGTGGTGATCAGATCGGCGTAACGAGAGGCGTTAAACAGCTCCGCCCCAATGATTCCGCCTACCACCAAAAACAGCACGATGACCGCCGCCGTGACCCCTGCGATCTTGGATACCAGACCAAAGCTCTTGAAGGTCTCTTTTGCGGTTTCTTTGGTGGGCTTTTGAGAAATCAGCTTGCGCACCGCCTCAAAGCCACTCATAATCACCCGCAGAACAAGGGCAAACAGCACAAAATGCCAGAACTCCTTGCTGTGCCAGTTGATGGGCGGCAGGGTAAACCAATACACCCCCGCCAGCACCACAAAATAGATCAGCCAGTTGAGCAAAATCGCCCAAAAGCCTTTTTTAGATTTCGTTTCGTTTAATTCAATCACAGCCATTGTGATTCCACCTTTCTACCGATAGGATACCTTTAGTATATCAACTATGGATGAAGTTGTCAAATCCTCTTGCATTTTTTGATCAAACATGATACAGTAAGGACAGAAACGCCAAGGCTTATCTTGGCAAAGGAGGCACTTTAATGATCGACCGACAAGAGTTTTTCCCCCACACCTTTACCGCCAATGACGGTTTTACATTACCCTATCAACTCCGGGTACCAAAGGGAAGCGGCCCATTCCCGCTGTTTTTGTGTATGCACGGTGCAGGGGAACGGGGTGTTGACAATCAATGCACCTTCGTGCATTTTAACCCTCTGTATGATCGGGAGGCAAATCCCGTGGACGAGGCTATTATAGTGATTCCCCAATGCCCCGAGGATATGCGTTGGGTGGAATACGGTTGGGACAAGGGCAGTTATCAGTCGGCTGACGCCCCCCTCTCCCCTGCTTTTGTGGCGGTGGAGGAGTTGCTGGAAACCCTGTTCGCCACCCTGCCAGTGGACAAGCGCCGCATCTACGTTACGGGCGTTTCTATGGGCGGATTTGCCACCTGGCGGATGCTTGCCGAACATCCCGATGTGTTTGCCGCAGGCATTCCCATTTGCGGCGGCGGACCGTTGGACAAAGCCGACGTCTTGGCGGGCATTCCCATTCGCACCTTCCATTGCGCCGATGACGACATCGTTCCTCCCAAAGCCAGCCGTGATATGGTGGCGGCCATAGAAGCCATCACCCCCCATCACACCGAATACACCGAATACCCCCAAGGAGGACACGGCGCGTGGGTGCCGGTATATGCCGATGCGAAACAAATGGAATGGCTGTTTGATCAACGAAAATAACCCAAGTAAAAGCCCCTCGTAACTGCGGTTACGAGGGGTTTCCTTAAGGTGATGCGATCCATCCGAACCTGTCACCCTATGCAAAAATATGTTCCAAAATCAGATTGGTCAGGCGCGCCGTGTCGTTTTGCTCGCTGGATTGGATACCAACCACCGCCCGCTTTTCGGGTAAAATCAAGGAGAACTGACCGTAAGCGCCGTCGGCACGGAACGCCCCTTTTTGCTGACCGATGGTCCAGAACTGATAGCCGTAGCCACTGCCCCACAGACCTTCGGCACCGGTGGCAATCTGCCGTTTACCTGCTTCGGTCACCCAATCATGAGAGAGCAGTCGTTCACCCTGCCAGACACCGTCTTCTACGTACAAAATGCCCAGCTTGATCATATTCTCCAGATTGAGATACAGCCCCGTTCCCCCAAACACGGTACCTTGGGGGTCGGCTTCCCATCCGGGGCAACCCATATCCAACTTAGCAAACAGTTTGCGGTACAAATAAATGCTCAACCGCTCGCCCACTGCTTGCTCTACCATACAGCCCGCCAGATGAGAGTCGGCGTTGGAGTAAACAAACCGCTCGCCGGGGGTGTACACCAAGGGTTTAGACAGCATATAGGCGCGATAATCGGGCATCCCTTCCCCTTTGCGGCGATTGTCTCCCATCAAAAAAGCGCCGCCAAATCCCGAACTCATGGTCAGCAGGTCCCGCAGGGTGATTTCTCTTACCCGCTCATCGGTAATCACCGATTGGTATTCCGGCAACAGGTCCGCCAAACGGTCAGAAAGAGACAGCTTGCCTTCGTCAATGGCCATACCCGCAGCGGTGGCGATAAAGCTTTTGGTGTGGGAGTAGATCAGCCGCTCCTTTTGGGGAACAAACCGATGACTGAACAGAATTTGTCCATTCTGATACAGCATAACCGCTTCCACGCCCGTATTATCCGCTTGTAAGGCAGAAACCAAGGCTTGTACTCGTTGTAGCATAGCCATCCTCCCTATTTAGGGTGAGCATGGAAACTTGAACCACGTTTTGAAAAGGCAGATTTCCGCTCACTCTTCGTTGAAATACTCGCCAATACGACAGTATTGGCTGCGTTTTGCGCCTCGATTGAACAAAAATCCGCTCTTTTCAAAATCCTTGACCGCAAATCGAGGAGAGTTCGAGGGATTTTCAGTTCGTTCGGGCGAAGGAATGCTCCCGCCTTGCGAGAACGAACGGGCTGAAAAGCACCGAAGTATCCCGCTTTGCGGCGGGTTCAAGTTTTCATACTCACCCTACGATCAAAGAACGGGCTTTTGCCGCTCACCGACAGAGGAATACCGTTCCACAGCAGGTCGCCGTCCACGTAACCCATTTCCATGGCGGCTTTGCCTGCCGAAAACATAATGCGGTTGTCCACACGGGCGTCGGCGGCCACAGCGCAAGCCGAGCCCAGGGCAATGCCCATATCTATGCTCACAAAAGCGCAGGTTCCTCCTGCCTGTTTGCAGGCGGAGCAGTTGTCAAATCCGCAATAGGAGCAAAAAGGAATGCCACGATGACCACGCCGTGCCCCAATAAGCACTACCACAGCGGCGGTACGCAGATTGGCGGCATCCCGAAAATACCAGTTGGTGGGATCGCCCCCGAATTCCCGACGGGCGATCTCTTCCATTTTGTCGGCCAGCGCATCCTTGTCTGCCCCCGTGAGCACCAGCGTTTCAATGGTGTCGATTCCCTTGCCCTTGGGGGCGGTACGGGCGGCGGCGCACATGGCCGCGGCGGTAGCCAGCAAAGCCGACTCTTCCATTTGCTTGCTTGAATAAATCATATCCATTCTCCTTTTATGATCTTATAGAGAGGATTTTGATGGTCACCCTCGGCGGGGTAAACCACCAAAATGCACCCTATAAGTAAGGGCGATACCCGAAGGTATCGCCCTTTTCGTTTAACTCGAACGAGTTAGATTTGCTTAGAAGCAGTTGTCTTTGCCAACAACCTCTTTCAAGATTTCCAGAGCGTCGGTAGCATCAACGTCATTGTCTTTGTCAACGTCACCGGCCAATTTTTGAGTATCGGTCAAGGTGATTTTGCCGACAACGGATTTCAGAACTTCCAGAGCGTCAGCAGCGCTGATCTTGCCGTCGCCGTCAATGTCGCCCAGTTTGTATTCAGGAGCAACAATGGCTTCCAGAGCAGCTGCCAGAGCGGCTTTGTTTTCGGCTTTAACCAGAGCTTTTTGTTCTTCGGTCAAAGCGTTGAAAGCATCGTTCGCGGCATTTACTTGTTCAGCGTCGGCAGGAGTTACGGTTTCGGGGAAGGCTTCGATCAAAGCATCCACATCAGCAGCAGCTTGTGCATCAGCAGCAGCCTTCAGAGCGGCATCCAAAGCAACACGAGCGGCGGCCAGTTTTTCAACGGCAGCAGCGTCAACTTCAACTTTCAGAGCCTCATCCAGTTCAGCGTAAGCGGCTTCAGCGGCTTCTACAGCAGCTTGGTCGTCTACGGTGATGGTTTCGGGCAGAGCTGCGATCAGTTCTTCAACCTCAGCAACAGCGGCTTCAGCAAGCAGAACATCCAGAGCGGCACGAGCGGCAGTCAGAGCATCGTAGTTGGAAACCAGAGCTTTTTGATTGTCGGTCAAAGCGGCATAAGCGGCTTCGGCAGATTCAATGGCTTCTTGGTCTTCCAGAGTGATGGTCTTGGTACCGGCCAGAATCAGGTTGTCGATCATGATGTAGTCACCGGCTTCACCCGACAGGGTGTTGTACAGGCGGATAGAAACTTGAGCCAGACCGGTTCTCAGCATCTTGGGAATGGAATCCAAGGAAACAACAACGTGGTTCCATTGACCGGCTTTCCAGTTGGCCATCATATCTTTCATATCGATGGAGGCAAGCTTGTTGGTATCATTGTCGTTGCTGTGACCGGTTTGGATATAAACAGGAGACCAACCGGGTTCGATGGTCATGCCTTCGGCAATGTACAGATCGAATTCCAGAGTCTTGGCATTCTTGAAGTCAACGGCTTCGGTTACACGGAATACTTCGTTGAATTCAGATTTGCCTGCGGCCTTCTTGATGAACTTAGCGGCGTTACCACCGTCAACACCTTGGCCTTCGGCAAGAGCCTTGTCGTCAGCGCCGGAGTTCAGGTTAGCAACCACTTCGAAACCATCAACGGTCAAAGTTTCGCAATCGTTGAAGATGGTTTCATCCTTGGTGAGAGCTGCGATTTGATCAACTACGGGTTGAGCGGCAGCAATATCAGCAGCCAGCTCAGCGGCGATTTGATCAGCATACTTTTCAACATAAGTTGCATAGAAATCGTCATAACCGATGACAACATCTTTGTAATCAGCAGCAACTTTGTTGTAGAGAGCTACAACAGCTTTGCCGTCTTCATAAGTGAAGTCTTCAGCCAGAGCATAGATAGCCTTGGTAACTTCCTTAGCAGCAGTGCGAGCAGGCAGAACGGTTTCCAGAGCAATTGCGTTCATGAAGCGGATATCGTCGAACTTCAGGGTAAAGCCTGCAGGAATGGTAGCACCCAAGAAGTAGAAACGCATATCATAAATCGTCATGATCGTGCCACCGTAGTTTTTGTTCATGCCCAAGGGCAGAACTACGTGGTTCCAACCGGGTTTCAAACCTGCACCGTTGTTAGCGGCGTCGAATGCATTCATCAATTCGGCTTTGTTAGCGCCGCCACCTTGGCCACCGCCGCCCCAAGCGTTGGGTTGATCGGCGTCGAAGCCAAAGCCGCAGTCGCCGGTAGCGTTGCGGATCGCGGCAGGATCGGAAACGTACATGTCAAATACCAGGTTCAGGGCGCCTTTGGAAGCCTTAGCGCAAGGAACTTTCCAGCTACCTTCATCGTAGGAGTCAACGGTCCAGTTATCACCTTGTCTGTGGTGATAGACGAATACGTGGAATTCGCCGGAAGCATCGCCGGTCCACTTCATTTGCAAGGCAGAGGTGCCTTCCAGAGGTTGATCCTTGCTCAGACCGTATTTGTCACCGGCAGCAGCACCGGCTTTGTTCAAGTCAGAGGAGGAGGCTTCGAAGGCACGGAATTGAACATCCACAGTTTCGAATTGAGAAACGGTAGCCACAGCAGTAATCAGAGTGGCAACTTCATCTTCGGTCAACTTCGCTTTGCCGTTTGCAGTCAAGGCTTCATAAGCAGCATTGGCATTCTTAACGGCCTCAACGTCAGCCTCGGTGAGTTGTTTGGCTGCGGGCAGAGCGGCGATAGCAGCACTTACAGCAGCAGCAGCTTCAATGTCAGCCTTGTCAGCGGCAACAGCAGCAACAGCGGCTTCCAGAACAGCTTTGTTGGTTACGTAGTTTTGAACGTCAGCAGCCAGAGCATCGTATTGAGCTTTTACGGTGTTAACGGCTTCTTCGTCGGCTGCGGTAGCAGGTACGGGCAGAGCGGCGATAGCGTCAACAACAGCCTTAGCGGCGGCTTCGTGTTCTTTTTCAACAGCCAATTCAGCGGTAACAGCGGTCAGCTTAGCAGCTTGATCAGCGAAGTTTTCGGCCAGATAGGTCTTGGCTTCGTCGGACAGACCGTTGTACAGTTCGTTGGCGGAGTTGATAGCAGCTTCGTCAGAAGTGCGAACGTCTTCTACTGCGGGCAGAGCATCAATGGCAGAAACAACGGGAGCAACCAATTGGCCGATATCGCTGTTTTCTTTGATTTCGTCAATGCGAGCGCGAGCAGCAGTCAGAGCGGCTTCTACTTCGGCGGGAATCAAAGCGGCTTTGGTGTCAGCAGCCAGAGCAGCCAGAGCGGCTTCAGCGGCGTTAACAGCGGCTTCGTCTTCCAGACCGATTACGTCAGCTTCGGGATCGTCGGAAGAAACGGGAGGCAGAGCGTTGATAGCATTCACAACGTCAGCTGCGGCGGCTTCTTCAGCGTCCATAGCGGCAACGTAGCCGTTCAGAGTTTCGATGTTGGTAACCAGAGCCTTAGCGGCGTCGGTCAGAGCATCGTATTGGGCTTTCACGGAATCAATCAGAGCATTGTCAGCATAGGTGATTTCGTTTACAGCATAAACCAGTTTCACGTTATCCATCATCAGGTAAGTGCCGGTAGCACCGGTGAAGTTGGAATAGAAACGGAAGCAGATTTGTTTGATGGTTTCGGCATCATCGGGATCTACAGGGATGGTAACAGTGTTCCAGCCTGCTTGGCAATTTGCCAGATAGTCCTTCATGGCGATCTTCACGTTGGCTTGAGCGCCGGCCAGATTGTTGTCGCCGCCGGTTACGTGAGCGTTTTGCAAGGACATATTGCCCCAGCCGCCTTCGTTGAAGGTCAGACCTTCGGACAGGTACAGATCAAATTGAACAGCAGCGATACCGGCGCCGGAGATACCTGCATTTTCAGGTACGCGAACACCGATGTTGTGTTCTTGAGTGCCGTCCTTGGTTTGAGCAACTTTCACAGCGTTGCCGCCGTTGTTGCCTTCACCCTCTGCCAAAGCGATGTTGGCGGGAGTGGAGAAGTTCATGAAGTAATCCAATTTTTCAGCATCATGGAACATGATGGCGTTGCCACCGGCAATGTTGTTGATGGCATCGATTACAACTTGAGCGTCAATGGGAGCTTGATTGGCTTCTTCAAGCACAGAAACGTTGGTAACGTATGCTTTTTGAGCGTCAGTCAAAGCGTTGTATGCTTCGGTAGCGGCAGCAACGGCTGCAGCGTCAGAAGTATCCAAAGTAGCGATTTGAGCGATAACGGCCTTGGCGATCGTACGTTCTTCGTCGATTGCCAGACCCAGTTCGTCTAACAGACGGAAGTCGTCAAACAGAACATAGGGATTTTCGCCGCTAATAGTAACGGCATTTTCCCAATACATTTTCAGGTTCTTAACGTTCTTCGCATTGGTATCCAACGGAATCACAACGTGGTTCCATTCGCCCAATTTCAGATCGTTAACGTATTTGGCAAAGTTTGAATTACCATAGGTCAGCAGGTCGGCGGAGGGCCAGCTGGCTTCGGAACCCAATTGCAGGTTGATATCGTTGGCGCCGTTGACCCACTTGGGAGTAACGTCGTTCACATAGATATCAAAGGCCAGATAATCAGCAACCGAGAAGTCAACGCTGGGCAGGTTGGTCAAGCTCAGATACATCTTATTGACATCGCCTACTTTGGTGCCGGTCCAGTTAGAGAAGTGAGCACCGGTACCTTCAACGTAGTTATCGGTAGTGATCGTGCCTTGTGTACCACCGGTACCTTGGTTACCGGCAGCAATGATTTGCATATCGATCTTATCCATAGCGTGGAGTTGCAGATCCAGAGGTTCAACAACTTCAGGCATGTTTTCGATTACGCTGTAGTTGGTAACTTTTGCTTGTTGTTCTGCAGACAGAGCAGCATAAGCTTCTTCGATAGCCAATACATCTTCAGAAGAAGCGGTAGCGTCTGCGGGCAGTTCATTGATGGCGATGATCACGTCTTTAACAGCCAAGGTGGATTCCTTGGTAGCAGCGTAAGCAGCGGGAGTCATGAAGTGAACGTCATCAATGTAGAAGTCGCTGTTGTTAGCGGCAGAAGCGTTAACCAGCACGCGCAGTTGCCAGAACTTGGTAGCATCCCAGTAGTCAGCGCGGGTGTTGGTGCTATGAGCGTATTTGTTTTCGCCATCGTCAGTATCCATGGTGATAGCCAGATGGTTCCAACCGTTTTGCAGACCGGCTTCGCCCAGGTCGAAGTCTTCGGTCCATTTAGCATTTTGGCCGTTTTTGGTGTTGATTTCCATCCATGCGTTCTTCGCACCAATACCTTCGGACATGGCTTTTTCGGTGGCGCAGATCAGGCCGAATACTACACGGTTGCCGGCGATTGCGGCAGCGTCGGTTACGTACAGATCCATAGTCATAACGGTTTTGCCGTCTTTGTCGATCGCACCGGAAATGTCGGTGGTGGCAGGGTCGGTAGCCGAGTTAGAGTTGTTGGTGTTGGTGCCGTACAGGATGAAGTCTTTATTGGTAGCACCGGCAAAGTTCACACCGCGAGAACCGGTACCTTCGGTAAACAGTTTGGTGGAAACAGAATCACCCCAGCCGGTAGAACCGGGATTCATGGTGTCCATATCCCAAACTTGAATGTCGGTCAGGTTTTCTTGGGGTAAGTCGGTATAAGCCCAAGTGGATTCATCTTCATATTTAACGAAGTGACCGTTGGTGCTATAGAAAGCGTGATAGGCTACAACGTAAGAAGCAGAACCATAAACGCAGGGGCTTACAAAGAAACCGGGAGAATCGGGGTCGCGGTCAAATTTGAACTCGTAGCGACGAGTTTGACCGGTAGCACCGTCAATATAACCGGCTTTTTCAGCAGGCATAAGGGTAGAACCGGCAGAGGTTGCACTGTCTACACCGCCGGCAATAGTCCATTGAATGTAACCGCCGCCGGCGCATTGGAAGAAATAACCGCCTACGTTGGGTTGGTTTACATAGTATACAACGTCCATATTTTGGCTGGTATAAGTGTAACCGGGTTCGCTGATTTCCATGTAAACATAGTTGTAGTCATCGTCCCAAGTGTAGTAGGTCTTAATGGTAGCTTGGGTGGTGTTATCAGTATCAGCTTGACCTACGCCGGCATAAGCCTTGGTAACAGTCATAGACTTCGCGTCGGAATAAGCTTCATCTTTTTCACCGTCGATTACGGGACCCTTGGGTTGAGCAGCTTCCAGCTCAGCAATCTTGGCTTGGGCGGCAGTCAGAGTGTCAACGCCTTTTACCAAAGCTTTGCAGTCTTTATGAACGGCGGCGTAGGCAGTAGCAGCTGCGTCTACGGTAGCTTTGTCGTCCAGAGTCAGGGTATCAACAGCGGGAATATCCCAGATGGCAAGAGTAGCAGCTTTTGCCTTGTTGCGTTCAACAGCAGCTTCGTAACCGGCTTCGGTATAGAATACCAAGTCGTTTACAGAAATTTTGGTGCCTTTGTAATCGGCAGTGTTGAGCACAAAGTATACACGACCGTTTTTCACTTCTGCTTTGTGAGCGTTTTCAGCCCAGTTGTATACAGGCAGAATGAACAGGTTCCAGCCTTCTTTCAGACCACCGTTGGAACGGATGGTAGAAGCGAAAGAGTCGGTTACTTTACCCCAGTTATCCCAAGAGTTACCGTCACCGATGTTAACACCGGCATCGGCCAGGGCGCTGGCGGGGATTGCTTTATCAACGTATACGTCGAATGCAACGTAAGCGGCATCGGAAGCATCAACAGCATTGCTGGGAGCCATATGGAAGATGCTGGCACCGCCTGCATCGGCGTTCAGTTTACCGGCGATGGATTTTTGACCGGAAGGAGCTTGCTCGGCAGTTACCCAGTAAGCTTCGTTAATGTTGGTCAAAGCGTGGTTTTCGCCGTTGGTTACAAAGTCGTGCCAAGGAATGCGACCTGCGTTGATGTCCAGAGGAGCGAAAGATGCAAGTTTTTCAACAGCAGCAGCCAAAACGTCAGCATTGGAAACAATAGCTTGAGCTTCAGCATTCAAAGCAAGATAAGCCTCTTTTGCTTCGAAAACAGCATCTGCGTCGTCTTCGGTCAATTCGTCAACGGCAGGCAGAGCAGCGATTTTTGCTTCAACAACAGCAGCGGCTTGCGCATTCACGAAATAGGCATAACCCTTTTCGTCCATAATGCGGAAGTTGTCGAAGCCCCACAGAGCATCGTTCTTGCTCAGCAGGAAGGAGTCAGCATTGTCACCGGCAAACCAGATGTTGGCAACGTTTTTGGTAGCCCATTGTTCAGTGGCAGGCAGGGGAACTACGATGGTGTTCCAGCCTTCTTTAGCGGCGTGCATGTCAGCCAAAAATTCCGCAGTATAGGTTTCAGCAAAAACGCTGTGCCAAGCGGTTTCGTTACCAAAGCGGAGACCGCTGAAGTTTTGGATGGTTACGCCTTCCAGATACATATCAAATACAAAGTATTTGGCATTGGCAAAGCTGATACCGCCATAGGGAATGGCAAAGCAAGCGTGACCTTTCAGGTCGGCGTCAGCAGTAACGTCAGCGCCGTTCCAGCCACCCAACATAGCGGCTTCACCTTCGGTCTTTACGGTAGCATCGGCACGCATGCCGGCAAAACCGTCAATGTGGAAGGTACCGCCGGAGAAGGTGTCATTGTCACGCACCAGCTTGTTCAAACCGGGAGTGTCAATGATTTCGAAGTTGGCAACCAAATTCTTAGCGCCGGCTTCGTAATTTACTTCGCCACCGGCAGCCATTTGCCAGGCATGCAGGGGGTGAGCAGCACCGCCGGGGCCCAGATCGGCACCAATCAGAACACCCACGTTGCCGGCAGTACGTTCGGCAAAATAGAATACTACGTAATACACTTCACCGGGGGTAACGGCAACTTCTTGATCAAAACCGAATTCATACCAGGATTGAATGTTACCGTGGTTGAACACGGGAACTTCGGTGGTATAAATGGCTTCGGAGTTAGCGTCACCTTTGCGGAGCTCGATGTGCATCAGCGCCTCGCCGCCGGTGAGAATCATGTCCATTTTAAAGCCGGTAACGACTTCCTTTTCGGGCACGAATTCCTGAGCAAAGTAGCGGTAATTGCTCCAGTTGCCATCGGTTTCATCGGCAGTAGCCAGACCGATATGCAACAGAGCTGCTTGACCGGCAGTATACTCAGTAAAGGGTTCAACAGTTTCCGCTGAAGCAAAGGTCATGCCGGAGAACATGGTGATAATCATCATGATCGACAAAACCATTGCAAGCGAACGTTTGAACAGTTTTTGCATAGTGTCTTCCTCCTAATAAATTTATTTTTTAGAGTTGTCCCGCTCCTTCTGCTACAAAAGGGGACAACTCCGCACATTAGGCAGTGTCATTATAACACATCAGATTGTTGGTTGTAAAGAGTTAAATCGTATAAAATCCAATAAAATTTTTGGCAAATTTGCATAATTTACGAGGGTAAAATGGTTTTCAACAACCTTTTGTTGAAAACCGTACGAAAACCCTATGTTTTGGTTTGCAAGTTCAGTTTGTTTATGTTGGATCGGCGTGGCCGGCGTATCTGCTTGCGGATATTGCGGATTCTTCGCTTGCGCTCAGAATGACAGATTGATTGCGAAATACACGTTGTCATTGCAATTCGCTTTTTCGGAATGCGGATGATGCCACCCCTACCAATTCTGACGTAGGTGAGGACTCAATACGTCACATAAACGTAAACCGCCGCACCTCACGTCTGCGATTTATCGCAATCATGAAACCATCTTCCGTGATTGCCCGTAGGGGAGGGGCTCTGTCCCCTCCCATCTTCCACAATTCTGCCCTTTTTCCCGTAGGGGCGAGCGTCCCCGACCGCCCGTGGTGTCATATGACAAGATTGGTGTTTAAAACAATCCCTCCGTCACGGCTTCGCCGTGCCACCTCCCTTTACACAAGGGAGGCACGGAACACGGTGGGTTGGTTTCGTTTTTTTCGGGATGTCGAGGGCGCCATCCCCTACCAATTCCAACGTAGGAGAGAACTCAATACGTCACATAAACGTAAAACACCGACACACCTCACGCCTGCGATTTATCGTATACACGAAACATTTTCCGTAATTGCCCGTAGGGGCGGGCGTCCCCGACCGCCCGTGATGAGGGAAAATGCGGATTCTTCGCTTTCGCTCAGAATGACAATTTTATTGCAAAATAATAGAGAAACGGCACGCAAGGTCGTTCCCTACTGTCCCCGACCGCCCTCACAACAACAAAAAAACACCCCGTTCCCAGATGGGAACAGGGTGTTTGAGCACAAACAAACTTATTTCAGTTCTACCTTTGCGCCAACTTCTTCCAACTTTGCCTTCATAGCGTCGGCATCGTCTTTGGAAACAGCTTCTTTCAAGGTCTTGGGAGCGCTGTCAACCAGAGCCTTGGCTTCGCCCAGACCCAAACCGGTGATTTCGCGAACAACCTTGATAACCTTGATCTTTTCTGCGCCAACTTCGGCCAGAACAACATCAAATTCGGTCTTTTCTTCAGCAGCAGCTGCGGGAGCAGCGCCACCGGCTACAACTGCTACGGGAGCAGCGGCGGATACGCCAAATTCTTCTTCGATAGCTTTTACGAGTTCGTTCAGTTCGAGAACAGTCATCTCTTTCACAGTCTCGATGATAGATGTAATCTTTTCAGACATGATAAATTTCCTCCATTAATAAATTTAGAAAATAAAATTTTAGAATTAAGCTTCTGCAGCTTCGGCGGGAGCAGCGCCCTCACCCTTGGATTCGGCAACAGCATTGATAGCACGGGCAAATCCGGCGATCATTTGGCTCAAGCTGCCGGCCAACATACCAAGCAAATCTTCTTTGCCGGGTACTTTGGACAATGCTTCAACCGTAGCAGCGTCCAGAGGTTTCCCTTCGGAGAAACCGGCTTTGATGGTGAAGTTTTTGTTTTCTTCTGCATATTTGCACAGAACCTTGGCAGCAGCCAATTCATCTTTACTGTAAGCAATAGCAGTGGTACCTTCCAGTACAGAATCCAAACCTTCAATACCAACGTTTTGGAATGCAAAGCGCAAGTAGGTGTTCTTTACAACACGATACTCAACCCCTGCTTCACGCAAGCTCTTACGCAATTTGGTATCTTCGGTAACGGTAATACCTTTATAGTCAACGATAACACCGGCGCAAGCCTCTTGCAGTTGCTCGGTCAGTTCGGCAACCAGCGCTTTCTTTTGTTCTAAGATTTTTTCGCTAGGCAAATTCATTCACCTCCTGTGTAAGTGTGGGCAGGATCTTCACCCTGCCAGCCTAAGAAAAAAGCCTTCCCCGCATACACGAGGAAGGCGCAAATCCATACTACTGCCGAAAAAACGGCGATTTTGGTTGCATTTCCTCGGCAGGCGGTTCATAACCTTATGCTTTTCAGCACCTGCTGTCTTTGAAAACAGCAATGGAATTGTAGCACAAACCCTAAGGTTTGTCAAGCATCAATTTGCAAAATTATTGGAATTTTGCAGGGTTGACGCGGATGCCGGGGCCCATGGTGGTAGCCAGCACGCAAGATTTTACGTATTGACCTTTGGCGGCGGCGGGTTTTGCTTTCACGATGGCGCCCATCAGGGTGTCAAAGTTTTCTTGCAGTTTTTCTACACCGAAAGAAACCTTACCGATGGGGCAGTGAATGATGTTGGTTTTGTCCAGACGATACTCGATCTTACCGGCTTTGGCTTCGGCAATGGCTTTGGCCACGTCGGGAGTAACGGTACCGGCTTTGGGGGTAGGCATCAAGCCACGGGGACCCAGCACCTTACCCAAACGACCTACAACACCCATCATATCGGGAGTAGCAATCACAACGTCGAAGTCCATAAAGCCTTCGTTTTGGATTCTGGCAGCCAATTCTTCGGCACCAATGATGTCAGCACCGGCTTCTTGTGCGATCTTTTCGTTGTCGCCCTTTACAAAAGCGCAAACGCGAACGTCTTTACCGGTACCGTTGGGCAGTACAACTGCGCCGCGAACCTGTTGGTCAGCGTGACGGGAGTCTACACCCAAACGAACGTGGATTTCCACAGTTTCGTCAAATTTGGCAGTTTTGGTTTTAATAGCCAAATCTAAAGCTTCATTAGCGTCAAACAGTTGATTTTTGTCAAACAGTTTGCAGCTTTCAGTATATTTTTTACCGTGTTTCATAAAACTTTCTCCTCCTTTAAAAAGTGGTTAAATCGGAAATTTCCTCCCACCCAGGAGCACTAATCGACGACTTCAACGCCCATGCTGCGTGCGGTACCGGCAATCATGCTCATAGCGGCTTCGATGCTGGCAGCATTCAGGTCAGGCATTTTCTGTTCGGCAATTTTTCTTACTTGCTCGCCGGTGATCTTTGCAACCTTTGTCTTGTTGGGAACGCCCGATGCTTTGTCAAGGCCGCATGCTTTTTTGATAAGCACGGGAGCAGGGGGAGTCTTGGTGATAAAGGTGAAGGAGCGATCGGCATAGACCGTGATAACAACAGGGATCACAAGACCCACGTCGTTCTTCGTACGCTCGTTGAATTCTTTGGTGAAAGCCATGATGTTTACACCGTGTTGACCGAGCGCAGGACCTACCGGGGGAGCCGGAGTGGCTTTGCCAGCAGGAATTTGGAGTTTAATGTAGCCCGTAACTTTTTGAGCCATAGTTTAGCACCTCCGTAATATCGTGGTAATTGGCGGAACCAATTTGAGCTTTGATTCCTCCCACAATAAGGAAAAGGCTTTTCCTTATTTCAAGCAGTAATACACTGCATATTACCAAATGTTATTCTTCAGGTTCTACCTGATCCAATTCCAGTTCCACGGGGGTTTCCCGTCCGAACATAGAAATGGTGATCTTGACTTGATTGTTTGTCAAGTCGATTTCGTCTACTATGCCGGTAAATCCGGTCAGCGGACCGTCTACGATCTTGATGTTGTCGCCCACCTTGTAGGATACTTCCACCGAAACGGTTTCCACACCCAGTCGACGGACTTCTTCATCGGTCAGGGGGACGGGCTTGGATGCAGGGCCTACAAAGCCGGTGCAACCGTGCACGTTCCGTACCACGTACCAAGATTCGTCGGTCACGATCATTTTTACCATAACATAGCCGGGAAAGATCTTTCTTTCCACTTCTTTTTTCTTGTTATCCTTAATTTCCACCACGGTTTCGGTAGGCACCTTGATTTCATGGATCAGATCCTGCATTTTGCGGTTTTCTACCAATTTTTCAAGGTTGCCGGCTACCTTGTTTTCGTAGCCTGCGTAGGTGTGGATAACATACCATTTTGCTTCAGCCATTGCACTGTACCCCTTTCCAGGTTAAATCCGGAAGGACTTAGCTTTTGAAGCACAAATCGAACAACTCGCCCAAGCCAAGGTCAACCAACCAGATCAACAGCAACGCGGCAGCACACACGGCCAGAACGACCAGAGTGTTTTTGATAACGCTGCGAGGACCGGGCCATACGACCTTTTTCAACTCGGATTTGTACTCACGCAGGAACTTGACCAGCTTTTTGGGGATGGTCAATTCTCCGCTTTCTTTGCAAGCTACGGCATCTTTTACCAAGATTGCAACAATGCACATGATCCAAGCGACGATTCCGGCTGCTACGGCAAAGATCATACCCCATACGTAGGTAAGCTCTGCGCCGACAACGGGACGAACGTCCACGTAAGCCGAAGGCTGGTTGCAAATGAAAACGATCAACAGAATGGTGTTGAGCAGACCGGTGATCACTGCCATACCGTCCCATCCCTTTTTCTTAGAGAAGAGGGACACAACCATAAAGGCGGCGGTTACAACCGACAAAACCAAAGAACCCAAAACCCAAGCACTCTTATAGGTGCTCACGCCAAAGGTATCGGTCAGATCGGTACCGATTGCGCATTCAAGACCGTTCATCACTGCCTTGCTGCTCACATCCACAAAGGGACAGAAGAACGCTGCCACGGTAGCGACTGCCAACAAAACAGCCAGTACGCGAAGAAAATTGCTTACGAATTTCATTGCATGTTCCTCCTTATTTGGTTTCCCGGTGGAGTGTGTGCTTTCTGCAAAATCTGCAATACTTGTTCATCTCAAGACGATCGGGGTTGTTCTTTTTGTTCTTGATGGTGTCGTAATTGCGTTGTTTGCACTCTGTGCATGCCATTGTAATTTTTACTCTCATTATGGCACCTCCTGATTTTCGGAATTTTGCCCCCTGCGGGACTACTGCCCCGCAGTAAGGATCCTCCCTCTTCCTCGGCTCGTTTTTTCGCAAGATTTGTCCGCAGAGATGCCCTTTCTCATCCCGTTTGATCGGAACGGGGCGGAAAAACCGCACAAAAAAAAGACCCTCGGAGAGGTGATATCACTATACCACACCCTTGTCAAAAGGTCAAGAACTATTTTTACTATTTTTTTAAAGTTGTGGAATCGGTCAATTTGAGCCGCCATATCTTGTGGTTTTGTGGAAAAAGTTGACAATCTATTATAAATGTATTATTATTACATATAATAGAAAGTTCAATTTTAACACAAGGGGATACGAATATGGAAATTCAAGAACTGTATTTACAATGGATGGAGCACGCCACCGAGGATGCTGACTTGATTCCCGAGTTGCAAGCCATTGCCAACGATCAAGACGGCATCTTTGACCGTTTTTATCGAGAACTGGAATTCGGCACGGCAGGGCTGCGGGGGGTACTGGGTGCCGGCACCAACCGAATGAATATCTACACTGTGCGCAAAGCCACCCAAGGCTTGGCAGACTATATCAAAGAAGTGGGCGGTAAAAGCGCCGCCATTGCGTATGACAGCCGCATCAAATCCGACCTGTTTGCCAGAGAAGCCGCAAGAGTGTTGGCCGCCAACGGCATCAAGGTCTATCTGTACAGCGAACTGATGCCCACCCCCATGCTGTCGTATGCGGTTCGTCAGCTCGCCTGCACCGCAGGCATCGTGGTGACCGCCAGCCATAACCCCGCCAAATACAACGGCTACAAGGCTTACGGTGCCGACGGTTGCCAACTGAGCGTAGAAAACAGTGCCAAGGTGCTGGAATATGTTGACAAGGTAGCTATGTTCGGCGGCGCCAAGCTGACCGATTTTGACACGGCTTTGGCAGACGGGTCGATCGAATACATCAGCGAAGAACTGATCGACCGTTATCTGGATGACGTAGCCTCCTGTGCCATTGAGCCGGTCACCTCTGACTTAAAGGTGATCTACACCCCCCTCAACGGTACGGGTAATAAGCCGGTCCGCCGCATTTTGGAAAAGATCGGCATCAAAAACGTGACGGTAGTGCCTGAGCAGGAATATCCCGACGGCAACTTCCCCACCGCCCCTTACCCCAACCCCGAGATCCGTCAAGCCTTTGAATGCGGCTTAGCCCTTGCCCGCAAGCAGCCTGCCGATCTGTTACTGGCCACCGACCCCGATGCTGACCGTGTGGGCATTGCAGTCAAAGACGGTGATGATTACACCCTCATGAGCGGCAACGAGGTAGGCGCTCTGCTTTTAAACTACATTTTGTCCCGCCGCGCCGCCAACGGCACCCTGCCCAACAATCCCGTAGCGGTAAAAACCATTGTTTCTACCCAGCTTGCCGCCAAGATCGCCGAAAAATACGGCTGTCAGATGATCGACGTGCTCACCGGCTTTAAGTACATCGGCGAACAGGTGGGACTGTTGGAGGAAAAAGGAGAAGACGACCGCTTCGTATTCGGCTTTGAAGAAAGCTACGGTTACAACGCCAGCCGTTTTGTGCGGGATAAAGATGCGGTGATCGCCTCTATGCTCATTTGCGAAATGGCCGCCTATTATAAAGGAGAAGGCAAATCTCTGTTAGAAGTATTGGCTGATCTGTATAAGGAGCACGGCATTTTCTGTTGCAGTCAAAACTCCTTTACCTTTGAAGGAGCCGCCGGTATGGAAAAAATGGCAGGCATTATGACCGCCTTGCGCAACGAGCCTCCCAAGACCATCAACGGGGACGCCGTTACCGCCGTGCTGGACTTCGGCACTTCGGTGGAGACCGATACCGCCACCGGTAAGCAGACACCCATCACCCTGCCTAAATCCAACGTGCTGTATTACCGTATGGGCAACGCAGGCGACAACGTGATCGTCCGCCCCTCAGGTACCGAACCCAAGATCAAGATCTATATCACCGCCATTGCCGACACCGAAGAAAAGGCAAAAGCCAAATCCGACGGCTGGCTCAAGGCAATGTCCTCTCAATTCTAACCATAAAAAATCGCCCCGCTCGTGGATACCACGGGCGGGGTTTGTTTATACAACGGTCTGTTCGTACAGATCCATATAGGTGTACAAGGTAAAGGCGCCCATATCACGGTCATACCGCAGTTCCTCGCACCCCACCCCCACAAAGGGAATGTTAAAGGTGTTGTCCATGATCACACGGCTGAGCCGCTGATAGATTTCATAGCAAACCACACCGTCGGTGGTCTGGGGCACGTGGATGTCTACCCGCAATCGCACAAAGGTGGTGTGATTGTACAGCAGTTCGGGAATCTCCCCTGCCTCCTCATCCACCTTGGTGTATACCGGTGTCACGTCCTTTTCCTCCATCTTTTTGACCGAAAAGGCCACCGTGGGACGGTTCAGCGGAGAGGCTTTATCCGCCGCCGTAAAAGCGGTAATAAATCGGATATCCTGAAAATCAGGATTGATGGAAAACAGCGTGGTCAGATTTTTGACCATTAGATCCAATTCCTGCATGTTTACGCCTCCTTCACCAAAGCCCGCAAAATGGCCCACATATACACGGTCTCATCCGACAGCCGTACCGCCTCGCAATGAGAAAAGTAGAACTGTCCCTCTCCCATTTGCAGCACCGCGCCACGGGGCAGAGCGGTCACGTCCACGTGGGCAGGCCCCACGTATAAATAATAGGATTGGTCGGCATAGCCTATGCGGGTGCGGGTTCCTTCCAGATACATCTTATTTTTATAGCGAAGGGGCTGTACAAACGCCCGAAAGGTGTCTCCAAAAGTAACGCCGTCCTCGGCCAGCGCTACCTCGCACCCATATTTTTCAAGATAGGATACAATATTTTGAGATGAAATCACGACGGGACCTCCATAAAAGCAAAGCCATCCTCATACAGATGTGCAATCGCGCTCACCGAAAGCTCATACAGCCCTTGGGCGGCTTTTAAGGATTCGGCGGCGTGCTCCTTGATCGTTACGTCTCCCACCGAAAAATCCGCTCCGTTGTTTTGGGCGTTCTGACGCAGCACGTACTTGTAATAGGCCATAGCCGCGGCGGCGTGACACAGCACCGTCTGATTCTCGGCAGGATCTACATTTGGCCGTAATCTGCCAAAAACAGAGGCGATCGCCCAATGGCAGAGAGGAAGCCAAGGTTTGGCTTCCTCTTCGGTCAGGCCCGCAATGTTTCGAAAGGCATCCCATACCAACATTACGTCCATATCGCTTCCTGCCTTTCTTACACCGTCAAGGTCAGAACGGCTTCGTTAAAGATCTTGGAGAACCCTGCGATGGTGGTAATGGCGGCGCGCTCCAACTGACGGTCGATCAGACGGTCGTAGTCCACGGTCACGTCTTGTGCCACAACCATTTCCAGAGCATAGTTTTTGTCAAAGCCCAAAATGGTTTGGTCGTCCACCTTGTCGCTCTTGAACAAACGGGCGCCCATCAGGCTGGTCAGACGACCGGTACCTGCAAAGTTGATGCCGGTATCGGGATTCTGGAATTGGGGCAGATTGAGCAATGCCTTGACCATATTGGGAGATACGATCATGCCGTTGAGCTGATAGGGGTCCAAGCCGTTCCACAAAGAGATCAGTTCGGCGTAAGACAAGGTAGTACCGTCGGCGGTGATGCCGGTAGCATCGGCCTTGAGCACATCAACCGCGTCGTTGAATTGCTGACGAGCGATATAGGCACCGATCTGCTTCAAGGTAACGGTGAACAGATCCAACCGTTGGAATTTTAACGCTTCGTAGGAAGCGGTGAGCATACGGCCGCGTTTTTTCAGAGTGACCAAGGTCTCACGGGTGGAAACCGAGGTTTCGGGAATGGCCGCACCTTCGGCTACCTCTTGCAGAGCTTTGGCATCGTCCGAGATATCGCTGACGATACTGCGGTAGTCGATGCTGTCAATGTGGGTGGTGGTTGCCACGATCTCGGGCAACAGGTTCTCGCCGGTGATGCCGGTGGCTACCGCGCGGGAGATAAATTCGGGGAACAAGGCCGCCGAATCGGTGGTGGAGAAAAATTTGGCGATCACGTCGGAATTGCTTCCTGCCACCTTAATGTCAAAACGCTTCAACTGGCGTTGATAGGCGTCCAGACCTGCCAAGGGGGTGTCTTTATAATTTTCCGAAGGGTCCAATTGCTCCAGGGCGGCGGTAATGCCGCCGGGCACGTTGTACATACCCTTTTCTAAACGAATGGTTTCAAAACTCATACTGATACGTCCTTTCAATTAAATCAAAAATTTGTCAAAATCCGCAACGGGGGCGACCTCTTTTTGCGAGGGAGCTTCGATCTGGGATACCGGCGGAAACAGACGGTCCATTTGCCCGGTAAAGGCTTTGTTCACCTGACACACCTCGGCGTAGTCCAGACCTCGGAGCATTTTCATCATCAGCTCGCCCTTCATATCAGGCTGCACAAGCCCCGCCATACGCACGGTGTCTTTGAGCAGTTGCTCGTAATGATCCTGTCCGTGCTTGGCGATTTGTTGCAGATTCTGTAAATAAGAATGCAGTTGCTCTGCCTGCTCGGCGGATAAGGTCACCGCCTCGCCGGTGGTCAGCGATTTCATCACACTGTCGTAGTCCATTGCCGCACCTCCCTTCTCTTGATTCGAAAAGGCTTTTACCACCCCTGCGCCCCGTTGCGCAGGCACCGCCACAAAGCTCCATTCATAGGCGTCGGCGGCGCCGTCTAAAATGTGATGGCAAATCAGGTCTTTCCCTTTTCGATGATAGCTTCTGCCTTTTTGATGCTCACAAGGCTCCTGCTTCCGATCAGCGCCGCACACCGAGCACAGGGTATGGGCCACGCTGCAGCCCACGCTCACCTCTTTTTTGATGCCTGCATCAATTTCGGTGATCAGCTCCTTGTTTTTTTCGGTGCGGGGCATATAGGCTCTCGCCCTGACCCGAACGTATGGCTCACCGTAGGTGGTAGTTTGCCCATCCGGCTTTTCGACCTGACAGGAAAAGATGCGCGCGACCTGATCGCGCCCTTTCATGGAATGGTCAAAAATACCGGTTTTACCCACGTACAGCTTTGCCATGGTTTCTAACGCTTGATTGCTAAACCGCTCAAAGTCCCGATCGATCTCGTTGTCGCACAGCACCACCGAGAACACGAACACTTCGTCGGCTGACAGACTTCTTCTTGCGAGCTTGTTGATTTGTTGCAGCTCGCTCTCGTTTGGAACACCGCTGGTGTCGATCACATATCCTTCTTTCACGACCTATGCCTCCCGTTCTAATTGTTGTTCCAGCAGACGGGTACGGGCGCGGGTATAAGCGGCGTTGGCCACTTCCACCTCGTCTTGCAACGAGATCTCGTCCCATACCACCCGACAGCCGCCGCCTGCTCCTTGCATCCGCAACCAAAGGTTGCCGATCTTTTGAATGACCGGCGTTAATTGACGGCGGTATGCCCACAGCTCGCTTGTGAGCATATCGGCCTGCTGAGAGGACATCCGCTCGGTGGCGCTCCAGCTCAGCCCCAGCATAAAAGGGGGAATGCCGGTCTTGGCAACGATCTGCTCCAGCATTTGCCGCACCGGCACCTGACTGTCTAAGATCTGATTGTCGGCGCCGATGACCTGAATATCCACGTCCCCCACCGCCACAAAGTCGCTGACCTTGCCGTCGGGGGTAGTGCGCATGGCCTTTTGCCACTCGTCGGCAATCTGCATCGCCCGTTCCTTGGCTACCCCCCGCTCGGCGGCTTCTTTGGTGGGCTTATAGGTCACGGCAAACCGCAGGTTCCCTACCCGCTCAAAGTTGACCCCGATGGTGTGATAAATTTTCAGCAACACACCGGTAACGAAGGGCAAGCCCTTTAACAGGGAATTGCCGCACACCTGTCCCGGCTTGGGATTGAGGGCGCTCATGACCAGCAGCTCCTGATAGGGCAAGGGCGTAGGCTCGCCGCTGCCTGCGGCGCAAATAACAGCCTTGCCGCTGTGCTCATCCCGCTCAATGGCAAGATGCTGTAAGGGCACGTTGTGCAATGCGCCGATGGTGGCCCCCGAAGCGGTGGGCAAAATCTCCCCCACCGACGTGCCGTACATCAAAAGCTGCTCCAGATGCTGTGCCACAAAGGCATCGATGCCGTACAGACTGCTGCCCACGGGCACCTTTTCCAAAAAGTCATCCAGCTCTCTTTGCAAAGCGGGATGGTCGCATTCTACCCGAAAGCCACCGGTCAGGGCGGTGATCTTGCCAATGGCGGCATCCACAATGGGCACCGCTTCCCGAATGGCGTCATACAAGGCAAACTCTCCCCTGCTCAAGGGCACGTAGCGGTCAAGCTGACCAAAGGGATGGCTTTGTTTGGGTGCCGTTTGCAAAGGGCGCAGGGTGATCTCGCTCTTTTTTGCTTTCCATAACTGAGGTAGTTTCATAACTTCTCCTTTCTTTATCGCCGCGCGGCAAGGGCAAAAAAGCCTTCTTCCTCGCCGCAGAGCACCGTGGCGACAAAATAACGGATGTCGTCCATGGCGTGATCATTCTCTTTGATGGGGCGATCCTTTTCGGCATTCTCGTCCCATCGGTACAGAGCAAATTCCCGAATGGTGTCGTCACAGCACCCGGCGATCTTGATTTTTCCTTCTCTAAGGGCATCCGCCACCTGACGAATGCCGTCGGTCACGTTGTTTTTGGCGGGGATCACCGTAAAACGGCCGTGCCTGCGAATGCAGGTCATGAACGAAGCCGCCGACGGGTCACACACCACCCCCGATATACAATGAGAACCTGCTAATTCTTCTAATGCGGCATAGTATTCTTCATCGGTTTTTTGCTGACCTTCACGCTTAGAGGAATAATAATATTCACAAATACGGTACCAGACCGCTCCCCGCCGCCCCCACAAGCCAAAGGAGGCAGGGTTGACCGTGCCGTAATCGCAAGAGATATAATATTCACAGCAATCCCCCTCGGGCGCACCCACGTGCTGCTGTGTGGAAAAGAAGGGATACACCAAGCCCTCTGCGGCAACCCATTTGCCAAGCACGAACCGCTCGTAAAAGGCGCCGGAGTACAAATGCTCGTACCGCTCCCGCACCTGTGGGGTCAAAGAGGGGTTATCCTCCATGGTAAAGTGGAGATACAAAGCGTTTTTTTGACGGCACTTGACGATCCACTCTTTATAAAACCAATGGTGGGGATGCTCGGGATTGCAGTTAAACCAAAAACGGGAGCCGCTCACTGAGCAACGGGCCAAAGCCTGTTCCACAAAGGAGCGGGGCATCAGCGCCACCTCATCCAGCATCACCCCCGACAGGGTCATCCCCTGAATCAGGGAGGCGGAGGACTCGTCCCGTCCGCCGAAAAAGTAAAAGCGGTTGGTGCGCCCGTGCAAGGTCACGTCCATATAATTGCGGGATTGCTTCCATTCCACCCCAAAGCCCATATCGGTCAGTTGACTCACCAAGGGATGAACGATGTTCCGCTTTAAGGCAGTAACGGTTTTGCCGCAAATGGCAAAATCGCTGTTTACAAAATCGGCAAACGCCCAGAACACAAAAGAAAGGGACATACAAAGCGTCTTGCCCGAGCGCACCGCCCCGTCGCAAATGATGGCATCCCGCTCCCGATACGGCCCGTCGGGACACCACCAGGTAAGGGCTGTGATCTGCTTTTGGGAAAAGGGGGCAAAGGTCACTCCTCGCCCACCCCTTTCAGCCGACGGGCGCCCTCGGTCAACGCCTGATAAAAGGGAATGGCGCGGTCATCGTCGGTCTTTTGCGTCAGGGAACAAAGCAGCTCCATTGCCTTTAGGCGGTCAAAAAATTTGATCTCCATGCCGCCCCCCTTGGGACGCTTGATCTCGGAGATCATAAACAGATCCATTTCTTCCAGCTCCTCGGCGGTAGGAGGCGTTTCCCGCAACAGCAGACCCACCGCATCGGCGGTGGCGCCAAAGGCCAGGCGCTCCAGACCGTACCGCCCGCTCTCGGTTTGAGGCATCTGCTTCGCCAG
The DNA here is from genome assembly GCA_017439545.1 of Clostridia bacterium. Lineage (GTDB taxonomy): Bacteria > Bacillota > Clostridia > Oscillospirales > Acutalibacteraceae > UMGS1484. Next base: position 19,322 of record JAFSIW010000024.1, on the reverse strand, counting down.
CGCCGACAAATACTCCCGCACGCTCGTACGCTCCAACAGCTTGAGTCCCCAACGCTCGGGCATCAGCCGATACCCCGCCCGTGCAGCGGCCTCTCGGGGATTGCCGGTCATGAGATAATACCGACAAAACAGTTTTTCTTTATCATTCATCCTACTTCCTCCTTCGGGGACATACTTCCCACAACCATACCGACAAAAAAAGAAAAGGTTGCATAAAAGTATGCAACCTTTTCAAAATTTTCTTAAAATATTTTATTCTTCTTCGGGATTTGCCTCGGCAACCTCCGGCTGTTTATAAAAACGATGGAGATAAATCATATACAATCCCGTGATCAGACAGGTAACTGCCACGGTAGAGATGGCCGCGCCCATCGATCCCAGCCAGGTGATCATCACCATATTCAGCAAAATCTTCACCCCGCCCGATGCGAGAGACAGCACCAGATTGGCCTTTAGCCGTTTGACCACCGCCAACACGTGGTTGTAGAGCATTTGCACCGCGTGCACCAAATAGTTGACGCACAACACGCAGAACACCAGGGTGATCTCCACCCCTTTATACTGAGAACCGAACGCCAAGGGGATGAGAATGGGAGAAGCCAGCACCATCAGCACAAAAATACCGCCGTTGACCAGCAAAAAGACCTTCATCAATTGTCCCACGTAGCGACGCCCGTTTTGCCTGCCCTCGCCAAAGGCTTTGACCATTTTGGGGTAAAAATACACCAGCAGACAGCTGGGCACAAAGGCGCAAGCGGTGGGAATGGTGGTGGCTACCTTGTAGTCGGCCAGCACCGAGGGGTCGTTTAAGATCAGATCCAGACAGGTAACGTCCAACAGCAACAGCATCATAGACGAAAAGCCGGTAAAAGCATAAATAAAGCCGTAGTTGGTGATCTCTTTTCGGTAAGAAGGGGTAAGAGCCTCCCGATTTTTACGGAGCGCACCAAAAAACCGTTGCTTGCGCAAGAAGAAGGCGCTGTTCACGGCACCGAAAACATTGGCAATGTAGGTAGAAACGATCAATCCCGGCACGCCGAAAAAGTGGGTCATTACCACGTTGCCTACCAGCATAGCCACCGAATAGACCATACTGCTGAAGGAGAACTCCTTGTTGCGCAGGTCAATGCGAAGCACGATCTGCAAGTAGGTATGCAGATACATCACAAAGGGAAGCCCCGACATCAGCATGAGGTAATAGGCCTCGGTATGGTCGCCCATAGCCCGCTTTACAAAGGCCATGCCAAAAATGACCGCCACCAGCAACAGGTTGGAAACACTGCCAAACCACAGAGAATAGGAGTGGATACCGTTCTTTTTGGGCTGTGAAATTTTCTCACTGCAATACTGCAACGCCGCATTGGCAAGTCCCAAGCCCACAAAGGTGGTCAGATAAGAAAACAAGTTGTTGGCGCTGACGTATTCGCCGTAAGCCACCTTGTCAAGCTGTCGAATAACGAAAAAAGTGGACAAAACCCCTGCGACCTTGGAAACAATGCTGCCGCCGAAAATATGGAACAGCCCGTCTTTGGCAAACTCTTTAATTTTCAGGAACAGTTTTTTCATCTTTTTTTCGATCCTTTTTAAAGCCTTTCCCGATCAATAAGGTTTGTATGAAATAATAGTAAATGGTGAGGATGTAATTATAAGGCGTATTGATCGACGCCAGCAAAGAGGTAATGCCAAACACCACCGTAATGGCAAGGGGCAATAAAGACCACGGATCTCCCCTGCCCCGCCAGGCATAGACCAGCGACAAAACCCCCATAACCAACGTATACAACAGCATAATGGCGGCGCACACATAGCCGTGTCGGAAGGCATAGGTAATCCATATCATATGAGCGGTAGAGTAATTAGCGTTGCGGCTTTCTACAAAAAAGCTTTCTTCCACGTCACTGCCAAACAAAGCGGAATGGCTCAGATAGGCCTTCCAAATGGAGGTGCGGCCGGTGGAAATGGCATCCATATCTTTGTCGGTGATTTTGGTTTTGGTTTTGGCATATTCAAAGAAGCTGCCTACCCCGCCTTGATTCACGTCGGTATCGGTCACCGTTTCAACGGTAAGCACGTCTCGCATCCAGGTGGATACCATATATCCGCCGCGGAACAGGTAAATGGTGGTAGGTAACATAACGGCAATGGACAACACCATGCACAAGATCCGCAAGAGAACTTCTTTTTTTGCTTTGCGCCACTCCCGCACCAGATATACACCCAGCACCACAAAAAATGCGACAACCGCCGAAGCCAGTCCTGTACGGGAATTGGTGTAAAAGATAAGGGCGCTGCACATACCCAGCCAAACAAAGCACAAAGCGCCCACCCATTTGCGGCGGTGTTGCCGCAAACATTCGATCATCAGGCAGGCAAATACCAGTACCAGATATTGGCCGGCACCGTTTACATTGTTAAACAATCCGGCATATTGACGGTCTTCTACCGGCACCAACAGCGCCGACACGATCATATGCACCAAAAAAGAGGTTACACAAGCTCGACTGAGCAACCGCAGCAACCGTTTTTGGTCTGTGTTGCCCCACACGATATAGGCTACGGGACAAACCGCCAGCACCAGCAAGGCTTCGGAGAGCCAGTCGAAGTTATACAGCAAGGAGGTCACCAAAATCAAAGTGCCGCCGGTCAGCCACAAAACAAGCGGAAATTTACGAAAAGCAATCGGCTTCATATGGGGTTTCATCATAGCCAAAAGGGCCACCCCAACGCAAATGGTGCCAAAGGTATAAGAAAACATATAGGGAATACAATCCAGCAATAGCGTACGGAACACATTATAAAGCAAAAGCAAAATGACGGCGGTGGAAAAAATAATGCCCCGTACCCGATCGCTCATATCCTCATACAATTTGGCAATGGGATTTAACACCCGATCCAATAAAATTTGTTGCATAACCAGCATCCTCGTTTTTGTTATATTATGAAAGAGCTATCTGCTCAAATAATCGTATATACGCTTCGGCATTGGCTGCCCAAGTCAATTCCTTCGCATCCCTGCAGCCTGCTTCGGCAATCTTGTCAGCGATTTCGGGATGTTGCAAACACTCCCTCACCACCGCCACGATCTCTTCGGGACGGTCGGCCTCTACCAAAAAGCCGTTTTCTCCGTCACGGATCAAATCGGCAATGCCCTCGCCCTTGGTGCCCACGGTTACGCACCCGCAGGCCATCGCCTCGGCGTATACAATGCCAAAGCCCTCTCGCACGCTGGGCATGACGAAAAATTGACTGCTTGCCAAATGCGCCAACACCTGCGCGTTGGGAATCTGTCCCGTAAAGGTGACCTTATCTGCCACCCCAAGCGTGTGACACAAGGTCTCCAGCTCCTCTCGGGCAGGACCGTGGCCGATCAACGTCAGACGAGCATCGGGTCTTTGCTTTGCAATCTCGGCAAAGGCTTGAACGGTCACGTGCACCCGTTTTTGATGGGTCAAATGCCCGACTTGCACAAAGGTTTCGGGAATCTTCTCGGTCTTGTCAGGCAAATGCTCGGTGCGAAAGCCGTTGAGGATCACCTGCACGGGCGTTTTGGTGCCGCAATCCCGAATTTTCGCCGCCAGCGCCGAGCTGACCGCCACGATTCGGTCGGCTTGGTCACACCATTCCCGCAGATTTTCCCTCTCCCCTTTTTCGTAAGGAACAGAAGCGTCCGACCCGTGGGAGGTGACTACCAAGGGGCAGGAAAGGCGGTCTTTCAGCGCCCCGCCCACCTGACTGTCAAAGCCCAAGGTGTGGGCATGAAGCAGGGCGGGAGAAAAGTCCCGCAGCACGGTGGCGAGTTTTCGGCCGATGGCCTTTGCCGCCCGTTTTTGGTTAAAGCCCCCTTCGCCGTACCCCGACAAGGACAGATACCGCAGGTAATACAGCTCCACCCCATCCGCCGTTTCGGTGGACAGCGTCGGGAAAAACCGACGACCTTTTTCGTCCCGCTTGCCTCGGGCGATGGGCACGATCACCCGCACCCGATGCCCCTGGGCGGCAAGGGCTTTGGTCTGGGCGTGCACAAAGGAGGTTGACCGATCCTGATACAAGCCGTAATGGCACAGTACCAAAATATCCATTGTCCCACGTCCTTTCCCATCATGGTGCGTTGACACATAAAACCGCATATTAACAGTATTATATCATATATGTCAAGAATTTCAACCTTTTTCGAACAATCTCTTTTTTGAAACAAAAAAGAAGATGCCGCATATAGAGAGACACTTCGTAAAGAAGTCGTCTCTCTGTTTTTATATAAAATGACACTTTACGCAAAAGCGAAAGTGTCATAGTGGGTTACGTATTTTTAAGCATATATAAAAGTTACTTGCCGAAAACAAAAAAATTTATTTTTCGTCAGGTTTAAGTGATATTGCAAACTACCGTTTGCAGTGATATTTTGCCTTGCGGCAAAGTGATATAAAAGCCTGCGGCTTTTGTGATATTATATTCGCCATAAAAACTCGGCGAAGCCGAATATCACACGGCATAACCGTATATCACTGCGAAGCAATATCACTCGCCTTTAGGCGAATATAACTGCGGCACCTTCCTTACGGAGGGTGCCGCTAGCGACATCCTCGGTTTACTCTATCAATTTTGCATGGGCATAGGTCACCCCGTGGGGATCGGTCTCGGTTACGGTGGTAAACCGCTCAGGGGTTAACATATAGTGCGCCGCCACGTCGTCCCAAACGTAACAGCCGTCCTCTCCCCGCTGATAGCTCAGCGCCACGTCCCGCCGCAAAATGGCAGCGTACAGATCGTCCCCCGTCACATCCCATTCCCGCACATTCAAAGAGGGCACACGGCAGGTATCCAGGGTGATTACCGCTTGCGCCAAGGGCGCACAAAAGGCAAAGGCCTCTTTGTTGAGACAATGGTTGAATTCATATCCCCGAAAGTTGGGAGGGGTATGGATACAGCCGCCCATCACCACCAAGGGGTGGGAGTGTCGCTCCATCAGAGGGCGCACCAGCGTCATAGGGCCTAAGCTGAGTACCCGTTCCTCCCCTGTCAGCGTATCCAGCCACGGGGTGTAGTCCACCCTGTCCACCGTGGGGACGACGGGCTTCAGCAGATCCCCCATTCCGTCGGTGCCGTGAATGTCGGCAAGATATTCCGAGGGCTGTGCTACCTCACGGGTATCCACCACCCGAATCTTGGGTAGACACCGAGGGAACTGTGCCAACAAGGTCAACGCGTTGCGATGGGACACCTGCGTGGGCACATTGCCCCCGATGGGTACGATGTCGATACGGTCAAAGCGTTCCCCCTGCTTTAATAGGCTGACCGTTGCCGCCGCATCGTCCAGCCCATAGTCACCGAATACAATCAGATGATGCATCCTGCCGCCTCCCTTTTCTTGATTGATACTATTATACCACACCGTAACCAAAAGGCAACTGTGAAAGCCAAAAACCGAGCCATTCCTTTCAATGACTCGGTTGAATTTTATTCAAATAACGGGGTGGAAAAATACCGCTCGGCGGTATCGGGCAGCACGGTGACCACCGTTTTGCCTTTGCCCAACAGCTTGGCAAGCCGCATGGCGGCGGCCACGTTAGTGCCGCTGGAAATGCCGCACATAATCCCCTCTTTGGCCGCCAGATCCTTAGAGGCCTTCAGGGCTTCTTCGTCTTTGACGATGCACACGCCGTCATAAATTTCTTGGTTTAAAATGGCAGGAATGATCCCGTCGCCAATGCCCATTTGCACGTGAGTGCCGATGGAACCGCCCGACAAAATAGCAGCATTTTCCGGCTCTACCGCCCAGATGGTCATGGTGGGATTGGCTTCTTTGAGCACTTCCCCGATTCCCGTAATGGTGCCGCCGGTGCCGATGCCCGAACAAAAGCCGTGGATGGGCCCGTTCACCTGTTCCAGAATCTCCCCCGCGGTGGCGGAGCGCTGAATGGCGGGGTTGGCGGGATTTTCGAACTGTTGGGGAACAAACACGTTGGGGTCTTCGGCTTTCATTTGCAAAGCCAGCCGCAGGCATTCTTCAATGCACTCCCCAATGTCCCCTGCGTCGTGCACCAGAATGACCTGTGCGCCGTAATGCTCCACCAGCTTGCGCCGTTCTTCGCTCACCGAGTCGGGCATAATGATTTTCACCTGATAGCCCCGCACCGCACCCACAAGAGCAAGACCAATGCCTTGGTTGCCGCTGGTGGGCTCTACGATCACGGTGTTTTCGTGAAGCAGTCCTTTTTGTTCTGCATCTAAAATCATATTGTATGCCGTACGGGTCTTGATAGAGCCGCCCACGTTAAGTCCTTCAAACTTCACCAGAATCTCGGCATCCTCCGGACCGGTCATGTGTTGCAGACGAATGATGGGGGTGTTGCCCATGGCATCTAAAATGGTATTACAAATCATACGTGAATCCCTCAAACTATAATATGAATGGATTATACCACAGGTGAATGGGAATTGCAACAAAAAAAGCTCCGACCGCAGTCGGAGCAATTTTTAAATGGAAGCTTATTGCATCTTGGGGATACCGGCATCGAAAGTGCCTTTTTGAGCTTCAAATTCTTCATCAGTCATTTTCAGAATTTTGATGCCCAGAATGATGCCTACGATTTCGTTGTAAACAGCCAAGATACCGCAGGTAACAATACCCAAAACGATACGCAGGATGCCGGCTTTGGTGTTGCCTTGGATAAAGCAGGGTACGCCGTAAGCATTGAAGAGCAGAGTCAAGATACCAAAAGTAGTTTTGTTCATGATAAATCCTCCTGTTAATAGTGTGTTCATATTATACACCTGATTTATAATGGTGTCAATCGTATTTTGTAAAAAAAGCAAATATTTTGTGAAATCTGCAAAAAGATCAACTCGGTTTTTGTGCAACTTCACAAGCCCTGTCAACGTAATTCAATAATGTGTATGCCCGATTCCAAAGGAATAGAACTATCCCAACAACACGTCGCTGACCAGCATCACGCAAAAGCCCACCAGCAACGCGTAGGTGGCGCCCCGCTGTCCCCCGTCGTGATGGGTTTCGGGAATCATTTCATCGCTGACCACGTACAGCATCGTCCCCCCCGCAAAGGCGAGGGCAAAGGGCAAGATCACGGTGGCAATGCTCACCGCAAAATAGCCCAATAGGGCGCCCACCACTTCGATCACACCGGTCAGTAAGGCGATCACGAAGGTTTTGCCGGGCGAAACGCCTGCCGACAGCATAGGGCCGATAATAACCATCCCCTCGGGGATATTCTGCAAAGCAATGCCCCCTGCAATCAGCAATGCGCCTTCGGTATCACCCGAGCCAAATCCTACCCCTGCGGCAATGCCTTCGGGCAGATTATGGATGGCTATGGCGGTAACGAACAACAGCACCTTGCTTAAATCGGCGCTGGGATGGGCTTCGGGCTCTACCCCCACCATCTGATGCAGATGGGGCACGATCTTGTCGATCACGTTCAGGCAGATAGCGCCGCAAAACACCCCTGCCACCGTAACCAACCAGCTGTGCTTACCGCCGTATTCCAGAGAAGGCAGAATCAGACCCAGCACCGCCGCCGCAAGCATCACCCCTGCCGCAAAAGACAACACGATGTCGGAAAATTTGTGGGACATCTTTTTAAATACAAAACCCACCAGTGCACCAAACACGGTGGCGCCGCCCACACCAAGAGCGGTAATCAGTACCATTTGCATTGCCTGCTCCCCCTTCTTACAGTAAATGAATCAACCAGTTGACGGCAAAACCCGCCAACACCACCCCATACAGTAGGGTATTGCACCAACGCTTTTGAAACGGCTCCCAATTCAGCCAAAAGCACAGCACCATCGGCGGCACCGACCAAAACATCAAGTGATGAGACAATGCGGCAGCAAAATCCAACCGCAACACCGAAAGCCACGCACGAGACATTCCGCATCCCAAACAGGGAACGTGCAAAAACCGCATAAAAGGACAAGGCAGAGAAAACCCGATCATGATCCCTGCCGCCACAGCCACAAACAAGGTGGTGCTCAGTTTATACCCCACCCCGTGGGTGAGTTTCTTTTTCCAGTCAGACAGCCAATTCATTTGATTCACCACTATCAATATATCACAAATGAGACAAAATGACAACCTATTCTTCTTTCCGCAAGCAAAAACCCACCCTCATCATTGGCAAGGGTGGGTGAGGTTTTAGGCAAGCAGGGCTTTTACCTGTCCCCAAAGGGTGAAGTCATCGGCAAATTTAAAGGTGAAGATGCCGATGATAAACAGCGCCAAAATGGCAACCGGCAACACGTAGGTGAGATAAGGACGCATCCACCGTTTCAGTTTCATCCCCTTGCCTGCATTGGCTTCGGCAATAAAGTTGTCAAATCCCCAACCGTAGCGGCTGACGCAAAACAGCACATAGCACAGCGCCCCCAATGGGAGGAAGCAGTTGCTGACCAAAAAGTCCTCTAAATCCAGCACGGTAGAGGAGGAAGTGAAGGGATGGAAATCTGACCACAGGTTGTAGCCCAACGCACAGGGCAGGGCCAGAACCAGCATGGCCGCACCGCAGATCAGACTGGTTTTTTTGCGCCCCCAACCGGTCAGTTCCCGCACGCAGGCGAGAATGTTTTCGAACACAGCGAGAATGGTGGACATAGCCGCAAAGAACATAAACAAGAAGAACAGGCTGCCCCACCAGCGACCGCCGCTCATATTGTTGAACACTTTAGCCATGGCCACAAACAGCAAACCGGGGCCTGCGCCGGGCTCAACGTCAAAGGTGAAGCAGGCGGGAAAGATAATCAGCCCTGCGGTTACCGCCACAAAGGTGTCGAGAATCAAAATGTTCAGCGATTCCCCCATCAGCGACCGTTCTTTGCCGATGTAACTGCCAAAGATCGCCATAGAGCCAATGCCAAGACTCAAGGTGAAGAAGGATTGGTTCATGGCCCCTACGATCACATTGCCGTTGATTTTAGAAAGGTCGGGCTTTAAGTAAAAGGACAGGCCTTCTTTGGCGCCGTCCAGCGTAAAGCTGTGCACCGCAAGCAAGATCATCAGTCCCAGCAAAGCAATCATCATATATTTGGTAACACGCTCTACCCCTTTTTGCAAACCGAAAGACAAAATAAGGAAGCCCAACACCACAACGATGGCCATAAAACCTACCATCACAGTAGGATTGGCAAGCATATTGTCAAACAACTTGACCGAAGCTTCGTTGGTAATACCGGTCATATCCCCTTTTAAGAAAGAGACAAAATAATACAGGATCCAACCGGTGACCGAGGAGTAGAACATCATGAGCAAAAAGTTGGCAACCAGCGCGCCGTAGCCGTGAAAATGCCATTTTTGACCGGGCTTTTCCAATTTTTGATAGAGTTTCACCGGACTGGCCTGACTGGCACGTCCTAAGGAGAACTCCATCACCATAACCGGCAAGCCGAGAATAAATAAAAAGATGAGGTAGATCAGCACAAAGGCACCGCCGCCGTATTGACCCGCCATATAGGGGAATTTCCATACGTTCCCCACCCCGATGGCACAACCGGCGCTCAGCAAAATAAAACCGAGACGACTGCCTAACCGTTCGCGTTCCATAAAAAACACTCCTTTGAGAATTGCTATAGTGATTGTATCAAAAAGAACGGGATTCGTCAATGAAAAAATGCGGATGACGGGCGGTCGAGGACGCCCGCCCCTACGAAACAAAAGGGAGATCATTCAAAACGGGAGGGGACAGAGCCCCTCCCCTACGGGCAATCACGGAAAATGTTTCGTGGTTGCGATAAATCCGCACACGTGGGTTGTCTGTATTTTACGTTTATGTGACGTATTGGGGGGTGATTTTATAACCAAGGTGTCATTCTGAACGAAGTGAAGAATCCGCGTTCCCCTTTTACTCCCTCCGTCTTTTTGCTTCGCAAAAATCCACCTCCCTCGTGGAGGGAGGCAAAGGGCGGTGTTGCTGTCCAACCCACGGGCGGTCGGGGACGCCCGCCCCTACGATAAACGGGATAGGATAAACAAAACGGGAGGGGACAGAGCCCCTCCCCTACGGGCAACCACGGAAAATGTTTCGTGGTTGCGATAAATCGCAGACGTGGGTTGTCTGTATTTTACGTTTATGTAACGTATCGGATCTTCACCCACGTCAACATTTGTAGGGGATGGCGCCCACGACATCCCGTAAAAAAACATCAATCTTCCGTTCTATGACGAAAAATCCGCAAAAAAACAAAGCCGAGCAACGCTCGGCTTTCATTCTCCCGTCCACCCGTATCGGGTCAGATCCACAGAGCCATCGGGCAAAAACACAATTCCCTCGGCCTCCAGCAACTGCCGTTGCACCCCCTCGCCCCCAAAGGCAAAGGTTGCGGCCGGTCGGCCTTGCCGATTCACCACCCGATGACAGGGAATCACCCCCGGCAAGGGATTGTGATGGAGGGCATACCCCACCACTCTGGCCCAGCGGGGATTCCCCGCCAGTTGCGCCACCATACCGTAGGTGGCTACTTTTCCTGAGGGGATCTGCTGTACCACCTGATAAATTGTTTCAAACACCGTCATTCTATCACCTCCGTGATAGTATCCCCATTTTCACCAAACAATCGGCGGTAACTGTGAAAAATCCTCAATATAAAAATCGGTTTGTTCCTTCATTTGCTCGGCATACTCCGCCGAGGACGCATCGTACACCCCGCACACCTTCATCCCCGCCGCCTTGGCGGTACGATCGGCATTCAGGTTATCGTCCAAAAACAGCACCCGATCAACAGGCACCCCCATTTGTTCCGCCGCCGCCTTATAAATGGCAGGGTCGGATTTGGTGGTGGCAAAATCGTCGCAAGACCACACGTGATCAAACCAATCGAAAATGCCCAACCGCTTTAAGCAAGCATCCAGCGTAATATGGGGGCTGGCGGTGAGAATATTCAGGCTGTCGCCCCGCTCTTTGAGAAGGCGCAGGGTGTCGATCACCTGCTCTTTGGCAGGGATGTGATGAAAATAGGCATCCAGCATAGCCGCTTTCATCCGCTCCATAATTTCCTCTTGGGTCAAGGGCACGCCGATGCTCACGTAATACTGTGCCGTTCCCACCAGCCCCAAGGGGGTGATGGTTTTTACAATATCGTCGGCATAGGGGGTGTGGGTGTCTTCTAAAATCTGCAGCATAGACGCAACAAAGACGGGCATAGAGTCCACCAGCGTACCGTCAAAATCAAATAAATAGGTCGCCATTACCGTTCCTCAAATTCTTTCAGCAGGGTGGATGCCACGTATTCATCTTTAAAGGCGCGCAGTGCGTCCATATGGGGCGTGGCAATGTGGGCTTGCTGATGGGCTTTGCTTTCCCACCGCTCCACCAACAGCAGTTGATTGGGGTCTTGTTCGGCAAAATAATAATCGTAGCAAATACAGCCATCCTCCTTGCGAATGGCGTCATAAATACCCTCCTGCCGCACGCGGGCCACAAAGGCCTCCCGTTTTTGGTCAAAGCAGGTAAAGGTTACCGCAATACAATACATCATCAACACTCCTTACATGGTTTTTTGATAGCGGTCGATATTCTGATCCACGTTATAGGTGGGGTCTCCCGGATGAATGCCGTTCATTCCTTGCATCACGTGATAGGCGCGGGCGTGAAGCTCCTCCATCGCCTCTTTTTTGCCAAGGGCAGGATCGGCGGTCAAGGGGGCGCCCACATGCAGGTTGACGCAGGGGGATTTGGTAAACAGACGGGTGATTCCTCTGCGGGGGCGAAAGGACATGGTGATGGGCACGATAGGCCGGTCGTATTTTACCGCATATTGGAACACCGCTTTTTTCAGCGGGCGAATATCGGGATAAAAGAACCACAGCGACCCTTCGGGAAAAAAGTGCATCCAGGTTTTACTTGCCAGCACCTCCTCCATTGCCCGCTTGAAGCAGACCATGGAGCGAAGATTCTGAGTGGGAATGGGGATCCCCCCTGCCATACGGATCAACGGCCCGTTGGGGCCTTCTAAGTTGGTCTGCCAAGCGGGAAAAAACATCAACCGAGGACGCACCGCCCGCATCACGCAAAGGTAGTCCCACATAAACACGTGATTGGAGATGGTGATGGCACCGTTTTTCAGTAGTTCCTTGTTCTGCTTGAGATGCTCCCGCCCGTCGATCTTCAGCCCGTGGGTGATGGGCAACAGCCAAGGCATAACAAGACACATCACCACCTGCAACAGTGCCCGCTGACAGCCGAACCAAAAACCCTTTTGCAGGTATGGATAGTTTTCGTCTAAATTTACGTCCCGCAAATGCTTGACGGTGATCATATGCTGGTCGCAACGGTCGGGATAGGTATAATCTAAATCATGACGGTAATACAAAATTACGCACCTCCACAGCACGAAGGAATCTATGGGAATGATATCACGCCCCCAAAACGGGGCAAGGATTTTGCAAAAAACAAAACTACCGCTGGTTGTACAACACAAACGTAAGCGTGGACCGACGGTTGGTGGGCACGGTTTTTTCGGCAAAGCCGGCCTGATGATGACGGGTGACCATCCACTCTTTTTCCAGTTCCTTTTGGTTGAACAGCACCCGTGGCAACGGACCGATCCGCACCGTTACGGCATCAAAGTTTTCCACGCCGCTCACTTCCAGTCGATATTCATTTTTCCACCGCTCGGCGGTAAAGGTATAGGAAACACGAGCAACCGTCCCATCCTCTCCCACCGCGGGGAAATCAAGAAATTGCGCCCGCGAACACTCCCAAGGCAGGCGGGGACACACGAACAGTTGATTGTCTTTTGTGGTTATCCCTGCCATAATGGCGATGGTCTTCAAGGTTTCGGCCGACTGCACCAGATTTCCTTCATCGCCGGGATTATGCATGATTTTGCGAGCCTCATCGCCCACCCGCCCAAAGGTGTGGTCGAGCCCCTGCTCGTAGTTTTCAAAGGTAAAGCATTCGTGCATCACCCAAGGATTCAGGTCGGGAGTCAGCGGCTTTACCACGTCTCCGTCGTAAGCCAGCCGCGCGATTCCGTCTATACACTTGGTCACCACGTTCACGTCATCCTGCAGTAGCGCCGCCTGGGTAAACAGATTTTGTCCATACCCTGCCATGGTATCGTCGTGCCGCCCGCCCATACCCGAAAAACAGGTACAGCTCACAAACCCGTAGCGGCGGAAATAGTAGCCTTCTGCCATACCGTCCCGCAGGTATGCGTAAGAAGCCCGGTTGACTGCGGCAAAGGGTTCCTCTGCCACCGCTTGACGGTCGTAGTCCAGCACAAAGGGAAGTTGACGCGTCCACCGATGAATGGGAAAGATCGGACCGAAATCCCCTGTTTCGGCAGCCTTGCCGTCGGCGGCATCCAAGCCGTTGAGCCAAACGCCTGCAGGCGTTTTGGTGTTTTGCTCCGATTCCTCTCCCCGAGAAACCAGATCCCGCAATAAAGATTGGGCAAACCGATGGGCAAGATGGGTATAGCGTTGGGCACGGGCGGTATCCCCTACGGATTCCGCCATTTGCGCATAGGCTCGCAAACAACCCATCCCACCATACGTGGCGTAAACAGCATAGATCAAGGTATCACAATCGGGATTTCCCGATAATTCCGACCGACTGGCCAACAAAAAGCCGTAGGGGCAGGCGTCTCCCAGCTTTTCAAACCATCCCAGCACGGGATCGGCGTGGGTCAGCAGACGACGGGCAATCTCCGGCTGCTTGCCGCTGTACCACCAGTAGGAATAAAAGCCCATCAACAGGCTTACGTTTCCGTCGGCTTCGTAGGACAGCCATTGTTGGTTGGGGATTTTGTAATCCAGCACCCGACCGTAGTGATCGCCGCAGTCCAAGCCTAAGCTCAACAGGTATTCCACAGCCGATGCCGCATCGTCAATCAGCCCCGCCCGACACAGCTCGATGATGCCCCGTCCCACATCTCTGGACCACATTGCGTGGTAATAGTTGGGGGTCATTTCGTTGGTGGTAGAGGTGTGAAAAAATCCCTTGGGATACTCTCCCTCTCCTTCGTCCACCTTCATCAGCAGATCGCCTAAGATCTGCGCGTAAATCACACCCACCCGACGAAGCAGATCGGTGCCTTCCAACTGCACACGAGGATAAATCCGTTTCACAAAACCCCCTCCTTTGGCTTTACTATACCACGGGAAAAGAAGATTTTCAAGAAAAACATCCGCATCCGCCTGTTACCAAAAAAACCACCCGATTGGGTGGTTTTTCCTTTGGGAGTAGGCACGTAGCGGCGACGAAGTTTCATCAATACTCATCCGCCACTTCTTTCAGATAGGATTCCGTGCGAAAGGACTGAAAATGATTTAGGTCGATTCGTTTTCTTTTATGCTTTGCACCCATTCTACCGCCGCCCGGTATGCCGGCGTGTCCCGCACCGAGTCAAACCACGCCCAACGGGGATTCGTCAGTAGGTGTTGCAAAACAAATAATTGAGAAAAGGATTGGGCTTCTATCCCAAACAACTCATATTCATTGCCCTGTGCATCGATCGCCGCCGTCCAGGTTTTGTTTACTTTCAGATCAGAGAACAATTCTCCGCCCAAATCCAACCAGGTGTCTTTCAAAGCAAACACGTATTGATACTTTTTTATGGCCGAATGAAAATGCCGCCAACCATCCTCGGTTTGGCCGGTAGCAAACAAGCAAGCGGCTAACACCAACTGTTTGTAAGCATAAAACAGTTTCCAGCCGTCGGGTGGCTGTGTACCGTCCCCAAAGGTTTCAATTACCCGCAGGATTCGTGCCTGGTACGCCCCTTTTTTCTCCGGTCCAAAGGCATCGGGAAAACGGCGATCCAACTGAATGGCAAATTTTTCCAAGTTTTCCAATCCCTGATGCATGTACATGGCTTGATCGCAGCCCGATCGACTGTTATACCGACTGACCAAACAACCCCGCCGATTGTATGTAGCGTGATAGGGTGCATAGGCCAGCCAATCTTCCAGGTCTTCTTCCCGGCAGGCATCGATCATCCGTTCAATGGCCGCATCCCGATATTTGGTTTCTATTAATTCCTCAACGCCTTTTTCCAGCATCGGGTACACCCTGTTTGAATCCCCCTCTCCCCACAAAACGCAGTTAGACGCCACCCGCACAAGATGCCACTTGTACTCGGGGTTGTCGGGATATTTCCGACAAAAGTCCTGAATAAAATACACCGTATCTTCCCCGCAAGCGTCCATCTTGCCCAATTCTTCAAAAAAGCGAGAGCGATCGATCTCTTTGGAAGAGGCATCGTTGGACAACAGTTGATCAATGGTCACCCCAAAATAATTGGCAATCGCCGGTAACAACTCCACGTCCGGATAACAGATGTTAAGCTCCCAACGGGACACCGATTGACAAGAAACCCCGAATACATCGGCGATCTTTTCCTGGGTCAACTGTTTTTCTTTTCGCAGTTGCTTCAAATTTTCACCAAATTGCAGTTGCATAAACCGCACCTCATTTTTCAAAAATTGAAAAAGCACTTTTTCTGTTTTCATTGTAGCAAAGACGGCCAAAAAATACAACTTCTCATTTGTTGAGAACCATTCACGGTGTGCGTGAAAGCGAACCGCAATTCACCACCACCCCCGTTGGGGAAAAGTAAAAACGAGCGGATGATATAGTCATCCGCTCGTTTTATGTTATCTGCTGACTTTTGTTGGCAACTGAAGTTTCAAGTTATAAAAGGAAGCGGTTTCATAATCGAAGACTCAATCCTCATCCGCCACTTCTTTCAGATAGGGTTCCGTGCGAAAGGACTGAAAATGAAAATAGCACTGTTTGGCGTGGATAAACTGATATGCCATCATAAGGATGGGTCGCAGTTCCGGATTATCTTTCCTACGATATATTTTCACCTGATTATCATCCAGCAGCAAGGTTTCTTCCCGCAGCAAACCGTATTGCACCAACAGGGGACGCACTTCCTCAAATTCCTTTTCGGAGATCCCCATTTTTTCTGCAATGGTTTTTCCCGTATATTGGTTTTGGTCGGCGGTTTTTTGGGTAAACAAAACCGCTTTCATGCCGTAATCGCTTGCCAAAAGTGAGAAAAACTCACCAAAACTTTCCTCGTTTAATATTTTTTTCGAGATCTCCGGCGAATCCTTTACCGCACAGAATAGCGGAAACCCTTTTACAAGAGAAAGGTAGGTGGTTCCCTCGTCGGTAATAATTTGAGAAGTAATTTGCGGATTGAACTTATACCGTTCTAAAATTTCATTGTAGTCGTGGAGTTCCTCGTTGCCAAGGTAGGCGCTTTGGATGCTCCAAATACATTCAAACAGAAACTGAAACGAGTCAAACGTCTCCTTTTGATGAACGTGATGGTAAGAACAGTATTTGAACAGTTTGGTCAATATTTCGTCCTTTGTTGTTTCCGATATCTTCTTTTTGCGGCCAAAAAGAGCATCAATGCTCACGTCAAAAATCTTTGCCAATTCGGGGAGCAGACCTATATCGGGCACACCGCCGTTTTCCCATTTGGAAACCGCTTGACCCGAAACGTTCAATAACTCCCCCAACTCCTCTTGGGTCATCCCCTTTTTCTTTCGGTAATATGCAATGTTTTCTCCCATCTTGATTGACATACCCTCTCCTCCTTTGCTGACTCAATGATAACACAAATCGCCGTTTGAATCAATGGAGGCGAAGATGACTCATCCAACCAATGGTTGAGATCGGGATGAAGCGCAGATCTTGACAAATCACAAATCCTTATTCGGTGTTTTTTAATCGCTCAATTTGTTTGTTAAAATAGGTTTGGTAAACGTCAAAGTGCGTGTTTTGGATGACAGCTATGAGATCCAACGCTTTTTCTGTTTCTTTCGTCGCTTTTTCAATCTCTCCGATTTCCTCGTAATATTCTGCTAACTTCCACATCATTTGCAGCAGATTTTCAAAAGAGATCCATTTTTGCTTTTCGGCAGCTTCAAATTTCGCTTTTCCCGATAAAAGATATGCTTTTTCTGTCAACTTAGTAAAATATATTTCGGGAATTTGTTCAATGGCAGCCTCTGCATGTTCCAAATCCCCTTTTGCCTTATAAGCATAAGCAAGGAATCGAAACGCATCGTATTTCACGTCGCTCTGAACAGTTTTTTCGATCAATTTGCCGGCAACGCTGATCGTTTCATCCGGCTTTTCCGAATAATTCAAAACGTAAAGCAGATTGTTTAACAAAATGTCGTTGTCAGGATATTTTGTTAGCCCCTCTTCCAATATTCGCCTGCTCTCGGCAGGATCACTCTCTCTGAATTGATAGGCCTCATCGGTTATGCTCTGAATCGCGCACGCCATTTCCTTTCGATTGAAGTCGAACAGCTCATCCATGGATACACCAAAATAATTCGCCAAAACAGGAGCAAGCGTGATATCGGGAAGCGCAATATTATTTTCCCATTTGCTTACAGCTTGAAAAGAAATTCCTATGCTCTCCGCCAACTGTTCCTGCGTGATTCCCCGTAACTTGCGCAATTCTCTGATCTTGTTGCCAATCTTCATTGTGTGCCTCCTAATTTGCGTACCGTGCACTTGTTTTTCAGCTCAATTGGAGTATATCACACGCTGTATATGCTTGCAATAACTTGTAAAACGATTTATTTCAACCAAGAGTTGAATGACCGGTTCTCCTCGCATAAATCCGTTTTGAATTTACCTCTTTTTTTACAAAACAATTATAAGTCATTATATTGTTTATGTAAATGGAGCGTTTATATATTTTAGGCAAACAGAAACAAGAAAAATCGCAATTTGGTTGGAAAATCTCATAAATTAGTGATATCTGTACTTATCACACAGAGCGATATGCCTTAACGTAGGCGAATATAACAAGAAACCACCCTACCGGGTGGTTTCTTTGTTGGCTCTCGTGCCCGAAAAGAACCGGGTGAAAACCGAGGATTTTCTTATCTAATTATCGTAATCTATTGTTTCGTTAAAAATTTCATTATCTGTAAGCTCGTACAAGGTTTTTAATACGCGATTAAAATCTCCATAACCGGATTTTTTATAGGTTCTTTTAATTCCGTTCCGTGGCTCATATCTAATAATTATAGAATCATCATCCAGCGGATATACATATAATGTTGCTCTATCAGGACTGTTGATTTGTATAGCAGATTCTTGAGATGGCAACTTACCAAAATACAATGAACGATTTCCGTCAGATAAATATGCACAAACATCGGAAGACAGATGAGTTGTTATGCTTTCGTGTTTATATACCACCATTGTACCTAACATCTGCTGTGTATTCTTTTCATAACTTGTAAAAAAAGAAAAACATAATATTATAAGTATTGTAACGAGTGAACCAAGCATCATCCATAAAAAATTTTTACGCATATTTATCTCCTAAACTTTTTTGTAATGGTATTATATCATAAAAGTGGTGGAGGCGCAAGAGATAGTGATATTTTTGCTATCGCAAAAGTGATATTATATTCTCCTCCAAAACTCGCGAAGCGAATATCACTTGCGAAGCAAATATAACTGAGCGAAGCTCAATATAACTCGCCGCAGGCGAATATAACTGAAAAAACTCTTGTTCTTTCGAACAAGAGTTTTTTCTGGCGCCTCAAGTAGGACTCGAATATTTTTGTTTCACCCACCGAAGAACCGCAAAATGGTTTAGCGGGTTCCCTCCAAATCATAGTCGCACTGCTCGCTTGACAGCGCTTCGCATTGCTCCCCCATTTGTCACCTCAGAATACCGCCTGCATCTGCCACCGCAAACCTTTTTGGGCTGATTTCGCCAACCGAAAAATTCTAATACGGGTTACTCATTGCCGTTTGCGGTGCCCGAAAAAACTGTCGGGCACTCCGTGCTGATCCTCGGTTTTTTCGACCGCGGCACCTCGTCGAAACACACTTCGCTACTATCGTTTTCGTCTACGCCGAAAACTCAAATGCTCCGTTGTTTCTCCTCTCCCTAAAAAGCGTTGCTTTTCAGGGACACCTTCATTCCTCCCTGTATCCGCCACCGGCGGCGGTCGGGCTCGTTACCACCTCCTTCGCACGCTCAGTCGGTAAAGCAATCAACTGACAACCACAGCATAGTGCGTACAAATCCAATTTAAGAAACAAACAAAAAACACACCCGATTGGGTGTGTTTCTTGTTTGGCGCCTCAAGTAGGACTCGAACCTACGACACCGCGGTTAACAGCCGCGTGCTCTACCGACTGAGCTATTAAGGCAAATGCATCAACGCACACAATGTGTGCGTTGACGATTTGTGTTGGCATTACCTATCTTCCCAGGCGGCCTCCCACCAAGTATTGTCGGCGCAAAGAAGCTTAACTACCGTGTTCGGGATGGGAACGGGTGGACCCTTCTTGCAATCAACACCAACTATT
>JAFSIW010000023.1 GCA_017439545.1 Clostridia bacterium | reverse complement strand
GGCAAAAGACGGAGGGGTAGTTATCGTTATCTCTCCCTCAGTCAAAACCTACGGTTTTGCCAGCTCCCTCGTCAGAGGGAGCCGTTCCGGCGCGACTGACAATCGTACTTACGCGTTGGACGCGTAGCGAGGAGCATAGGGCTATGCCCGCATAGGAAAACCCGACCACATCGTGGTCGGGTTTGTTGTTTTAAAAGATCTCTTGTTCTAAATTCTCAAAAAGCTCACTGTCAAAGAATTCCCGCAGGGAAATCCCCCATCCATCACACAGTTTCTTGATGGATACCACACCGGGATTTTGGCTTTTTTGATTGAGCATGCTGTAAACCGTTGACGGAGCTACGCCCGAATAATCAGCAATTCCGTTAATGGTAAAGTCCTTTTCTTCACATAAATCCTTAATGCGCCGTGCTACCGCTTCTTTGGCGTTCATTGTATCACCTCTACGATATATCACAATCGTATTTCATTAGAAAATTTCTTGCTCTAACTCATTGAATTCAGGCGTATCGAAGAATTCTGCCAACGTAATATCCAATCCATCGCAAATCATTTTTATGGTTAGCAATTTAGGATTTTTACTGCGACCGTATAAAATGCTTTTCACCGAGGACGGTGGCAAAGCACAAATGGTCGCCAGTTTGTTGACCGATATTTTGCGTTCATAACATAATTCATAAATTCTGTTTTTTACTGCAGTTACTGTGTTCATTTGCATCACCCATATAGTATGCTACAATAAACACTTGATTATTATAGGCGATGTGTGATACTATTAGGCTATACATAGCCTATTTGAGGTGATCCTATGTTAGAAATTTTTACGGTCAGCCTGTTCGGTCATCGGGAAGTCCCCTATGAACCCACCATGGAAGCGGCATTGGAACAAATTGTCCGCCACCTGCTGCAAACCCATTCCTACGTGTCCTTTTTACTTGGGCGGGACGGCGAATTTGACCGATTGGCGGCAAGCATCATTCAGCAAGTACGAAAAGAGTGGGGCGACCACAACAGCGAGCTTGTATGGGTCATGCCCTATTTAAAACAAGATTACCTTCGCAATCAAGAGAACTATGACCAATACTATACCTATATTGAGGTGTGCGAGGAATCTGCTTCTGCTCACTTCAAAGCTGCCATTGGCATACGCAATCAGGTTATGATAGACCGCTCTGATTTGGTCATTGCCTATGTTCGTCGGCAAACGGGTGGTGTTGCTTCTGCCTTACGTTACGCCCAAAAGCAGAACGTGCCTATTATAACCATATAAAAAATTGAATGGCTATCGCTTTTGCGATAGCCATTCAATTTTTTATGCTTACCGAACAGCGGCCAGCAGTTCTTCCATGGTGGCGACCGCCACCGCCAATCAGTCCTATGGGTATAAAAAAGAGAAGCTACATCCTCTTATTAGGTGACCTATTCTTGCGTTTGAGCCACCCACTCCTGCCACCGAGGATCTGCCTTGATTTCTTGTTCCACCTGACTATAATCCGGATTGCACCACATCGGCCAATCCGTTGGCAAATCCTTTGCGATTTTTTGCGGCAAACTCGCTTTATATTTTACAAAAGAAACAAGCAGGGCGGTGAGGTGGTGTTCCTTACCATCGCAGATTGCTTCCAATGCTCTCGCATGCTTTAAACTTTCATACAGTGATACAAAGGCATCATCATGATACCCGCGTTCCCATTGAACTCTGGAAAGATAAAGATACAATTGGATAAGATCACTATGATAGATTCCCATATTCCCATCTTCACACAGTAAATAAAAGAGGTTGATCACACCTTTGATCTTTTCAATGGGCATATCACTCTCGAAATGATGCTTGTTGGTAATCAAACCGTAAATGAGTTGCTGGGCAAATTGGCTTGCCGTTTTCAACAGAAACTCCCCAATATATTTTGCTTCTTCTTTGCCGTCAGAAGCAGCCGCAAGTAATATTTCTCTGCAATTATTCAGTTCCGGCATCTTTTGTGCATAGGCGATTGCTTTTTCGCCGTCGCCTACAATTCTGTAAAGTTCCACCAGAATATGAATTGCCTTTGTGACGGTTGCTTTATTGGTAGCATTATCAACAAGACACTCACAAATTTTAATGGATTCCGCCCAATACTCGTTACTTTTGTGAACATCATAACTGTGCTGAATAAAGCCCTCGTCATCGTAATAGAGCCATTCCTTATGCCGCCGCCAGCCAGCTTCGTAAAGGGTGTCTGCAAGCGTAATAAGCAATCGCTCGTTTTTGGGGAATTCCGCCAATCCCTCCCGCAAAACAGCAAGGCATTCATCGACCCACTCATCGTCACCACGGGCTTGAATCCCTAAGGAATTGATCCGGTTCACGATTGAATCAATCTTGCTTTCTCTGTCATTATGGTATCCAAACAATTCGTCGATTGTGACGCCAAAATAATTCGCAATGGACGGAATCATTTCCATATCCGGATAACCGCTGCCTACTTCCCATCGCGAAACCGCTTGTGATGTCACGCCGATGGCTTCGGCAAATGCTTCTTGTGTGCGTCGGTCGCGACAGCGAAGTTCTCGTATTCTTTGTGCTAAATTCAGTTGCATAAAAGCACCTCCAAAAGTCATTTCACCGGTGTAATTTTATTGTAGCACATCTTTTGGAAAAAGAAATGATCAATTCATTGTTTCAAATTCAAGGATTGCTTGGATTATTACAAAAAAATGGCTATCGCCTTTGCGATAGCCATTCCCTTTATTCTCTTTACCGCACAGCGGCCAACAATTCTTCCACGGTGGCGCCGTCTTTAATCAGCTTATCATAAGCCAAAATGGTTTTGCCTGCTTCGGAATCAGCGTCGATCTTGCAGATTTCGGCCAGGATTTCGGTAGCGGGTTTTTGGGATACTTCGTCATGAGCAAAGTTCATGGCGGCGGCAGCAGCCAAGCAGATGTAGTTAGGGGTAATGCCTTGGGCAACGCACATATTCAAAGCGCCCACGATACGGTCGTTGGGGTTGAGTTTGCGGTTCAGGTCGTTACCAACACGCTTTACGGTATCGCCCAACTGACGGTTGCCGAAACGGTTGAGCAGATCCAACACGTGGTCGTTGATCTCGATATAAGGCACGTTATGTTTGGCGGCCAGCGAGATACCCGATTGTTGCATGGCACGTTGTACCAGCAGTTCCACGGTGGGATTTTCAATGGCTTGCCAGATATAATCCACACCCATCAAAGCGCCCAGATAAGCGGTGAAGGCGTGACCCATATTGTGGATGAACAATTTACGTTCAATGTAGAATTCAAAGGGAGTAAAAGGCACCATATTTTTGATGGCGGGGATTTCGCCCTTGAATGCGGCCTTGTCTACGGGCAAAATGCCGAAGCTTTCAACGCACACACGCAGGGGGTTGTCGCCTTTCATTTCGTCGGTTTGAACGGGCACCATACGACCGATGGAGGCTTCTACAAAACCAACCTTTTCGTCCAGCAATTTCTTTTCATCGTCGTTCATCAATTTGGCGATTTCGCCTTTCAGATAAGCGTCAGCACCAATCAGGTTTTCGCAGATGATGATGTTGAGAGGAGCTTTGTCGGGGTTTTCCCAACGTTTTTTCAGACCTTGGGCGATGTTGCCGATGATGAATTTCAGCACGTTTACACCGATTGCGGTAGCCATCACGTCGGCTTCGGCAATGGCGGCGGCAATGGCATCGGGGTCTTTCCCGTCGATGCAAGCCACGTTGGTAACCATGGATTCTTCATAGGTATCTTTATAAAGAATGCGCACGGGATATTCGTGTTGGGTGTTCAGTTGTTCAATGACAGCGGGGGCTACGTCGATAAAATCTACGTGATAGCCCGATTGAGAAAGAAGCTGGCCAATAAAGCCACGGCCGATGTTACCGGCACCGTACATAACTGCTTTCATGGAATTCATTCCTTTCAAAATAATGCTTTACAAAATTCTTCCGGCGAAATACCGGCAAAATAAGAGGAAAAATCAAGGGTTTGCAACCGATGCAAAACGGCGGTCGGCTCGTAAGCCGTGCCGATCATAGCCGATTCAAACTCCGCCACGTCGGCCATGCCGAAAAAGTCCCCTTTCACCGACAAAGCGGCGATTTGATCTTCTTGAATGTTCATGGAAACGGTGACAAGTCCTGCGGAAAACAAGGTGTCTTTATAAAAGGAGTAGTCCTTTTTAAACCCGAAATTCCATTCATAGGTACTGTATTTTTCTTTATACAACTTGTCGATCGCTTCCCGATCCTCGGGGGTAAGTTCATAAAGGGCGTTGCCTTCTTGCGACAACATCCGCTCCAAAAGCAGGCGGCGAAACTCTTCCACTTGCAACGGTCGGGGCAAATGCTCGGCAATGTTGGTCACACGGGAACGCACCGATTGAATGCCCTTGCTTTGGATTTTTAAGGGATTGACCTTTAAAGCGGCGGTCAGATGATCGATGTTGCCCGAAAAGAGAATGCATCCGTGATGCATCATGCGCCCGTGAAACATGGTTTGGGCATTGCCGCAAATTTTTTTGCCGTCAACCAGCAAATCGTTGCGACCGCTCACCGTGGCAGGCACGTTCAGGGCGTGCAACACTTCAATCACGGGGGTGGAAAACACGGCATAATTGCCGAATTTATCCTTGGCATCCGCCTCAATAAAGGTATAGTTGAGATTGCCTAAATCGTGAAACACCGCGCCACCGCCGGTCAACCGCCGCACCACGGGAATGGCATGGTCGGTCACGTAGTCGTGGTTGATCTCCGCCAAGGTATTTTGATTGCGCCCCACCACAATGCAGGGCTCATTCTGCCACAGCATAAAAAAATCTTCCTTGCGGTGATACAGCAAATACTCCTCCGTGGCGAGATTCACGTAAGGATCGATGGTTTTTAAATCTACGACCAGCATAGGCAACTCCCCTTTTGGACGAATAGGATGACTTACCCTATTCAATTTTGTTGGTAATCATTTGTCATAAACTTATGAAAACGCAAGACCTTATAGGGAGTAGATTTCGTGGGATTTTTGACCGAAACGATTGCAGGAATGCTTTGTGCATTTCAAAAGAGTTTCGGGTGAAAAGCACCGAAAGATGCCCCTATAAGGCAAATTTGGATGGGGTAAGTCATCCTAAAATAAAGGGCTGTTTCACCTTATTATGATGAAACAGCCCTTGCGGTCATTTAACTACACAAAACGGTAGGATTAAACACCTTTTTTGGCTTTACGCAGCAATTCTTCGTTGGTGTAGCTGTGTTTGGCAACATAGCCGGGAATGGGAAGAATTCTTTCGTGGATCGCGTCGATGATCCAGCTGGGTTGGGGATAGAATTGTTCGTTGTACTCAGCAGCAGGAGTAATCCAGTTTTGAGAACCAACCACAACGGGAGGAGCATCCAGATAATCGAAGGCCAGGTTGGTGATGTTTTGAGCCATATCGTTCAGGATGTTGCCACGGGCAACAGCGTCAGAAGCCAGCACGATGCGACCGGTCTTCTTAACCGATTCGATAACTTTTTCGTAGTTGAAGGGAACGACCGAACGAGCGTCGATAACTTCGGCGGTGATGCCGTATTCTTCGCGCAGGATCTTTTCGGCGGCCATAGCGGTGTACAAAGTAGCACCGATGGTCAAAATGGTAACGTCTTTCCCTTCGGTACGAACGGCGGGTTCACCAAAGGGAATTTCGTAGTAACCTTCGGGTACACCTTCTTTAACGAATTCTTCGCCCTTATCGTACAGTTGTTGGCTTTCAAAGAAGCAAACGGGGTCGGTACCCTTCAAAGCGGTGTTCATCAGACCCTTAGCATCGTAAGGAGTTACGGGGTAAACAACTTTCAGGCCGGGAACGTGAGCGCACAGGCCGGTCCAGTCTTGAGAGTGTTGAGCGCCGTATTTGAAACCAACGGGCACACGCAGAACAACAGGCATATTCAAAGCGCCTGCCGACATACCTTGCCATTTAGCCATTTGGTTGAATACTTCGTCACCGGAGCAAACGATAAAGTCAGCGTACATGAGTTCTGCGATTACACGACCACCTGCCATGGCGTAGCCGACAGCAGAGCCAACGATGGCGGATTCAGCAATGGGAGAGTTGAACAGACGATGATAAGGCAGAGCTTCGGTCAATCCACGATATACTGCGAAAGCACCGTTCCAGTCACGTACGTCTTCACCGTAGGCGATCAAAGTGGGATCTTCGTAGTATTTGTCCATGATAGCTTCGAACAGACCGTCACGAACAGAGTACAGTTTGGCTTTGGGATAGGGTTTGCCGTTTTCGTCGAAAGCATAACGTTTGGAACGGGCAATTTTCTTTACGCGTTCGTTATCTTCCTTGGCTTCGCGAACTTCGCATTCACGATCGTCCATCTTGGCAACTTCTTTGTTGGAGAACATGATGCCTTCGATGTGATCGGGATGTTCGTTGTAATCGGTGTAGGGAGAGATTTCCAAATCAGAAGCCAACATAACATTCTTTGGTTGCGGTCGATGACAGCATCACGAATGGCTTCCACTTCTTTCTTGGTGGCAACTTTGGCATCGATGATTTGTTGGGGGAATACGGTCAGAGGATCCAGTTTGCTCCATTCTTCCACTTCTTCCTTGGTACGATAGCTCATAGCGTCGGAGGTGGAGTGACCGGACAGACGATAGGTAACAACGTCCAGCAGAACGGGACCTTTCCCTTCTTCCAAGAGTTTTCTCTTGCGTTTGTAAGCATCGATCACAGCCAGAGGATTCCAACCGTTGATGCGTTCGGCGTTCATTTGGTTTTGAGCGATGCAGCCCAGACGAGCCAGATCACCGTAAGCCATGGTTTCGCCCTTGGTTTGGCCGCCCATGCCGTAGTGGTTGTTGTTGAAGTTGAACACGATGGGCAGACCGCCTTTGTAGCCGTCTTCCCACAGTTCGTTGTATTGGTCCATAGCGGCGAAGTTCATGGCTTCGTATACAGGACCGCGAGCAGCAGCGCCGTCACCGGCGTTAGCAACTACGATACCGGGTTTCTTGTTGCATTTTTTGTACAGAGCAACACCGGTAGCGATGGGGCCGGAACCACCAACGATAGCGTTGTTGGGGAAAATACCGAAGGGCAAGAAGAAAGCGTGCATGGAGCCGCCCAAACCACGAGCAAAGCCGTTGTCTTTGGCAAACAGTTCGCAGGTCAAACCATAGATAAAGAAGTCTTTGGCAATGTCTTTGGTGGTTTTGCCGGTGGTGTATTTTTTCACGATTTCATAGTTTTTGCCGCCGTTGAACTCTTCCATGATTTTGATGAGTTCTTCGTCGGTCATTTTTGCGATAGCAGAAAGACCTTTGGCAATCACTTCGTGGTGAGAACGGTGAGTACCGAAAATGAAGTCGTTAGCATCCAAAGTAAAGGCTTGACCTACAGCGGTAGCTTCTTCACCAATAGCCAAGTGAGAGGGGCCGGGATAGGTGAATTTTTTGCCGTTGTATTCGCCTTGCAATTTGATGGATTGCAGCATGGATTCGAATTCACGGATGGCAACCATGTCGGCGTACATACCAAGGAATTCTTCTTTGGTAAAGTTTTTCTTTTCGTCGGCAACGGTTTTGTCGTATTCGCAAACGGGGATATCTTCAAAAGTAATCGTGCGTTTTGCGAATTTGTCTTCGGGTTTTACGTACATTGACTTAGGCATATTGAAAACACTCCTTTGTTAAATTAACAATAATTATTTTACCTCAAACAATGCTTCGCGCACCACTTCACACACGGTGGGATGGGGGAAGATGATTTCTTTGAGGTTGTCGATGGTGGTTTCGGTCTCGATCATAATAGCGGCACCGTAGATGATTTCAGCGGCATAGTTGGCAATCATGTGAACGCCCAATACGCGGTGATATTTTTTATCTACGATTACTTTTACGATTCCGTCACCGCCGGGGTTTTCGGCGATGTAACGACCGGATTGCATCATGGAAAGTTTTACAACTTCCACGTCAAGACCCTTGGCTTTGGCGGATTCTTCGGTTTCACCCACGCAACCAACTTCGGGGTTGGTGTAAATCACGCTGGGGATGGCGTCGTAACGCATCCGATCCTTTTTGCCCAGAATGTTGTTGACTGCCACTTCGCCTTCGCGATAAGCGGTGTGAGCCAACATCACTTTGCCGTTTACGTCACCTGCGGCATACAGACCTGCCACGTTGGTTTTCATAAACTCGTCGGTTTTGATCGCGCCACGTTCCAGTTCTACGTTCAGGGTTTCCAGACCGTAGCCGGTGGTTACGGCACGACGGCCGATAGCGCACAGAACTTTATCGGCTTCTACCGATTTGATCTCGCCCTTTTCTTCAAAAGTAACTTTGCCGTTGCCGACTTCGGTTACTTTGCAGCCCAAGCGGAATTCAATGCCTTTTTTGGCATAGTTCTTCATAAGAATGTCAGAGATTTCACGGTCGGTAGGACCGGCAATCTTGTCCATCATTTCTACAACCGTAACTTTGCTGCCTACGGAATTGTAGTAAGAAGCCATTTCCAGACCGATTACGCCGCCGCCGATTACAACCAGTTTTTCGGGGATAGCGTCCAGATCCAGCACTTCGCGGTTGGTCATTACAAAGCCTTCGGCCAGACCTTCACGCAGACCGGGAATGGGAGGCACAACGGCTTCGGAACCGGCGCAGATGAGCATTTGTTTACCGCAGTAAACTTCGCCGTCGGCTTCTACTTTAAAGCCGTCAGCATCTCTGCCCTGAATGGTACCCATAGCGGCAACCACTTTCACACCGGCTTTTTTCATTTTGGCGCCAATGCCCGAAACCAGCATTTTAACTACGCCGTTTTTCCGTTCTACCACTTTCTTTTGGTCGATGGTAGCGCCACTGCAAGCAACGCCGTACACGTCGCTGTGATTGCAATAGTCAAATACCTTGGCGGAATACAGCAAGGATTTGGAGGGAATGCAACCTTCGTTGAGGCAAACGCCGCCCAAAGCGCGTTTTTCAATCAGCAAGGTTTTAAGCCCACCGTGAGCGGCACGTTCTGCGGCATTGTAACCGCCGGGGCCGCCGCCCAATACGATTAAATCAAAGATTTCCATTGTCAGTTCCTCCCGATTATTTGCTCAGCAGAATGGAGAAGTTCTCCAAAGCGTTTTTCAGGTCAACCAAGAAGCGGGAAGCAGGAGCACCGTCCAAAGCACGATGGTCGTAGGTGAGGGACAGACCCATAGCGGGATAGGTCTTGATTTCGCCGTTTACTTCTTTCACACGGGTGGTGATGGTGTTCACGCCCAGAATAGCAACTTGGGGAGTGTTGAGAACAGGAGTGAAGCTTTCGATGCCGAAAGAGCCCAAGTTGGAGATGGTGAAGGTACCGCCTTGCAGCAGATCGGGGGTAGCGGCGCCGTCTTGGCAGGTTTTAGCCAATTTTTTGGCTTCGGCAGAAATCTCGTTCAGGGATTTCATATTGGCATTATGCAGAGTGGGTACCAACAAGCCCTTGGGCGTATCCACAGCGATACCCAAGTTTACGTTGGTGAAGTAACGCATGGTGTCACCGTTGATCAGGTGAGCGTTCAAAGCGCGATGGGCTTCGTTTTTCAGCACACGGGAAACGGCATACAGAATGATGTCGTTGAGAGTGATGTTGTTCAGACCCAAAGCTTCGCCGCCGTTTTTCACTTTCTTGCGGAAAGCCATCATTTCGGTAGCATCGAAGGTGATGGTGTGAGTAAGCTGAGCGGCAGTAGACAGAGAGTTGACCATTTGTTTGGCAATGGTCTTGCGAATGGTGGGCATTTTTTCGTCCACGAATTCAGCGGCGGGAGCGGCAACGTCAGCAGCGGCAGCGCCGATATCGTTCACCGAGAATTTACCGCCCAGACCGGTACCGGCTTGACCGTCAAAAGCGCCTGCGGCAGCAGGAGTGCTGACAGGACCGTTTTCGATCAGGTTGCGGATATCCCGTTCAATAATACGACCGTCGGGGCCGGTAGCGCCTGCAAAGCGAGGTTCTACACCGGTTTTGGCGGCCAGCGCTTTGGCGCGGGGAGAGATTTTTACAAATTCGCCTTGTGCTACGGGAGCGGCGGCTTCTACGGCGGCAGGAGCAGCAGCTACGGGAGCGGCTTCGGCTGCAGGGGCAGGAGCGGCTTCTTCGGCGGCGGGAGCGGCATCGGCAGGAGCGAACTCTGCGGTGCTTTCGCCTTCGTTACCAATGACGCAAACATTGGTCATAACCTTAACGTCGTCATCTTCTGCAAAGAATTGAGCCAGCATAATGCCGTCTACGGGAGATTCTTCGTCAAGGGTGGATTTGTCGGTTTCGTAAGTGAAGAGAACGTCGCCTTTTTTCACGGCGTCGCCCACCTTCTTGTGCCAAGTGGTCAGAATACAGCTTTCAACTGTAATACCAACATTGGGCATCATTACGGGTGTTGCCATAATCAATTCCTCCTAAAAATAATCGATTGATGAAATATAACAATGAATAAAAAACTTATTCAAATATTACCGTGGTGTTGCTTTGCTTTGCCAGCTTCATAATGGCGTCATCGGGACGGGTCTCGGTAATGAGCACGTCAACATCGTCCAACGTGGCAAAGGTATGGGGCATGGATTTGCCGAATTTAGAGCTGTCTACCATTAAAATGGTGCGACGAGCCTTGGCGGCGATGGCACGCTTTAACTCGCATTCATCCGCATTGCCGCAGGTAAAGCCGGTGTCGGGTGAAAAGGCCGAAGCCACCAAAAATGCCATATCAAAATTGAGATTTTGAATAAACTGCAAAGAGTGGGCTCCCGAAGCGGACAGAGTATTGCGATTGATCAGACCGCCGATCATGGTCACGCTGATCTTATAGCGCTTAGAAATCTCCATTGCCACGTTGGGTGCGCCGGTCAGAATGGACAGGTTAATGTCCTTCAGGGTACGGGCAAGGCACATAGCGGTAGAGCCGGAGTCCAAATAAATGGAACGACCGGTTTCTACGTAGCCCTCAGCCAAACGGGCGATCCGCTCTTTGGCGGCAGGGTTTTTGATAGCACGCAGGGCATACAGATCCTCCTGCACACTCAGCGACTTGATGTGACGGGCGCCGCCGCGGATGCGGATGGCTTCTCCGATATTTTCAAAAAATTCAAGGTCACGACGCAAGGTCATACTGGAGACCTGTGGGAACAATTTTTCCAGATCTTTTAACATAAGAACGTCTTGTTCTCTAAGCATATCCAGAATTTTTTCCCGACGGTTAAAACTCACAAAGGTTTCCTCCCCTCCGAAATCAGAATGTTCGTTTTTGTTAAAAATTCACATTCTCGTGTTAATTATAATCATTTCATCCGTTTTTGTCAACGCTTTTTTTGCAAATAAATGGGCTTTTCACATCCTTTTTTGTTGGTTCATAGTTTGTTCACACAAGGGGATTACAATACAATCAAACATTGGGACAAAGCATTCCCAAAAGGAGGAGTTTTTATGAACGTTGCCCGTCTGTTAAAGCCCAAGCAACAGGTTGCGTATTTATATAGTGACTACACCCTGCGGCAGGCTTTGGAAAAGATGAAGCACCACGGCTATACCGCCATTCCCGTGATCACCAGGGAGGGGCGTTACGTGGGCACCGTGGCCGAAGGGGACTTTTTATGGTATCTGGTACGGGGCGAGGGCGGCGAGCCCTTACAGCAAGTGGATATTCGGGATGCGGAGGATATGCTGCTGCGGGACCTTCCCTTTGCCGGGCGGTATGAGCCGGTGAGCATTGCCGCCACCGTGGAACAATTGATGGACAAGGCCATCTCCCAAAACTTTGTGCCGGTGGTGGACGATTTAGGCTCGTTCATCGGCATTGTAACCCGACAGGACATTATGAAGCATTTTTACGAAGCCTATCTTACCAAGGCATAAAAGAAACCCGACTCAATGAGTCGGGTTTTCATTATTTCGAGTAATAGACGATCTCCATCCCTCGTGACGGCAGATAATTCCACATCACGATCACGTGCTTGTTTTCGTAGGATTGCCAGCCGCCGTCTTTGGTGGCGGCTTTCATTTGATCCCGCGCTTCCTGCGGCACCTCGTATTCCTCGTTCAGCAGGCGGATGATCTCGTAGGATTCGGTCAGCTCTCCGTCGGGGGTGTCGGTGGGATTGGTGTCCACCGTCAAGCCGCCCGTATTATCCGAATAGGAGGCAAAGTCGGCTTCGTGACAGATCTCCTCATAGGCGGTTTTCGCCGACATAGGGGCAGTCATTTCCTCCCACTCTTTTACAAGCGCCTTGGCGGTACTGACCACCGAAAGCACCAAAGCAACGGCAACCACCACGGTGCCTACCAACAAAAAGCCTTGGCGACGACCTTTTCGCAAGATCCACGCTACCGTTAAGAATCCGCCGGATACCAGACAAAAAACAAGTCCCGCACGGGGAACCCAACAGCTCAGCAAGCCAACCAGTCCGATGATATAGCCCGCAAACGCAAAATTGTTGTTCCGCTTGGTTTGATTCCCATTATTCATCCCGTTTCCTCCCGCATTGAGGGCAGAAACGGTCGGTTTCGCCAAAGGGATTGCCGCAACCGGGGCAAAAGGCCTTTTTCGTTACAGGAGCAGGTGCGGGTGCAGGAGTCGGTGCAGGGGCAGGCGCCGCCGTAACGGTGGGCAGAGGATTGCCGTCGGCACCCACTACGGCATAGGCTTCGTTGTGTCGCAAGGGCGTGCGGCATTTGGGACAGTAAATAAATCCATCCGCATACCAGGGGCGGAAATCCAACTTATTATCCATATACCGAATGGTGCTTTTGCATTGGTGGCAGGTTTGCTCATAGATCAAACCACTGCGCCAGAGAGCTCGCTTAAATGCCATATCCAATTCCTCCTTTGATATTTATATACAGATCGTCACCGATCTCAAGGCTCCCTGCCAATCGGAAACCTCTTTTCGATTTTCTCCCATTATTGTTGATTGGCAGGCATACAAAAGGCCAAAATGCCGGCGATGATGCTGACAAATAAAATGGTGCAAACCTTGTCACCCGCTGTCAGCGGAATATTATTGTTGAGTTTGCGGAGTATTTTGGTGCCGAAAATCAAGGGCAAAATATACCAAAATCCGACAATCATACCAATAATAACAAATACTTTCACAACCGTTTTCATAGCGATTCCTCCTGCTTCATTTGACATCATCATACCACACCGAGCCCATAAATGCAACCCTCTTATCACGAACACAAGGTAATGGAAACATCTCCCGTATCGGTGGTGATCTCGCACCTGCCGCCGGTTGTTGACGGAGGAGCCTCCACATCGCCCGTTTCGGTTTGCGTAATAAATATTTTTTCGGTAAGCAAGCTACCCGTAACATCACCCGTATCTGTTTGCACAGATATGTGAGCGGCATCTGAACAGTCAAACCGCACATCTCCTGTGCTTCTCTTAATCGAGAATTTTTCTGCAGCCATCACATTTTTTAAAGATATATCTCCTGTGGTTCCGCTTGATATGACACTCATACAATCCATCTCGGTCAAGTTCGTCTTTCCGGTGGAAACATTGATTTTCACATCGTCTTGGCAGACTACGTTTGAAACCGTGACCCCACCCGTTGAAACAGAAAGGTCAAGAGAACCCGCGGATACATTTTCAATGCGGATATTTCCCGTACTTGTTTTTATTTTTATGGCTTGCGAAGCAGAAGCGCTGTTCGTTACATCACCTGTACTTTCCCAAATGTCCATACTTTCGAATTTGAATTCTTTTGGGATTTTCACATCGCCTGTACCGGATGTTACCGAAAGCGTGCCGTATTCCGCCTGAGGAATGGATACTGTTATTTTCGGCATGCCGAAGTTTATCCCGATATGCTCAAACCACTCTCTCACATCTACAACCTCAATTACAAGCGTGCCTTCCTTTACCGTAACCAAATGCTTGCTGTTTTTCTGTTCAAAACATACAACCGAACTTTTGTCATTTTCGGCAGGCACAAACACAATATGAGCCGTATCGGTTGCAATCCGGATGTTTTTATAATTTTCAGCAATCTCATAATAATTGGTTTCGTATTGAGCCGTTGATAATTTTGTAAAATCCCACCCAAGGGTCGTCATAACTCCTGCAAAAAGGATTCCGCCGACCAGCACAAGAGCGGTTGCAACAAGCAGCCATACCTTGGTTTTCGTTCTCATTCCGCCGCCCCCTTTTTGATAAAGCAATTCTTTGTCCCTATTACCATTTTCTTTGTGAGTATCAAAGTACCCTTTGTTGCTGCCTTGCATCCGTAAAACGAAAAGACAGACAATCCCGCGCAAACCAGACCTGCGGCCAATATCGCCACGCCCGAAGCGCCCTTCCCGCTCACGGCAAACACGGCACATGCTGCCACGCCGCCAATAGAACAGGCGGCAAAGGAAGCAAATACTGCCCACAAAGAAATAATTACAGCCCACAAGGATATGGTAAGCGAGAGAATTACAGCAAATACGGCAATGCCCAAAGAAAGCCATATGGGCGAGCCGAGCGCCAAAAGGACGATTTCACCCACACGCAACCGCCTTTTCGATTTTATTCTTTCCTTTGCGATTTTCGCAAAAGGAATTTCCGCTACTACCTGTGCCACGATCTCTTGGGCAGACCCCACTGCCGCAACCGCTTCTTCCTCGGTAAACCCTTCTTCCATTCGGTCGTCGATCATTTCACTGTAAAATGTCAAACGTTCCTCAATATCCTCTTGGGGTAAGCCTGATAAACCTTTGCGTAATTGCACAAGAAACTCTTGTTTACTCATTGCCGATCTCCTCCTTGGTTATGAAGCGATATATTGATACGATTTCTTTCCAATCATCCTTGAAATCCTCAATGCGTTTGCGCCCCTCGTCCGTGATGTGATAATACTTCCGAAGTCTGCCGCCGTGCTCTGCCGTGCGGACAGTCAGCATATTTGCAATTTCCAAGCGTTTCAAAATGGTATATAAGGTGGATTCGGAAAGTTCAATGTACGGATTCATATCCTTGATGATCTGATAACCGTAGGAATCTTCGTTTTTGATCGCAGCCAACACGCATACATCTAAAAGGCCTCGTTTTAACTGAATATCCATAGGATGCCTCCTTTCATGTAATACATCGTATCACGAAGTATTGACTTTGTCAAGAAATTTGATGAAAAATTTTTCCGTGATTCGCAGAGAATAAAGCGAAAAAGTAAAACCCCCATTCTTATGCCACGCTGCAGACATCATTTTGTCAATAAAGAATAATATTATTAAGAAAAAGTCAAAAAATGCTTTCTTTTGCCGTAAAAGTGTGGTAAAATAATTAAATATTACGGAAAACCATATTAACTTACAGGAGCGTAATGAAACATGACGGATCAATCTTGTTACAATTTAAGTTTCTCGCAAGACGTGGCATACATGCAATGCAAGTACAGTTTATATAAACGAGTGATCAACATCCTTTCCTCTATCGTTATGGATGAGGAAGTGGATTTTGAGGTTATGGATCAGGCATTCAAGCTTCTGGTTGAACGAAATGACTGCCTCAGAATCAGGTTCTTTAAAAAGAGGGGAGAACTGCTGCAGTGCTTTGGTGATTCCGGAAAGAATAGCAAGAAGGTGCCTGTTTTGTCCTTTGCAACCAAAGAACAGCAAGACGCCTTTATCGATAAGGTTAGAAGAAAACCTATTGACTATATGCACGGCGTTGTTATTGAACCTTATTTTATTCACACCTATGACAATCGTTACATGGTGTTTTTCAAGATATGTCATCTGGTTGCTGACCTTTACGGAATCAACGTTTTGTACATGGATCTGATAAACGTGTATCACGCTCTGAAGAAGGGCGAACCATTGCCCCCCGCCCCTGAAAGTTTTGAGGAGATCATCAAAAAGGATATCGAAAAAAACGCCAAAGGCAATTCGGCGGAAAAGCATTTGGAGTACTTCACCAATCTACTCACCAATAATCCCGAGCCTTTCTATGCCGGTATTCACGGCCCCAATAATCCCATTTGGCAAAAGCAACTCAAAAAGAACCGTCGGGGTATGCCTATTTTCCTTGTCCATAACAACACACAGACCTACCGTCACAAGCTGGACAAGGATTTGGTAGAAAAGGTGTTGACCTATTGTCAGAACGCCGGATGCTCCCCTGCCAATCTACTGTTCTACGCAAGCTCTCTTACCTTGGCAAAGCTAAACGGAAACCTTGAGAACATGATGCCCATCGGTCTTTATAATTGCCGCAATTATGCGCAGGAAAAACGCTGTGCAGGCCCTAAGGTGCAAAGCGCCGCCTGTTATACCAAGATTGATTACACCCTTTCCTTTGAGGAGAATCTGAAGGCGTTTTCGATTGCGCAGACCGGTCTTTACAGACACGTCAAGTTTAAAGACAGAGATTTTGAGGCCTTAATGCACAACATCTACCGTTCTTCTCCTCTTATGATCTACTATTCCATTGCCTACTCCCTCATCCCCGTTGATATGCCCGAGGGTGTGGAGTTTAATTTGTATACCAATGGCAATTGCGCTCTTCCCGCCTATGTCATTCAGGTTTTGAACGCCAAGACCAAAGAGATTGATATGGCTTACGACGTGCAGACTAAGATCACCGGTGAAGAGGATGTCAGCAAGTTCCATACCTACTATCTGAACGTATTAGAACAAGTGCTGGACGATCCCGGTATCAATGTTGCAGAGATTCAGCTTTCGCTGTAACGAGATATTCTTATAAAGGCATTCATATAGGAACAGCACCCCAAAAGCTAAACCCTTTTGGGGTGCCGTTCATTTTATCAGGTAGATTGATAAACCCTTTTAACCGGCAAATTAGAATTGATTTCTTCAATACCTTTTTACACCAAGTGCGTTTATGGCGTTTCGGACACTTCAAGTACCGTGTCGTTCCTCTATGCATTTTCGTTTGTTTCACATAATTGCAACCTTTTATTATCTGCAAAGCAAATTCTTTCGTTTTTTAATTAACGGACGATCCGCCATAACAATACCGCCTTCCTTTGTTTCATTACACCACTATAAAACAAAAAGAGAAAGGCAAAGCCTTGCAAAACACTTATTCCCTCTTACTTCTTACTTATTACTTCCAAAGCCCCAAGGACGTTTGAGGTAAGAGTGAAGAGGGAATAGGTAAGAAGTAAGCCCCAAGAACTTGTCGTCCTTGGGGCTTTGGCTCGTTGCACCGATTTAGATATTCATCCTTTCGCAATGGCTTTAATACTTTTTCTTCAAAATAAAGAACGATACCCAAAACAGCACGAGCATCAAACATACGGCGCCACCCGAAGCCATACACAGCAAATCTTGGTTCAAAAGTTTAAACACGATAGTGCTCAGGGCGCAGATGATAATAAACAGGTAACCCGCCCACGCCCAGGCTTTGTTGCGGATGAAGTGTAAGCGTTCATCCGTTTCGGCAACCTCTCTTTGTTCACGGTAAGTCTCACTCCTGCTCAAACGGTAACTGCGGAGCAGACGCACAATACCAACGACCATCAAAGCAGAGCCCATACCGCTCCAAAATTCGTCTAACGTTTCCAAACAGCACAGAACGGTCAAAACAAGACCAAGCAAAAGCCATATCACACCAAAAACAATATCTTTTTTCTTCATGTTACTCCTCCTCAAAAATGAAAACTTCTTCAATGGTCATTCCAAAAAATGTTGCAATTTTATGGGCTAAAAGAATGGACGGGTTGTAGCGTCCGTTCTCCAAAGAACTGATTGTTTGTCGAGATACGCCCATAGCTTTGGCAAACTCTTCTTGGAGAATCCCCTTTTCCTTACGAATAGCTTCTATTTTGTTTTTCAAAAAAATACCCCCTAAAAAGATATTTAGGATGTAAAGCTCACTTTACAAAACAAATATAACATAGATTCGATTAAATGTCAAGCAAACTTTACATAAAACGCAAAATCTGCCCTTGAAATCTATTGAATTCAGTTCAATTTCTCCCCAAAAGTCGTTTTGGGGAAATGATATCTTTTAAATTTTACCTTGAAAAATGGCACGAAAAAACCCCGAAACCGTTCCCTTTCAAAAATCTTCTCGGACGGATTTAGTGAAAAGTGAAGAGGTAAAAAAATATCCTCGGAACAAATCCGAGGAATTTTTTTGGTTGCGGAGGCAGGATTTGAACCTACGACCTCGAGGTTATGAGCCTCGCGAGCTACCGGGCTGCTCCACTCCGCGATATTTACTTTTTAACGCAAGGGTTATTATACACGAACTCGGTTTAAAAATCAACCCCTATTTTGCATTTTATTGAAAAAACTTTTCGACAGGGTTTTCCTTTTTTTCAAAACACCGCTCCGTACGTTCAGACGAAGCGGTGTTTCGTTGGGTCTATATCCGAATCAGCGTTCCGAAATCCTCGGAATGGAAAAAACTGATCTCTTTACTGCGGATGACGCTCCAACAGCTGTAATGAGGGTTGGGCGTTTCGTCGCCGCATTTATAAAAGTTCACTTCCATCGCAGTGCCGTCGGCATAGCAAAAATCGGGGAACAGTTTTTCTAAAAAAGCGGCAGGAATCACGTATTCTACCTGCCAAAAATCGGCTTCCCGTTTGGCTTTCACCTGAAAATCGGGACGAGTGGCAGGGTCAATGAGTTCAAAATCCCCCTCGCAGTACCGCCCCACCAACAAAGTGCCTGCGGCGTTACATTCGAAATTGCTGAAATTATCCTTGCCCGGCGTGGGGTTGATGAAAAACTCCAGACAACTGTCCTTACACACCATATCGTTAGGCTGATAATAGGTCACGGTGGGATCGCTTTCCAAGCAGGTCAACCGTACGTAAAGCGCTTCATCGGTATAGCACACCTGCCCATACGCCACCGGCGCGGTGGGATGGGTTTTCCACCAAGGACAATGATTAATATAGGCTTTGGGAGCATAATCAAAAAAGTTATTTTGGTTGGGATCAATTTTAGGAGCAACGTAGGTTGGTCTCACAACAATCCACCTCACAAGAGAAAATTCGTATGTGCCCCGCAACAATATCGCGAGGCACAAATAGCATTTATTTTACGTGACCGCCGCAAAAATCCAACACAAACAGTGCCAGCTTTTTGGTGTGTTCCACCAGCTGATCACATTCCACAAATTCGTCGGGTTGATGGGCGCCGCCGTACAGTTTGAAGTCCCGCACAAGACCGAAGTTCAGGCTGTTTTTGCTACCGTAGGCCAGAATCAGATTCAGGTCGGTCAGGCAAGAAGCAGTAACGGGGGTTTCTTTCCCCGTAGCAGCAACGCTTGCCCGTTGAAAGGCGTCGATCACCCCAAGGTCATCTTCCATAATGCCGTAGTCAAAGAAACGGGACATCGGCTCAAAGCCCTTGGTTTCTACGTTCAGCGCAGGCAGTTGCGCCTTGATCTGGGCTTCGATCTCGCCCAATTCTTTGTAAATTTCTTCACGGCTACGGTCGGTATAATAGGAAAATTGCAGTTTCCCGTGGGACAGATCGCACCCCATTTCGCCCGCCTTAAAGCCGGTAATACGGAAGGCGGAACGTTGCATATCGGTGCCGGTATAATGGGGATTTGCGTGGAGTTCATCCCGACGGCGCTGACCGAAGGGCTCTAAGGCTTTCATGGCAATATGCAAGGCTTCTGCCACGGGTACCGAGGAGTCGAGCAGTTCGTTGGAGGTAATATTCAGCTCCATTGCCTGCCCGCCTAACGCCACCGGCCACAGCTCGTTGTTGCCCCCGTCGGTATTCACGTACACGTCGCAGGGATACCCTACACAGGCACTCAGCGTGCCGCCGCCCCCACCGTATTCTTCGTCGGAATAGGCGGTGAACAGCAGATCGGCATCCAATTCAATGCCAAGATCCTGCAGCATTTTGGCAAGGAAGGTGCATTGCGCCACACCGA
Source organism: Clostridia bacterium (assembly GCA_017439545.1). Classification (GTDB taxonomy): domain Bacteria; phylum Bacillota; class Clostridia; order Oscillospirales; family Acutalibacteraceae; genus UMGS1484. The sequence goes on along the minus strand of JAFSIW010000023.1, from coordinate 51,860 downwards.
ATTTATTGTCGTTGGAGCCGCGCCCGTAAATGCGGCCGTCCTTCATTTCGCCTAAGGGACCCACCGTCCAGCTGCCCGGATCCCCAATGGGCATGGTGTCGGTGTGACCCATGATCATCACCTTTTTGTCCCCCACCTTGCCGGGAATCACGGCGGTGACGTTGGGGCGGTTTTCGGTATCCCGCCCGTCTAAATAAGCGGGATGCTCTTTCACGCCGTCAATGTCGGTGGGAGCATACAGACGGGCATCAAGTCCCAGTCCGTCCCACACTTGTTTGACGTATTGGGCGCAAGGTTTTTCGTTGCCGTATTCAATAAAGTTTTCCGACTGAATGGCCAGAAGATCCAACAAATATTGAAACAGCTCCTGTTGATGGTCATCAATATAAGCCAACGCGGCTTGTTGCAGTTGATTCATACCGTTACCTCTTACAGATCAAAAATGACAACCGTACCAATGCGGTCGGCGCAACCTACCGCTAGTTTTTTACCGTCGGGGCTGACCGAAACGGCGGTCATGAGAGTCAGGTTAAAGGAGGGGTTCACTTCGCTGTCTTGTTGGGCGTGACCCATCCAACGCAGACCGTTCACGTCATCGTAGCTGAACAGAACGCCTAAGTCTTCCACGTCTCCTGCCACGCCGTACACCGTGCCGTCGGGAGCGGTGCACAGAGAGCGGACAGGACCGTTATTGGCGGCAGGACCAAGACCGAACACGCCTTTTTCGGAAGCGATGGCAAACATACCGTCTGCCGTGCCCACCGCGATGCGACCGTCGTTCAGTTGGGTGGTAGCGGTAGCCACCGCTTTGTATTGGCGACCGGGATAGTTGGGCAGACCTGCGTTATCATAATCCGCCTTCAATTGATTGGCGGCACAGGTGACAACTTTCAGCAGATCGGCGTCGGCATTTTGGGCAGGAATAATTTCTTTCAGTACGCCGTCTACCACCGTAAACACGTAATCCTGCTTGTCACCGCACAGACCCACCAAGGTATCGTTATCCAACCAAGCAAGTCCTTTTACTTCGGAATCCTTGATATGATTGGGTGCCAGCGCACGCCACAGCAACACAGGCTCGTTGGCTTTCAAGGGCACGGTAAAGGGATTGGCGCCGCCGATATCTTCCAGATCCTTCATTTTCTGACCGACTTCTACGGTGTAGGCATCGTCTTTATCATAATAGGGATCGGTGACCGGCTCTTTGCCGAAATCGTACATGGTCTTGCGGTATTCTTTCAGATCCACGGCGGTAATGTCGGGACCGTCAATCCCGTGGTTGGAGCCCACCACGTACATAATATCGTCCTCGGTGATGCACAGTTCGCTCATCCAACTGCCCACACGGTCTTTGGTGCCCACAATGCCCATATATTCCGGCTTGCCGCCACGGGTGATATCCCAACGGAACAGACCGTTGGGGCAACCGTATTCTAAATACTCGCTGCCGCAGTTACGGGAAGAAACCACATACCACAGCACGCCCTCGCTGTCAAAATCCATACCGAATACGCCGTGACGGTTTTGTCCGCGGCAATACTGATCGGCAAAGGGCATATATTCGCCCACTTCTTTGACTTCGCCGGTGGCAGGATCCAGACAAATGAAATCGCGGCTGTACATAATGGCAAAATAAATTTTGCCGTCGGGACCGGTGCGACCGATGCTGATGTTGGTGAAATCACGGGTATAAGCCTGGGCGTGATGCTTGGGCTTGAACATTAAGTCGGTGATTGCTAAGGTCTCGGTATCCACTTTGTAGAAGTAGCCCGATTTGGATGCGCCGTAAATGTTGCCGTCGGGTCCCAAGGTCAGACGGAAGGAATAATGCTCCGACATACGTCCCAGATCTTGCACCCGTTTTTCGTCGAAGGAATAGCGATACAAATGACCGCGGAACATACCCGTAAAGAACAAAGCGTTATGGGCAGGCTCGTAGATGGCGCCGTAAATGGTTTCACGGGGCACGGGACAACCCAGATTTTCGGCGGTTTTGGTGGCGGGATCATACACCACGATGTTAGAACCGGCATATCCTTCCCAAATGTGATGGTAATAGGCCTCGGGCATCCAGGTGGGATGGGCGGGGGCTTTGTCGGTGGTGTGGGTGGTCATCACCATTTTGCCGTTGGGCATAAAGTTGATGGAGGAATGGAATTTGCTGGCGCGGATGGTGCGATCGCTGGGCAGAATCACGTCTTCTACCTTAAAGCATTCGGATACGGTATTGGTGTCGTAATCGTATTCGCACAAATGCACGTACTCGCTGGTGCAGATTTCGGAAGCCAGCGCATAATACAACCGTCCCTCGGGGCTGATGTTACTGTCCCAAATGGCGTTGTGGGTGGAATTGAGGGGATAGCTGTATTGCTTGACCCCTGTCTGGGACATCAATTTGTAGTCCGCAGGACTGTTTAACAAGTATTCTTTCATAACCATTCTCCTTTGATGAATCGGTAAGGTAACCGTGGTTTTTGTTTATTATAACAATTCTTTTTGGAATTGTATTTATGAAATTCCGTCACAAATTTATAACATTGATGATATCTTACAAAAAAACAAGCGACGGAAGGATTTCCATCGCTTGTTTGGTATTGAGTTTATTCCCCGATGAGCATGATCTGCACGGTGCGGGTGCGACCGCGGGTATCGTCAAAATCAATGAAATACACAAAGCCGAATTCTCCTAAGTCACATTCCCCGTCGTCAATGACGATGGTCTCACTGCGACCGATGATGGAAGAGCGGAGATGGGCGTCGGTGTTGTGGCAACCCCAGGCGTCTTCGTCGTGCTCTTCGGCAAACTTCAGGGCTTTGGGACCGGGATGAAGATACATCCCCTCGTATTTACATTCGGGTACCATTTTGTCCATGACGTTGACCAAATCCTGTTGCAGAGTTTCCAGTCCGGTCATAGACATATCAAAGGCGCACTCCTGCGTAATCACACAGCAGGTGGTGTGGTGGGAGTAGACCACCGCAATACCGTTTTTGATGCCGGATTTTTTTACCGCTTCTTTCAGTTGAGCGGTGACGTTGTGAAAGGTGATAGCCCGATGGCGGGAGTCCACCTGAAAGGTTTCTTTATAAATCATATTATTCTCCTTGTCGTTTCAAGTCGTCGGCGGCACGGCGGGTGGCGGCGATCATTTCGTCGATCATAGCAATGGGATCGGCGGCATTCATAATGCCCGAAGCGGCGCCCGCGGCTTCGGAGCCTGCCATAATAAAGTCGTAGACCTGCTGACCGTTGGTGATGCCTGCGGCTTGTTCCACCAAAATGTCGGGATTGATCTTTTTAATCTCGGTAATAACCTCTTTCACGTAGCCCATATCGCTGACACCGCCGCCGGTACCCCCGATGAGTTCGGAAGGTTCGGGATTGATGATATCGGGACCAAGCTGTGCAATGGCTTTGGTTTCGGCTACACTGTCGGCGCAGGCGAATACCAGCATATCCAGCTCGTTGGCACGGTCAATGGTGGCTTTCATTTGGGGCAGAGACATAGGCTTTTCGCAATGGTTGATAACCACCCCTTCTGCCCCTGCGGCTTTCAGCGCTTCGGGCAGAATGTCGGCCATACCCCGACCGGGACGCAGGGTATCCATATAGGGAGCGAGCACGATTAAGTGCTTGGTGTTTTCAACAATGCGGCGAATCTCCACCGCAGGGGTGATGAACAGCACGTCGATGTCGTATTTTTCGGCGGCGGCATCGGCGGCCAGGGCATATTCCAGCACCTTGTCGCCGTAAATGTAGTTTTTGGTGCCGATCTCAAAATAGGGAGTACGAATCTTTCTTTTCACAACTGTTACCCTCGCTTATCGTTTTTGTTGCAGGTCGTAGTGGATGTCGTAAGCCTTTTCTTCGTCGGTGAACTTGCGCAGGGTGTTGACCACCTCGCCGTTGTTCCACTTGCGGTCGCCCACGTCTTCGGTGGTGCCCATAACGGTGACGTTCAGTTGACGGCGGCGGGCACGCACGTGATCCCAGTCAATGAAATAGATGTGGGCAAATTCGCCGCCATCCAGAATGCCGTCTTTAATGGTCATGGTTTCGCTGCGGCCGAAGAAGACCGAGCGCAGATGCCCGTCGGTATTCATGCTGGTGTAGTTGCCGGGTTCGTTGACGTAGCGACCGAATTGGGCGTGAATGGGACCGGGATGACGGTAGTCCCCTTCGTCGGTGTAATCGGGGATCATTTTGCGCATGATGTCCAGCAGATCGTGTTGCAGATATTCCAGATCAAAGGAGTCGATGTCGTGAGAGCATTCCTGAATCATGACCGAGCAGGTGGTATGATGGGATGCGATGCATACCGTACCGTTTTTTACACCCGATGCGGCTACGATCTCCATAATTTCCTTGGAAACGTCGTGGAAGGTGGGAATCCACCCACGGGATTGCAGTTCTAATTCTTTTTGAAATACTTTGAATTCCATTGTAATATCCTCCAGATTATGATTGATTATGTTGATCCCTTGCGGGAACGAATGCGTTGTTTATCGGTCTGCGGGAGACGTGAGAGGCAGACGGGCTTTTCTTCGGTGTTCACACCCATCCCTCGGGTGGATGCCGATGAGCTTTTTGGGAGCAATAGGCTTTCTCCGCTGAATTTGACGGCGGGATGCGAGAGGCAGACGGACTTTTCTTTGGTGTTCACACCCATCCCTCGGGTGGATGCAGATGAGCTTTTTGGGAGCGATAGGCTTTCTCCGCTGAATTTGACGGCGGGATGTGAGAGGCAGACGGGCTTTTCTTCGGTGTGGTAGGCGTATTACAGATACGCCGAACACCGAAAAAAGTCCGAAGAAACAATGCTATTGTTTCTGTTCTGCGCTCACAGCACCCGTCAAACGCTCGCCTACTGCGCCGCCGGGATGCACCACTCCGAATTGCTCTTTTTGGTAGTGGGTGGCTTCAATCAGTCCCGCTTGCAGAGCGTGGAAAATGGCGCATACCGAGGTGGTGGAAGTAGTGCCTTGATCATTGTGGCGGTCGGTCTCCCGATTGACGTATTGGGTGAGCACCACGTCGGCACCTTTTGCCAACACCGATTCATGGTTTTCGGTCACGGTAATGACCTTGACGCCCCGTTTACGGCAAATATCCAAAATGGGAAGCAGTTCCTTGGTTTTGCCCCCGCGGGAGACAAAGACCATCACGTCTCCCTCTTGCAAAAAGCCGGTAGCGCCGTGCACCGCTTCGGCAGGAGAAATAAAGCGGGAAGGGCGTTCAATACAGCACAGCAGATGGGAAAAATGCATGCAGGCAATGCCCGAATGACCGCATCCGCAAGTGCCGATGCGAGGAGCATTTTTCAGCAGTTCCACCGCCTGCTCGTAAGCGGCGGCATCAAACCGTTCATAGAGTCCGTTTAAGCATTCGGCTTCAATGCGAAAAGCGTTTTGCATCCATTGCAAGGTTTCGTTGGGTAAAGACATAGGACACACTCCTTATATAAGGGTCAGATATTGGGCGTATTTTTGCTTATAATAGTCCACCGCTTGCTCCGACGGCGGGGTCACCTTGCGGCAACGGGTCAGATGAGGGGCATCCGCCAGCGTGGGAACAGCACCCGCTCCCTTTAAGGCGAAAATGGCGGCGCCAATGGGTGCGGCATCGGCACATTCGCTGATATACAGCTCCGATTCGGGTAGCACGGCGGCTACCACGCTCACCCAAAAGTTGCTTTTGGCCGCTCCCCCTGCCATCATCAGACGGCGGGCGGTCAGCCCTGCCTTTTGGTATTCGGTCAAGGAGCGGCGGGCTTCAAAAGCCACCCCTTCCATCAAAGCGCGGGCCATATCGTATTTATCGTGATGCAAAGACAGTCCGTGAATGGACGACCGCTGATTCGGGTCGGCGCAGGGGAAGCCTGCTCCCGCCAAATAGGGCACCCAAAACAGATCCTTGCATTGTTCGGCTCGGGTTGCGGCAATGCGGTCGATTTCTCGATAACTGTCTCCGATTTGTTGTTTAAACCACTTGAGGGCAGAGCCTGCATTGATTTGGGATGCCATTGCTCCGTATCCCCCTGCGGGATGCACCCCGGGGCAGATGCCCGATTCGGTATACACGGGGTGGTCGGTTACTCCCAACACCACCCAAGTGGTGCCGGTGGCAAGCATCATATCCCCCACGTTGACCGCACCGCAACCAATAGCGGCGCAGTATTGGTCGTGAGCGCCGTTAAACACGGGCGTGCCTGCCGCAATGCCCAACTGCTCGGCCACCTGCGGCAATACACCCCCCACCGGCGCTCCCGTGGGAAGCACCTTGGGCAGATTTTGCTCGGATATGCCCAAAGCGGATAAAATTTCATCATCGTAGCATTGCCGTTCTATGTTATAAAACTGACGGATGGCAGAATTGGTGGGATCAGACACAAACTCGCCGGTGAGAAAATGATTGATATAACTCAAGGTGGAAACCAGTTTTTCTGTCCCCTCAAACAATCCGTTTTCTTTCAGCCACAGCAGTTTGGCAGCATCGCCTCCTGCAAACAAGGCCCATCCCGTTTTTTTATAAAAGGCGTCGTAGCCTACGGTCTCGCCCAAGGTTTGCACCTGACGGGTAGCGCGGGAGTCCATCCAGGTGTAAACCAAGTCGGCATCTTCTACCCGCTCGCTCACCGCCATACTCGCCCCTTGGGTAGAGATGCCGATGGCGGCGATCTGACTGCCGTCTACCTCGGCCACGGCGGTGCGAATGGCGTGCACGGTGGCGTCCCGCCAATCCTTAGCCGATTGGGTGACCTGCCCGCCTGCGGCGGTGGTCAAGGGGTACTCTTTGTAGCCCTGCCCGTAGATTTTGCCCAATTCGTCCACCACCAAAGCTTTGGTGCCGGTGGTGCCGATGTCTAATCCAATGACTAACATAGCTTATCTCCCAAACAAAGCGGCGCTGTTGTGGTAAAAAATCTTTTGCCGCAGTTCCTTCGCGTTAGCGGATTGTCCCGTAACGTCTAACAGATTATTCAGCTGTTCATATAAAAACAAAGTATATTCCTGCTCGTGCTCTTTGTCGGAGTGGGTGTTCCAAGGAAAATCCTCTCTCGCCAGATTAAAATACTTGGTATCGGTCCAATGACGGCGACCGTGCCACCAGAACACGGGCAGGTCGGTGCCGTAGTGGATCTGATCATGGTCCAGCCGCTCCAAAGCAATTTCAATGACCGCAGGATTGAGCACCGCCGCAAAATCGTAATGGAATTCATTGACGTGTGATCCCAATTTATCCAGCCCTTCGGTGATATGGGCGGGGCAATAACTGCGCCCCATATGGGCGATCACGATGGTGATATCGGGGAACTTTTGCCGCAGTTCCAACAATTCTTTGATGTTGCGATCGTCGGGCAGGCGACCTGCGCGGGGCACGTGAAGCATCAAAATGCCTTTGCGGTCGTTGAGCGCCTTCATATGCTCGTCGGGCATAAATTCGGGGAAGGTCACGTCTGCTCCCTTTGCCCCTGCCACCATATCGGCATAAGGCTTATACCCCGTAAAGCCGCCCTCGTCGTACAAGCGGGCGGTTTCTTCGGCGGAAACCTTGGGATCCAACACCATAAAGGCAGAGGGGATCTTCTTTTGCCGCAACAGATCTGCCAAATAAGCGTTATTTTCGGCGTGCAAGCCGCCCCGAATCACGTTGCCGAAGGCGGTGTATTCCACCTGCTTGCCTGCATACACGGTGGTGCGGAATCGCTCGTATTCTTCAAAGGACATGGCCATACCGCATTGGATCGCCCAATCGGTTGCCACCATATGGGGATCTAAATCGGCCACGTGCTCGGCAGGGGTCATATGCATATGCAAGTCCCAGATTTTTTCGGGCAGACGGGGGGCGATCTTTTCTTCATAAAACTGTTTATCTAAATTGGTATAAGTGAAATCCGCTAACATAACCATTCCTCTTTTCTATTTTGAGTGTAACACTCGCAAAATCCCTTGTCAACGGGAATTTGACCGATTTTTTCACTTATGAACAAAACGGAGGCTTATTTTGAATGTTTCATTCAGTATTTGTCATCAACCAATCAATTTTACCTGTGTGCCCCAACGGGTAAGGTCGCCGGCAAGAGGGGCGGCGGGAGCTTTGTCGGTAATCAGGTATTGAATGGGCTTGCCCTTGGAAAATCCCACCATGGCCGCCGAGGTAAACTTACTGGCATCCGCCAACAAAATGCGGGTTTGGGAGCGAGCGAACACCAACTCGCTCATTTGCGCGGTGGAAAAATCGGTGGCGGCAAATCCCCCCGTGGGGCTATAGCCGTCGGTGCCCAAAAAGCACTTGGTAAAGCGCAGAGGGCGAATGGCTTCCTCTGCCACGTAGCCGCAAAAATCCTTGCGGTTATCCCGATACCGCCAGCCGATGAGGGTCACCTCGGTCACCTTGGCAAGAGCGTGAAGATTCACAAGGGAGTTGGTAAACACCGTTACCCCTGTCAGTCCCCCTTCGGCCAGCCGACGTGCCAGGGCGGCGCTCATAAATCCAAGGGTCGTGCCCGAATCCAGAAACACCACGTCCCCGTTTTCTACCAGTTCTGCTGCGGCGGCGCCGATCTTGCGCTTGGCTTCGGTATTTTGATTTTCTACCACGTCGTAGCGGTATCCCACCGCTGAATCGCCGATGGGTTGAATGCCGCCGTGCACCCGTATGACCAACCCCTGCTGTTCCATTTGAGAGAACAGCCGTCGGGCGGTGGACTCAGATACGTCCAGCAGGCTCATGGCGTCCGAAAGCTGTAATCGGGCGGCGGTTTTCAGCGCATCCTGCAAAACGCGGATGTGTTTTTCGGTCTTTTTCATTGGACTCACCCTCTTTTCTTGGGTTTATTGTAACAAAAATGACCGATTCTGTCAATATCGCTATGATTTTGATTGGTTAAATCAAAAAAGCCTGCCACACGGTAGTGTGACAGGCCGAGTTACTGTTTCAATCAGAATCAATACATCATAGGATCGAAGGAGGCGGCAGCGCCGGCACCGGCAATGATCGCCAAAATGATGTAGATAAGCAAGACCGCCGCAACGGCGATAACAGCAACCAAAAGGGCGCACCAGTAGGAGCGGGCAAAGTTGCGACGATTGAGGTTGTTGCTCTTACAGCTATAGATGATGAGGAAAATAAAGCCCACCACGGGAATGCTGAACAGCATGGTATAACCGAAGTATGCCCACGGGCTCAAAGGCTTGTATTGGGAAGGAATTGCCGCTTGTTCGGGAGCAGGAGCGGGCACAGGTTGGGCCACGGGAGCAGGAGCAGGCACAGGTTGGGCCACGGGAGCAGGAGCAGGTTGATAAACCACCTGCGGTTGAGGAGCGGGAACAGGTTGAGCCACGGGAGCGGGCTCAGCCGAGACCACGGGAACGACCTCCGGCTCAGGCTGTGCCACGGGGGCGACTTCTTCCACGGGGGCAACTTCTTCCACGGGGGCTTCCTGCGTCATAGGCGTGCCGCATTCAGGGCAAAACCGTTCCTCCTCCGTTTGAGCAATATGTTTACAATTGGGGCAAAAATACATAAAAGATCCCTCCATCTTTTTTCTTTAATTATATAATAGGCCACTTCGGCTGTCAAGAATTTTCTGCAAATGGGCGATTTTTGCAGGGCAATCGGGGAATACTGTAAAAAAACAAAGGAGGGGCTTGTGTGACCGACCGCTTTTACAAGCAATGGCTTATGCGCGCCGCCTTTTGGGGCGGGGCGGCATTGGCTCTGTTTTTTGTGTTTCGCTATTTGTTACCGTGGCTGCTGCCCTTTTGGATCGGACTGGTGTGTGCCGTCGTATTGCAAAAGCCCCTATCCTTTTTGGTGAAGCACACCCCCTTTGGCAAAGGCGTGTGGGTATTGGTGCTGGTGGGAGGGTTGGCGGTGGCGGTGTTTGGCGGTCTTGCCTACAGCACGTATACCGTTTATGACCGTTTATTCTTGCTGGTCAACAAAGCCGCCGAGCTGATTCCGCTGTTCAAAGACAGCGTGTCCTCCTTGCTGAGCCGATTTTCTACCTGCACCCAAAAACTGCCGCCTTCCCTATTGGAGCGGTTGCAAACCACCCCGGGAGAGCTGGCAGGGTTAGCCATTGATTACGCCTCTCGCAGTCTGACCGACCTTGCCGCCAAATGGATGGTGCATCTGCCTGCCCTGCTTTTGACCACGGTGGTGTCGGTAGCGGCCTGCTTTTACCTTACCGCCGATTATCCCCGTCTTGCCAACGGGGTGATGAAGCGGTGTTCCCCCAAATGGCAAAAGCTCCTGCAACAAACCAAGCAAATCGTCACCACCAAGGTGGCGCGTATGCTCAAGGGTTATCTGCTGTTGACGGGCATTACCTTTATTGAGCTGTTTTTCGGCTTTTTGATCTTGCGGATCCCTTACGCCTCCACGCTGGCGCTGCTGGTGGCGGTGGTGGATCTGCTTCCCGTGCTTGGCACGGGCACCGTGCTATTGCCATGGGGCGGCATTGCGCTGTTTTTGGGCAACACCAAAATGGGAACGGGCATTTTTGTGCTGTACCTACTCATCACGGCGGTGCGACAGCTCATTGAACCGAAGATTATCGGCAAGCAAGTGGGGTTGCCGCCTCTTGTCACGCTGCTGACCATGTACGTAGGACTGAAGCTATTCGGCTTTTGGGGTCTGTGGGGTCTACCCCTTTTCACCATTGTTGCGGCAGGGTTAGCTCAGTCGGGCTTGTTGTTTTCATCAAAATCCAAAGACGCCTTGCAGGGGTAACCTTGCAAGGCGTCTGTTTTTTATTTATGCCTATTCGGGCTTGACCGTTTGAATGGCAAGCACGTCCAATTGTTCTTTGTCTACAAAGGCGGGGCATTCGGTCATCAGTTCGCTGGCGTTTTGCACCTTGGGGAAGGCAACCACTTCACGCAAGGTGTCGCATTGCAGCATTTGCATGACCAAGCGGTCCAAACCGATCCCCATACCGCCGTGAGGGGGAGCACCGTAACGGAATGCGTCAGTCAAGAAGCCGAATTTTTCGTGGGCTTCTTCGGGGGAGAATCCCAACATGGCAAAAATGCGGTTTTGCAGTTCAGGATTGGTAATACGAATGGAGCCGCTGGCCAGCTCAATGCCATTTAACACCAAGTCGTAGGCCTTGGCACGTACCTTGGCTTTGTCGGTTTCTAAATACTCAATGCATTCGTCCATAGGCGAAGTAAAGGGATGGTGCATGGCCACAAACTGACCGGCTTCTTCGTCCCAATCAAAGAAGGGGAATTCGGTGATCCACAACAGGTTAAATCCGTCGGGAATGATATCCAACTTCTTGGCAACCTCTTGCCGCAACGCACCCAGCACGCTGAGCACCAAACTCTTTTTGCCGTCAGCCACAATGAACACCACGTCGCCCTGTTCAGCGCCTGCGGTTTTGAGAATGGCGGTCATTTGGTCTTCGGTCATAAATTTGCCGAAAGAAGAAACCACACCTTCGTCGGTCATGCGAATCCAAGCCAAGCCCTTGGCACCAATGCCTTTGGCTTGCTCGGTGAGTTTGTCAATGGTTTTGCGGGTATAGGTGTTGACCGCATTTTTGGCAGTAAAGCCACCAACGCTGCCGCCGTTTTCCAATGCGCCTTTGAATACCACAAATTCGCTGTCAGCCACCGCATCGGACAAATCAAACAATTCCATGCCATAGCGGGTATCGGGCTTGTCGCTGCCGTAACGACTCATGGCTTCGGCATAGGTCAGTCTGGGCAAGGGCAGTTGCACGTCCACACCCAAAGCCTCTTTAAACACCCGTTTCATATAGCCTTCGCCGATGGCAAGCACGTCGTCCATATCCACAAAGGACATTTCCAAGTCGATTTGGGTAAATTCCGGTTGACGGTCGGCACGCAGGTCTTCGTCACGGAAGCAACGGGCAATTTGCATATAGCGGTCAAAGCCTGCTACCATAGACAACTGTTTGTAAAGTTGAGGGGATTGGGGCAGGGCATAGAATTGACCGGGATGAATACGGCTGGGCACCAAAAAGTCACGGGCACCTTCGGGAGTAGAACGGATGAGCATGGGGGTTTCGATTTCCAAGAATCCGTTTTCGTCGAAATAGTCACGGGTGATCTTGGCGATTTTATGCCGCATGATGATGTTGTTTTGCAAATCAGGACGGCGCAGATCCAAATAGCGGTGTTTCAGCCGCAATTCTTCTTTTACGTCGGAGTTTTCTACAATTTCAAAGGGAGGGGTTTCGGCAACCGACAGCACTTTGTATTCGGTTACGAAAATTTCCACTTCCCCCGTGGGGATGTCGTGATTGACCGAAGAACGGCGGCGCACCACCCCTTTGGCGGCTACCACGTATTCCGAGCGGGTCTGAAACGCTTTGTCAAACACCGTGCGGTCGGTGGCATCGTCAAAAGCCAATTGCACAATGCCGCTTCTGTCACGCACGTCAATAAAAATCAAAGCGCCCAAGTCCCGTTGCCGTTGCACCCAACCGCAAACGGTTACGGTTTGATCCACCTGCCGGGTGGTCAGGGTGCCGCAATAATGACTGCGGCGCAGATTGCCTAAAAATTCAGTCTGTAACATCAGTACTCCTCCTTATTTGCCTAACTCGTTAACGCTTTCTTCCATTGCGTCGAACGCCGAATCCATTACAATGTTGTAAAACTCATCTACCAAATTGGCAAGAGAAACTTGGGTTTGTTCCCCCGTTGCCATATTTTTCACGTTTGCCTTGCCTGCGGACAGTTCATCGTCCCCCAGCACCAAGGTATAGCCCACGTTCAGCTTGTTGGCGTATTTCATCTGGGCTTTCAGACCTCTGCCGTTCAGGTCGGTGAGAGCGGCAAACCCTTCGCGGCGAAGTTGCTCGCAATATCCCACGGCGGCAACCCCGGCGGCGTCCCCCATGGGAACGATATACAGTTCGGGTTTCTTATCTTCGGGGAAAGGCACACCCTGTGCTTTCATGAGCATTAACAGACGTTCCAGACCCATGCCGAATCCCAGCGAAGGCAGATGAGGACCGCCCATTTCTTCTACCAAGCCGTCATACCGACCGCCGCCGCATACCGTGCCTTGGGCGCCGATTTCGGTGGACACAAACTCAAACACCGTACGGGTGTAATAGTCCAACCCACGCACAATGGAGGGGTTAACGGTGTAGGGGATGCCCATGGCATCCAAGCGAGATTTCACCCCGTCAAAGTGAGCGCGGCAATCGTCGCAAATGTAGTCAATCATTTTGGGGGCAGAAGCGGCAATCTCACCGCACACGGGAGATTTGCAGTCCAAAATCCGCATGGGATTGCGCTCCAAACGACCTTTGCAGGTTTCGCACAGATCGGCTTCGCTTTGGCGGAAGTACTCCCGCAACGCTTCTAAATATTTGGCCCGACATGCGGGGCAACCAATGGAATTGATCTCCAAATGGATATTTTTCAGCCCAAACCGTTCAAAGGCGTGATGAGCCACGGCAATAATTTCCGCATCGGCGGCGCATTCGGGAGCACCAAAGCATTCAATGCCGAATTGGTGGAATTCCCGCAGGCGACCTGCCTGGGGTTTTTCATAGCGATAGCAAGAAAGAAGGTAGCAAGCCTTGACCGGCAAAGCATCGTTATACAACCCGTGCTCCAGCAGACAGCGCACCGCACCGGCAGTGCCTTCGGGGCGCAAAGTCAAAGAACGACCGCCTTTATCGTCAAAGGTATACATTTCTTTTTGCACCACGTCGGTGGTATCCCCCACCGAGCGTTGGAACAGGTCGGTTTGTTCAAACACGGGAACCCGCAATTCTTTATAGCCGTAAAGGGATGCGGTCTCCAACAAGGTTTTCTCAATATATTGCCATTGATAACTCTCATTAGGCAACACGTCTTGGGTGCCGCGAATGGCAGTAATGGTTTTGGCCATGGTTTATCCTCCTATGGAAAACTGAACTTTGATTTGTTGTAAAACGGTTTCGGCGGCGGTATGCAACGCTACAATATCGCCTGTATTATAAATCACGTGCTCACAACGGTCGGTATAGTATTGGTCGTTTGGCTGAGCGGCAATCCGCTTTTCGGCCATTTCGCCCGAAATACCGTCCCGCTCCACAATGCGGTTTTTCCGCACGTCACGGGCGGCAATCACCGCCACGGTGGTGTGGCACAGTTGATAGCAGTCGGCTTCAAATAACAAAGGAGCGTCCAAAATGCACAGCGGCTCTCCCCCTTGGGACAGGGCTTGTAACTGCGCCCGAATCTCTTCTAAAATTTTGGGATGCATAATGGCATTCAGATCTTCGGTATCGTGAGGGGTGGCAAAGGCGCGAGAGGCAAGCAGGGTGCGGTTGAGCACCCCATCGTGGGCAATATCCGCCCCAAAGCGGGCGCACAATGCCGCCAACACAGCAGGATTTTTGTGGATCCGGCGGGCAACCCGATCGGCATTGACCACCGGCAATCCCATCATTTGTGCCACAACGGTTTTTCCCGCTCCCGTAGGACCGGTCAGACCAATCACTTTCATGCTTCCAACTCCCTTTCATCAAATGCGGCGGCACGAATCAGCCGATTATACACCGCAAGCCCCATCCCCGTTTTTTCGGGACAATGGGCATAGATGCGGCAAAGTCCCATCTCGTCTGCCTGCCGAAGCAGGGCGAACAGATTATGGGCGATTTCGTTATGGTCGTTTTCGTGACCGATGCACAGGGTTTGTTTGTGAATTTCCTTCGCCTCTTCGGCAAAGCACAGCGCCACCGAATGCTCTTCGGCCTGCTCATTCATAAACCGAATGAACGCCTGACGGCTTGAGTGAAGCAGCGTGACCTTGGCTTTGGGGGCGTAGTGCTTATATTTCATTCCGGGGGATGAAACCTTGTCTAAATGTACGTTGGCGGTAATGGAAGGGTCGATTTCGATGGCTCCGATGACCGATTGCAGTTGTTCGGGGGTGATCCCGCCGGGACGAAGCAAACGGGGTGTTTCGCCCACCAGAGAAATGACGGTGGATTCTACTCCCACTGCGCATTCGCCCCCGTCTAACACGGCGGGAATCAAGCCGTTCATATCATCCATTACGTGGGCGGCGGTAGTGGGACTGGGACTGCCCGACCGATTGGCAGATGGGGCCGCCAAAGGCAGGCCGCAGGCCGAAATGACCGCCCGTGCCACGGGATGAGCAGGCAGGCGAATGGCCACCGTGTCGCCCCCTGCGGTGACCTCATCGGGAATGATTTCCGACCGAGGCAACACCATGGTAAGCGGTCCCGGCCAAAAGGCATCCGCAAGGGCTTTTGCCTTGGGCGGAATGTGGGACACCAGCGGAATGATCTGCTCCCACTCACTGATATGTACAATCAAGGGATTGTCCGCAGGGCGGTTTTTTGCGGCGAAAATTTTCAGCACCGCTCCACCGTCCAGTGCATTGGCCGCCAAGCCGTATACCGTTTCGGTGGGAATGGCTACCACTTCCCCTTGCCGTAGCAAGTCGGCAACCGGGGCAACGTCTTCAGTTGTTTTGTAAAGAGTCGTTTTCATCACGTAACACACTTTGCAAAGTTTCTAACGAGCGACGTGCCAAGGCACCGTACCGCTCTTTTTTATCTCGAATATGTTCCGCAAGGGGAGGCAACAAGCCAAAACTTGCCCCCATGGGTTGAAAATCGTTGGTCTCACCATTGCTCACATGGCGGCAAAGCGCCCCCAGCATGGTGGTTTCAGGGGGGATCAGAGGGGCTTGTCCCGTCAGCCGACGGTAGGCGTTCACCCCTGCCAAAATCCCCGAAGCCGCCGATTCCATATAGCCTTCTACCCCTGTCATTTGTCCTGCAAAAAACAAGTCGGGATTTTGTTTGAAGGAAAAATCCTCCCCCAGCAAACGAGGGGAATCCAAAAAGGTGTTGCGATGCATGACCCCGTAGCGCACGTATTCGGCGTTTTTGAGAGCAGGAATCATGCCAAACACCCGTTTTTGCTCGGGAAAGGTAAGGTTGGTCTGAAATCCAACTAAATTATAGTAAGAGCCTTCTTTGTTTTCTTTGCGCAATTGCAGATTTGCCCAAGGACGGTGTCCCGTGCGAGGGTCACGCAGTCCAACGGGCTTTAGCGGACCAAACCGAATGGTGTCGGCGCCCCGACGAGCCATAATTTCCACCGGCATACACCCTTCGTACACCTTGGGGTCTTTGTCAATACCATGAAGTTTTGCCCGCTGGGCAGTAATGAGTTGCTCATAAAACGCCTCATACTCCTCTTTGTTCATGGGGCAATTTAAGTAATCGTCGTCACCCCGCTCGTAGCGAGAAGCGGCAAAGGCGCAGGTCATATCAATGCTTTCGGCGGTGACAATGGGAGCGGCGGCATCAAAAAAGTGCAAGGGTTCGCCCCCAAAGGTTGCCTGCAGCGTTTTAGCAAAGGCATCGGAGGTGAGCGGTCCCGTAGCAATCACGCATACTCCATCGTGAATCTCGGTGATTTCCTCGTGGATTACCGTAATGTTGGGATGATTTTGAATCGCCTTGGTCATCGATGCGGCAAAATCGTGACGGTTGACCGCCAGCGCACCCCCTGCGGGCACTTCGCATTCGTAAGCGGTTTTGACACAAAGAGAATCGAACAGTTGCATTTCGGCTTTGAGCAAGCCTCCTGCGGCTTCGATTCGCTTGGCTTTGAGGGAATTGGAACACACCAACTCCCCAAAATCAGGACTTTGATGGGCAGGGGTCATTTTGTGGGGCTTCATTTCGTACAACGTGACCTGCACCCCACGGTTGGCAAGTTGCATGGCCGCTTCGCACCCTGCCAGTCCTGCGCCCACCACGGTGGCTTTCAGATTATTCATCCGTTTCCTCCGCTTTTTTGCGGCTTTTGCGGGTGGCTTTTTTCTCAAACCCGCAGGCTTCATCGTTGCATCCGATGATACCGCCCCGCCGTTTAAACAGGGTCTTGCCGCAGTTGGGGCAGGTTTCTTTGGTGGGAGTGTCCCACGTCATATATTTGCATTCGGGATACCCTTCGCACCCGAAATATTTATAGCCTTTTTTGGATTTGCGTTCCACCATGGGTTTGCCGCACACGGGACAATTCCCCTCGGTGCGTACCACAATGGGCTTGGTGGTTTTGCATTCGGGATACCCCGAACAGGCAAGGAATTTGCCGAACCGACCGCTTTTGATCACCATGTTTTTGCCGCAGTTGGGGCACAGTTCGTCGGTGACCTCGTCGGGAATCTTGGCGTGCTTGCCTTCCATCTTCTTTTCGGCGGCGGCGATGGTGTTCATAAAGGGATCGTAGAATTTATCCAAGGTCTCCACGTAGGTTTTGGTGCCGTCTGCCACCTTGTCCAGATCTTCTTCCATCGAAGCGGTGAACTTGGTGTCCACAATTTCTTTGAACAGATCGCACATCAGCTCGGTGGTGACCTCGCCCAACACGGTGGGCTTTAAGGTCTTCTTTTCCCGCTCCACGTATTCCCGTTTAATGACGGTGGCAATGGTGGTAGCGTAGGTGGAAGGACGACCGATGCCTGTTTTTTCCATCACTTCGGTGAGGGTGGCATCGTTATACCGAGCGGGGGGTTGGGTAAAGTGTTGGTTACCGGTCAGTTCCCGCAGGTGGAGTTTTTGTCCTTCGGTGAGATCGGGCAGGGCTTTCAGGTCTTCTTCCTCGTCGGTGGATTCCTGATACAGCGCCGTATACCCGTCAAACTTCACCGAGAAACCGGTGGCACGGAACAAATAATCGGCGGCGGCAATGTCCACCGTCTGGGTGTTTTTCACGCAGGCGGCCATCAGACTTGCCAAAAACCGCTCCCAGATCAGTTTATAGATTTTGAATTGATCCCCCGTCAGAGTACCCTTCAGCTTGTCGGGTGTCATTTCGATCATGGTGGGGCGAATGGCCTCGTGACCGTCTTGGGCAGAAGCACGGGTCTTGTAATAGCGGGGTTTTTGGGGCAGATATTTTTCCCCAAAAGTATCTTTAATATAAGCGTTACCTGCGGCGCGGGCTTCTTCGGAAATACGCACCGAGTCGGTACGCATATAGGTGATAAGACCGGTGGTGCCCACCCCGGGAATGTCTACCCCTTCGTAAAGACCTTGTGCCGCACGCATGGTACGTTCACCGGTCATGCCGAATTTACGGGCGGCATCCTGTTGCAAGGTAGAGGTAATAAAGGGAGGGGCAGGTTGTTGGGTGCGAGTGCCTTTTTTCACGGTTTGCACCACAAAATCTGCGTGTTCTACCGCGTTGCGAATGGCTTCGGCTTGTTCGCCGTTGTGAATCTCAATCTTTTCTCCCGCAAGGGTGGTGTTCAGTTTGGCGGCGAACATACGGCTGTTGGCTTTTTCGCTCAGCTTCGCATCCAGCGACCAATATTCTTCGGGCACAAAAGCACGGATCTCTTTTTCACGGTCTACGATCAAGCGCACCACCACCGATTGCACACGCCCTGCCGACAGTCCTCGGCGAACCTTTTTCCAAAGGAACGGACTGAGCTTATAACCTACAATGCGGTCCAATACCCGACGGGCTTGCTGGGCATCCACCAAATTCTTGTCGATGGTGCGGGGATGTTGCAATCCTTCTTGCACCGCGTTTTTGGTGATGGCATTAAAGGTGATGCGATTTTGTTCTTCATCCGACAGCGCAAGCAATTGCGCCAAATGCCAGGCAATGGCTTCTCCCTCACGGTCGGGGTCGGTGGCAAGATATACTCGGTCGCTTTTAGCGGCGGCATCCTGCAGTTTTTTGATGACCTCTTCTTTGCCGGGGGAGTTGACGTATTTGGGGGTGAATTTTCCGTCGGTGCTGACGCTCAAGGCCTTTTTGGGCAGATCACGAATGTGACCTACCGATGCCATAACCTCATAACCGGCACCCAAATACTTTTGTACACTTTTAATTTTGGAAGGGGACTCCACAATGACTAATTTCGCCATTTTTATCGTTACTCCTTGATGGATTCAATTTTCGATCATATAGTTGCCTGCGGGATCTTTGACAATTTCACCGTTCATTTCCAGCTTGGTCAGTTCTCGCAGTAGGATGGGTGCTTGCAGATCCATTTGCTCCAGCAGATCGTCTAACGACAAGCCGTGCTTTGCACCCAACAAAGTATTATACACCAAGGCAGCGGTTTCTGACAAGTCCTTTGGTGCAGGTTGCAAAACTTTTTTCTCAGCCGCTTTCTTGGGCAAAGGCTCTGCCGACACTTCGGGAGCGGACACATACTCAATATGCAGGATCTGCTTTATATGTTCTTGGTGCAATTCCCACGCTTTATGCATATTCAATCGGTTAAAATATTGATGCTCGTATTTTTGAAGTATGTCCATTCCGTTAAAGATGGGAGTCGCCCCTTGGGAGATCAGACGGTTGCTTCCTTTAAAGGTGGGCGACATGATGTTCCCCGGCAAAGCAAACACGTCTTTGCCTTGCTCTAAGGCTTGATCGGCGGTAATGAGCGTACCGCTTTTTTCGCCCGCTTCAATGACCACCGTGCCAAGAGACAGAGCGGCAATCAATCGGTTGCGGGCAGGAAAGGTGTAACGGGTAGCCGGCGCATTGGGAGCGTATTCGCTGACCAGCGCACCCTTTTTACAGATCTCGTCCCGCAGTTGCCGATTATCCTTTAGATAGCCGTAATTGATGCCGCACCCCAGTACCGCAACGGTAGTTCCGTTTACGTCGAGGGCGGCTTGATGGGCTACGCTGTCCAATCCCAGCGCACCGCCTGAAACCACCGTGACACCCGCAATCGCCAGTACCGATGCCACACGCTCACATACCAGTTTGCCGTAAACCGAGGGCTTACGAGTACCGATAACGCTGATGGCAGGGTCCCGATCAAAACGGGGCAGGTTGCCCTTAACATACAATACGCAGGGCATATCGGGCAAATTCCAAAATCCGTCGGGATAATGAGGATGATCGGGGGTGATGGGAGTAATATCGCTTTTGCCGCATTCCTCCCAAATAGCCTTAGAGGTTGTAAAGGGACGGTCTAAAATGGATCGGATCTCCCGCTCGGTGAGGGTAGGACACCGCCGCAATTCCTGTTCGGTGGCCTGAAACACACCCTCTGCATCCGAGAAAAAGTCCATCAGTACCCGAACCTTTTTGCTGTGGTAGCCCAAGGCGGCTTGCAGGGCGATCCAATAGGCAGGATGGCTCATAACGCCCCTCCTCTGCCCATCATTTCCCAAATGAGAATGCAAGCGGCGGCGGCGGCGTTTAAGGATTCTGCCCGACCCGCCATGGGAATGGTGATGCGGCTGTCACAAGCGGCGGCGGTGGCGGGGGTAATGCCGTTGGCTTCGTTGCCGATAATCACGGCGCAAGGGCGGTCAAAAGTCGACTGGGTGACGGCGCAGTCGGCATCATACACCACCGCGGCGTGGGTGGTTACTCCCAAAGAGCGGAGATGGGCTAAAATGGCGGTGATCTCCGCTTCAAAAACGGGCAGACGCAACAGTGCCCCCATGGAAGCCCGCAGGGCTTTGGGATGATACACGTCACATCCCCCCGAAACCAGCAACCCGTCTGCGCCCAAGGCTTCGGCGGTGCGGGCGATGGCGCCTAAATTGGCGGGATCGCCTACGTTTTCCAACACCACAAATCGACCCGCCGTTTGGGGTAAAACCGAAAAGTCGGGCTTTTGGCACACGCACAGCACCCCTTGGGGACTGTCGGTGTCAGACAGGTGTTGCATCACCCCGTCGCTGACCGTAAAAACGTGTTGGGCGGCAGCGGTGATCACGGCGGCATCTTCGGCAAAGTCCCGTGCAAAAGCCTCGGTCAAAAAGGCAGTACGAATCACACCGCCGCTTTGTGCCACGTCACGGCACAAGCGCAGTCCTTCGGTCATAAACGCCTTTTCTTTTTTGCGCGCCTTGGCAGAGGCCGCCAGCTTTGCGGCTTGCTTTACGGCGGGGTTTTCTTTGGAAGTAATGATCATATAACAAGTCCTCGGACGCTCACAATAAGATGCAGAAGCCCTTTTCTTCGCTCCGAAGGCGTACGATGGTACGTCGAGAGGGCGAAAAAAGGGCGAAAAAGGAATTGAAAATTACATCCCTTTTACAGAATGGCGAAAAGGTGTCTTGCAAGATATCCGTTCATCCTTACAAAACACCTTTCTTTGGTTAATGTATTCCTTTTGTTCTGCGCTGATTGTGTGCGTCCCGAAATTAAAGAGCGGCTTTTGCCTTTTCTACCAATGCGGTAAAAGCGGCGGGATCGGCAATAGCGATCTCAGACAGCATTTTGCGGTTGAGCAAAATGTTGGCTTTTTTCAGACCGTTCATAAAGGTGGAGTAGTTCATGCCTTCAGCGCGGGCTGCGGCAGAAATACGGGTGATCCACAAACGACGGAAATCACGTTTTCTTTGTTTGCGGCCAATGTAGGCATAGTTGCCGGATTTCATCACGGCTTGTTTTGCCGTTTTAAACAGTCTATGCTTGGAACCAAAGTAACCTTTGGCAAGTTTCAAAACTTTTTTTCTTCTTTTGCGTGTCATCAACGCGCCTTTTACTCGTGCCATAGTTCGTTATACCTCCGATATTATTTGTAAGGAATCAGTTTTTTGATTTGAGCGCAGTTGGTCACGTCGGCGACGGCAACTTTGCGGAGATTGCGTTTCCGTTTGGTGCTCTTTTTGTTCAGAATGTGGGATTTGAAAGCGTGGCCGCGCAAGGGTTTGCCGTTTTTAGAAAGTTTAAAACGTTTTTTTGCGCCGCTGTGAGTTTTGATTTTCGGCATTTGAAGTTCCTCCTAAAATAATGAATTACATTGTGTTTGATTAGGCTTTTTTGGGTGCCATAAACATGAGCATGTTTCTGCCTTCCATTTTGGCGGGTTTTTCAACACTTGCTACCTCAGCCATGGCCTCGGCAAACCGTTCCATATTGGCCTGACCGATTTCGGGATGCCCCATCTCACGGCCGCGGAACCGAATGGAAACCTTTAATTTGTTGCCTGCGGCAATAAACTTTTTGGCTTGGTTCACTTTGGTGTTAAAGTCGTGAACGTCAATGTTCAGGGATAAACGCACCTCTTTGAGTTCAATGACCTTTTGGTTTTTCTTGGCTTCTTTTTCCCGCTTGGCCTGATCAAAACGGTATTTACCGTAGTCCATGATCTTGCAAACAGGGGGTTGTGCACCCGGAGCGATCTTAACCAGATCCAGATTGCGGTCTTCGGCCGCTTTCAGAGCGTCGGCAATGGACAAAATGCCCAGTTGTTCGCCCTCGTTGGTGATGACCCGCACTTCTTTGTCGCGGATCTCCTCGTTAATGGGAAGTTCAGACTTGCTAATGGAAAAGCACCTCCTAAAATTCAACAAAAAAGGATGGGCGCAGACCCATCCTCAATACACAAGCAAACTGCCCCACAAGAGCAGAAAGATTTGAATATTGACCGGTAGACGCATTGAAGGTCGTACGGTGAGACGGGTATGATCCGCTACTTTGTTGTCGTAATTGGGATTATACAACACAAATCCCCCTTTGTCAAGGGGGAAATGTGAAAAAGTTTGTTGCAAAAATTTTGTCGGTCTATGTACCGATTATCTCGCTGCCACATCGGCGGTGGCGTCGCCATTTTGGGCGTAGGGGTCTTGGATCTCGATATCAAACAGCAGATCCAGAACGATCTCAGAGCCTTCGGTCATATCCCCTTCAAAAGTGGCCTCAAAGGTATAGCCCACGTTCTTTTCGGGGCAGAGGATCAAAATAAACGCGCCGTGGTCGCCGCCGTGGATCACATAATCGTACTCCTTTATAAAGTTACCGTCGGCATCAAACATGGGGGTATATTCATAATAAAAGCAATACACACCCTCTTGAATTTCATTGTAGGAATTCTGATTGTTCCACACCGTAATATCATCACTCATATACGCGCGTGAAAAATTTTCCCAAAGGGCATAGTAGAGGTTATTCATCTGTTGTTCGTCATCCCACGAAAAGTCTTTAAACTGCTCTATCGTATAGGTTTCCGGCTCGTTAAGAATCACTTCACCGTCTTCATAAATCAGCACTTCTTGTTCGGCATCATACTGCCAATCACTATTGTACGTTAACTCATACCCATCACCGTAGAAGGTGGTTTCGCCAACGGAACCCACCATCGCCACGATGACCAGCACTACCACCAACACGATGCTGATGAGGGACATCCCCAAGGCGGCGGCGTTGGTGGCAATACCCCATTTGCGGGATTTGCTGTTTCGGTCGCTTTTAACACCTAAGATCAGACCGATGATGCTCAAGGGCAAAGAGATCACGATCCAAATAGAGGTGACGAGGGAAATGATACCCAGAATCAGAGAGGTCTTACCGCTCTTTTTGGGCTTTTCTTCGGCAGGAGGACAGACGGGTGCCACGACCGCAGGCTGAGGTTGGCTGTAAGCCTCAACAGGCGGCACGGGGGCAGGCTCCTGCACAGGGGCAGGCGCTTGATACATCGGTGCGCCGCAATGGATACAGAATTTTGTTTCGGGTTTGTTTTCGCTTCCGCATTTGGTACAAAACATAGGTCAAAACTCCTTTATGATGGATTGGGCTTAATATACGCCAAACGCCTCCAACACCTTTTGGTAGATAGCGGCGGGGTTTTCTAAAAACTTTTCTTTGATCAGATTGGCTTGCAGGCTGTCGCTGACTCCCAAGCGCACGGTCATCAGTTCCATATTGCGATCGGGGATGGTGCAGGACACCACGTAACCTTCCTCTGCCTTGGCGATGGAAATGCGATTTTCTTTCACCGCCTTTGCCTTTTTCAGCAAGGATGCCGCTCGCAACACCGCCCGCTCCCGCACGGCAAGGGGTACGGCGGTTTCCAACTCGGCGGCGCAAGCCTTGCCCGACGGAGTAATGCCATAACTCACCACATCATCCTCGGTCAGTTCCTCCACCATGC
Source organism: Clostridia bacterium (assembly GCA_017439545.1). Lineage (GTDB taxonomy): Bacteria > Bacillota > Clostridia > Oscillospirales > Acutalibacteraceae > UMGS1484. The sequence goes on along the minus strand of JAFSIW010000023.1, from coordinate 27,976 downwards.
CGGTGTCTTTCAACCCCGACAGGGCAATGGAAATATTCCAAAAGCTACACAGCCCATCACTTTGCAGCGCCTGATCCAACAGATGGCGGGGCAGTTTGCCTCCCACCGCCTGCAGCATATAGCAAATGAGGATCTTGATCTGTCCCACTTCCCGCAGGCCGCCGTCTTCCACCCCTTGCTCGAAGGGATCCCGTCGGCGGGGCAGGGTCTGGGCTTGGCGAGCCAATTCCCCCGACACCTTGTTCAGTTCTCCCGCGCCGATGGTGAGAATACAATCCCCGGGGCGGGCCATTTTCTTTAAGAATTCCACGATCTCGTTAAAATCGGGAATGTAATAGCTACCGTCGATGCGGGCGGCAAGATCCGCCGACGAAATCCCCAAGGTGTTGACCTCACGGGCAGCAAAAATGTCGGCCAGCACCAGCAGATCGGGTCGGGAAAGCTGCTCCACAAACTCCTCAAAAAAGGCGTGGGTACGGGTATAGGTATGGGGCTGGAACACCGCGATAATGCGGTCAAATCCCATTTCCTCCACCGCGTCGAACAAGGCTTTGATCTCGGCGGGGTGGTGGGCATAATCATCGTAGATCATCGCGCCGCCGTATTCTCCCTTAAACTCAAACCGACGCCCCACACCGGTGTAAGATTCCAACCCGTCGGCAATGGCTTTCAGGTCCATACCGTTTTGATGGGCGGTGGCAATGCAGGCCAGCGCATTGAGCACGTTATGGCGACCGGGCACCAACAGTTTGATCTTTGTGAGAAATTGCCCGTCTTTTTTCACTTCAAAAGTAGTAGTGCCTTGGTGATAGGTCACGTTGCAGGCAGTATAATCCGCCTGATTTTCCAACCCGAAGGTGACCACACGGCGAGGCAGGTCTTTTACGCAGTCCATGGCCCCTGCATCGTCTGCGTTGGCCACCGCAAGACCGTCTTCTTCCGGTACCCGCAGGGCAAACTTGCGGAAGGATGCCTTCACGTCGTCCAGATCCTTAAAGAAGTCCAGATGATCGGCTTCTACGTTTAAAATGACCGCCGTGGTGGGGCAAAAATGTAAAAAGGAATTGCAATATTCGCAGGATTCCAGCAAAATCACTTCTTTGCTCACGCCCACCCGATGACCGCCACCCAAAATGGGCAGATCACCGCCGATCATTACCGTGGGATCGGTTTCGGCCGCAAGAGCGACGTGGGTGAGCATAGAGGTGGTAGAGGTCTTGCCGTGGGTGCCCGCCACACACAGCGCCTTTTGGTAGCCTTGCATCACTGCGCCCCAGCCTTGGGCCCGTTCAAACACGGGAATACCCAGACGGCGCGCCGCCACGATTTCGGGGTTATCCTCGTGAATAGCGGCGGAACGGATGATATAGTCCGCCCCCGTCACGTTTTCTTCTTTATGCCCCACAACCACGGGAATCCCGTTTTTGCGAAGCTGTTCCACCGTTTCGGACTCCTTAAAATCCGAACCGGCTACGGCGCACCCGTTGGCAAACAAGGTTTCGGCCAACGAGCGCATAGACACACCGCCGATCCCGATCAAAAAGGGCTTCAGCGACGGGTCGTTGATATAATCAGAAATGTTGCACATATCCTGTTCAACCGTCCTTTATCAAAGCTCATCCATTACAATTTATAAGCGCCGGAATCCAACAGCACGATCTCGTTGGCGTTATACTTCAGATACCGATGCACCGGCTCTTCAAAGGTCTCGTAATCCTGCAGCTCCAGCGTTTTGGCGTTCAGCTCCATCACCTTATGCAAAGTGGGCATACAGATCAGAAGCTGTCCGTTCTGATAATACAGCCCTTCCGGTCGGGGCATGGGTGCCCCACCGCCCCCCACACGCATTTCACGGCGCAACGTGCCTGCGTGATACCGAATAACCGCGCCCGCCTCGGGATAGGAGGCGAAAAAGCAGGTCGGCCCTGCCACCAAACAGTCGGGCGCACAGCCGTTATAGGTCAGATCGGCGCGCAACAGCCGACCGCCGTCGGAAGCAGTCACGGTTGCCGCCCCCTTTTGATCCACCGTCAGCAATTTGCGGTCGGGCAGCATCAGGGTGCGCAGGTTGAGAAAATCGTCCGGCTTATCGTCAAACCGTTCAAACAGATTGCCGAATTTTTCCAGCAAATAGACGTTGCGGGTCACGGGAGCGATGGTCATTCGCTCAAAGTCCATCATTTTGTAGGTAACCACCGCTTTATCGTCCCGTTCTTCTTGCTTGATGACAAAAATAAATCCGTTTTGGCAGGGTTGGATCTGTAATACGTCCGATCCGAAAATTTGTTTCATTGCACTCACCCTATTCTTGGGAGATTTTGTAGCACAGGGTCATCAGGCTGTCGCCGATGTGGACGTTTTCCACCGGAACTTCGGGATAATCCAAAGAAATATCGTAAGAACTGAAGTTCCAGAACGCCTTAACCCCCAGTCCGATCAATTGCTCAACCAGATCACGGGCGGCATCCTCAGGCACGCAAAGAATGGCCACCATCGGGCGCTGTTCTCGGCAAAACTCGTCCAATCCGTCGATGTGGCGGACGGGAATATCACGGATCATCTGACCGGTCAGCGATTGCTTGCGGTCAAAAATGCCGATCAGGTCAAAGCCACCTGCCTGAGAGTAAATGTGATTGGCTACGGCACGCCCCAGATTGCCGCCGCCCACCAAAATGGCGGCGTGGCGGTTTTGCAAGCCTAAAAACTCGCCCATTTCGTGGTGGAGCTTTTCTACGTTATAGCCATAGCCTTGATGCCCCAGGCCGCCGTAGCGGCTGAAGTCCTGCCGAATCTGAGAGGCGGTAAGACCCATGCGTTCCGACAACTCTCGGGAGGAAATCCGTACCACACCGTTCTTTTTCAGTTCCCCCAAAAAACGGTAGTACCGAGGCAGCCGTTTAATGACAGCCATCGAAATATCATCTTTGTTCGCCATGGTATTGTCTCCTTTTATCCTCCGATTATTTCGCAAGAGATTCTACGGTAGCCATTACATAATCACCAAACTCGTTGCAGGTGCAACCGGTATCACGACCGGTGATGGTGAGTTTCTTTTCTATAAACATACAAATATCTAAGGCTTGTTCTAAAAGGTCGGCTTCTTTTTGACGACCGATGTGGGAAAGAAGCATCACAGTCGCCCGCAACATGGAGCAGGGGTCGGCATATTTGTCACGACCTTCGGCCACCATGCGGGGAGCGGAGCCGTGAATGGCTTCGAACATGGCGTAGCGCTTGCCGATGTTACCGCTGCCTGCGGTGCCAACGCCACCTTGGAATTCGGCGGCTTCGTCGGTGATGATGTCACCGTACAGATTGGGCAAAACGAATACTTGGAAATCGGTGCGACGTTTTTTGTCAATGAGTTTGGCGGTGGTAATGTCGATGTACCAGTCGTCGGTGGTGATTTCGGGATATTCTTCCCCGATTTTTTGGCAAAGTTTCAAGAATTTGCCGTCGGTGGTTTTAATCACGTTTGCCTTGGTGATGATAGACACACGATTCTTTTTGTTGTTTTTGGCATATTCATAGGCAAGACGGGCGATGCGTTCGGTACCGTCGGTGGTGGTGACCGTAAAGTCCACCGCCAGATCGTCGGTAACGTGCACGCCTTTAGAGCCAACTGCATAACCGCCTTCGGTGTTTTCACGGAAGAAGGTCCAGTCAATGCCTTCTTCGGGCACTTTCACGGGACGCACGTTGGCAAACAGATCCAACTCTTTGCGCATGGCAACGTTGGCGCTTTCAATGTTGGGCCAGGGGTCGCCGGCACGGGGGGTGGTGGTAGGCCCTTTTAAGATCACGTGGCATTCTTTCAGTTCTGCCAACACGTCATCGGGAATGGCTTTGTTCACGGCGGCACGGTTTTCAATGGTCAGGCCGTCGATCTTTTTAAAGGTTACCTTGCCTGCTCCCACTTCTTCTTTGAGAAGAAAACGAAGTACCCGCTCGGCTTCATTGGTGATTACGGGACCGATACCGTCACCGCCGCAAATGCCGATGATGAGGGTATCCAGTTTATCGTAATCCAAAAAATCTTTATCTTGTTTCATGCGGTCTACCCGAGCCAATTGCTCACGGACCACCGCTTCAAATTTTGCTACTGCTTCTTGTACTTTTTGTTCCATGGATGAATTCTCCTATTCTTTTATAAGTGTATAGCCGCAATCGTGACAAGTTGATTGGGCGATGGGATTGGATTGACCGCACACGGCACAAACTACGTAGTCGTCGCTGGGTTTTGGCAAAACCACCGTGTGGGAAGCACCTGCCAAATGCAACACCTTGTCCCCCACTTGGAAGGTGTCTACATTGGCATCGGCACGGCTGTTTTCGTTTGTCTTGGAGCGGTATTGCACAGAAAAGGTGGATGCAGTTTTTCGCACCAGTTTTCCTTTGGGGGTGCGAATCCACAGCATCACGTGGTTTTCGGTAGGCGGCTCCCAAAATGTCCGCCAGTTATGGTCGGTATAGGTGGTTCTCACGTGCACCCGCTCTACCGTCCCCAGATAGGTGCGGTTGGTGATTCGTTTGAAAAATCCGCTGATAAAGGGAGTGGATAGCATAACCAACGAATACACCAAAATCTTTTGCCAAGACAAAAGTTCACCGAACAATTGCTCGCCAAAGAAAAATAAAATCAGTCCGAAAGCAAGCACCAGTCCCAAAAAGGTACCCCAGGTTTTTAGGGTATGCTTTTTCAGGTAGGCTTGCACATCTTGAGGGAAATCTTGTTTACGCATTTTCTCTGGTATAGTTCAGCAAACCGCCTGCCAGCAACATTTCTCTTTGACGGTCGGATGCTTGGCAAGAAAGGGTTACGGTCTTGTTTTTGGTTTTGTTTACCAGGGTTACTTTGCCGCCGGCACGGATGGCATCATCAATGCCGTCCAGCACCAGAATATCCCCTTGGTCAATGGTGTCGTAATCGGCAGGATCATCAAACACCAAAGGCAGAATGCCGGCGTTGACCAAGTTGGCGCAATGAATACGGGCAAAGGATTTTACGATGACCGCCCGCACGCCCAAATAGAGAGGCACCAAAGCGGCGTGTTCACGGGAAGAGCCTTGACCGTAGTTTTCGCCACCGATGACGAAGCCGCCGCCCACTTCTTTGCAACGGGCGGGGAAGGTGGTATCGCACACCCCGAAGCAGAATTGAGAAAGGTGAGGAATATTGGAGCGGTAAGGCAAAATCTTTGCCCCTGCGGGCATAATGTGGTCGGTGGTGATGTTGTCGCCCACCTTCAGCACGGCAGGCTTTTCAATGGTGTGTTCCAGCGCGTGGGACACGGGGAATTCTTTAATGTTAGGACCGCGCAATACTTCTACGCTGTCCATTTCTTCCACAGGTACGGGCGCATCCACCATATTATCGTTAATGAGGAAGGAGTCGGGCATCACGAATTCGGGGATGGGCGCTAAGGTGGTGGGGTCGGTAAATACCCCTGTCAGCGCCGATGCGGCAGCGGTTTCGGGGGAGACCAAGAATACCTTGGCATCCGCCGTGCCGCTTCTGCCCTCAAAGTTGCGGTTGAAGGTGCGCAGAGAGATGCCTGCCGAGTTGGGGGATTGCCCCATGCCGATGCAAGGTCCGCAAGCGCATTCCAACACACGACCGCCTGCGGCGATGATGTCAGCCAATGCGCCGTTCATGGCCATCATATTAAACACTTGGCGAGAACCGGGAGAAATGGTCAAGCTCACAGTGGGAGCAACGGTTTTGCCTTTTAAAATGGCGGCAACCTTCATCATATCCTGCAGGGAGGAGTTGGTGCAAGAGCCGATGCACACCTGATCGATGGGCAGACCTGCCAGATTTTTCACCGATTCCACCGCGTCGGGGCTGTGGGGCATGGCGGCGGCAGGTTCCAATTTGGACAAATCGATATCCACCACAGTTTCGTAGGCGGCATCCTCGTCGGCACACAAGGGGGTGTAATCCTGTTCCCGACCTTGGGCTTTCAAAAATTGACGGGTGACTTCGTCAGAAGGGAAAATGGAGGTGGTAGCACCCAGCTCCGCCCCCATGTTGGTGATGGTGGCACGTTCGGGCACGGTCAGGGTAGCAACCCCTTCGCCGCCGTATTCGATCACACGACCCACACCGCCTTTGACCGACAGAATGCGAAGCACTTCTAAAATCACGTCTTTGGCGGCAACAAAGGGTTTCAGTTTGCCCGTCAGGTTCACCTTCAGCACCTTGGGCATGGTGATGTAGTAAGTACCGCCGCCCATGGCTACCGCAACGTCCATACCGCCGGCGCCCATGGCAAGCATACCGATGCCGCCGCCGGTGGGGGTATGACTGTCAGACCCGATGAGGGTCTTACCGGGGATCCCGAACCGTTCCAGATGCACCTGATGGCAGATGCCGTTACCGGGACGGGAATAATAAATGCCGTGCTTTTTGCAAACGGTACGAATAAACCGATGGTCGTCGGCATTTTCAAATCCGTTTTGCAGGGTGTTGTGGTCAATATATGCCACCGATTTTTCGGTTTTGACCCGAGGCACCCCCATGGCTTCAAATTCCAAATAAGCCATGGTGCCGGTAGCATCCTGTGTTAAGGTTTGGTCAATGCGCAAACCAATGTCGGTACCGGGGATCATTTCCCCTTCCAACAGGTGCGCTTTGATAATTTTTTCTGCAAGATTCATGCCCATTTGTGTCATTCCTTTGATAAAAATAAAATAAGCACCCTCATCTTAACACAAATGAGGGTGCTTGTAAACAATTTTTAACAAGTTTTTAGGAGTTTCCAGCAAAAGTTATTCACTTTTTTATCAATTATAGATTCCAAGATAGGGACGGGCGTCCACCGCTTTGCCGCCGATGCGTACCTCAAAGTGGAGGTGGTAGGCGTAGGCACGACCGGTAATACCCACCGCCGCTACGTAGTCGCCCCGTTTTACGGTCTGACCTTCTTTGGCGGTAATGGAACTGCAATGGGAATACAGCGTAGAGATTCCGTTGCCGTGCTCAATGATCATATAGTAGCCGTAACCCGATTCCCAACCCACGTAGGAAACCACACCGTCTTCAGCGGCATAAATGGCAGTGCCGTTGGGCGCCAAAATGTCGGTCCCCTTATGGTTGCGGCCGTCACCGAAGTAAGAGGAGATGTCGCTCACGTCGGAATTGGCGACCGGCCAGAACAATTCGGTACCGGTGTTGGTATTGGATGCGCCGGCGCGGGGCTTACTGCCCACCACCACAACGCAGGTTACGGGTTGCTTTACCACGGTTTCGGACACGATGCGGCGATCCACTTCTTTGCCGTTAACGTAAGAAACGTCTGCCACCACGGTTTTTTGACCGTCTACCCCACGGGTCTTGATGGCACGGTAGCCGATGTATTGGGAGGGGTCGGTGATCTCTTTGGTATCAAACCGAATGGTCTGATTATAGGTCTGGGTGTTGGTCATCATTACGGTCAGCGCCGAAGAAAGGCGGGCAGAATCCACCGTTTGGGTCACCAATTGGGTGGGATACACCCCACCGATATATTCGATCTCGTTGGCAAAGGAGATCTTTTCTTGTTGATGTTGCTTGGCATAGGATGCGGCAATCTGCTCCATTGCCGATTGAATGGCCTTACCGTCTTCACACACGGCCAGCAGTTGACCGTCCACATACAAACCTACGGCAGGCTTGATCTCCTCCGATACTTCAATAATATTGTCGCAGATCTCAGCCGCATCGTTTACGGTGCTTGCCGCAACTACCTTTAATTTATAGGTCACGTTTTTGGCGGTAAATTCATCCTCTACCACGCGGTCGCCCACCAGCTGACAAGCGTCAGCCACGACCGACTCGCTGTTTACGTAGCCCACGTTGCTACCGTCGTAGGTAACCTCGTAAGCCAGCGTGAAGGCGGTCCACCAATGGATGGAGCACACCAACACCGCCACCACCAGCACCATAGGCGCCAAGCGGATAGCCACGGTTTTGACACGGGGCATATAACCTGCCAGCATTTGCTCCAAACGGTAGGCCGTGGAACGGGCAGCACGCTTATAGCCGTAGCGACGGGCAATATACAAGAACCGACGAACGGCATAGACGCCGCGCGCCATAACACGGTTACCTTTATGAACCGCCCGCAGGATCAATTGCACCACGGGGGATACGGCAAAACGCAGACCGGCTGCGCAAACTTTTGCCGCCTTGGTACCTGCCCGCATAACGGCAGAGCCCAAGGATCGGAAGAACGTACTCATAAAAAAGAGAACCCCTTTCGGAAGGTTAAAGCGTTAGCTTGAGAAAAGGTTAAATTTTTGTAACCTTTTAACCTATTATACTTAAAAGTTACAAAATTGCAACCTTTTGGTCATCTTTTCTATATTTTGCTTGCCAAATTCCGTAAATTTATTATCGATTTGGCTATTTTGCACAACAAAACAGGTGTTTTGATGGGATTCCCAAGGGAAAAACGGGGCAGGTCTTTTTGAATTTGTCAACTTAAATAGGTTTACTTCTTTGGGTTTTGTAACCTTTTCTTCTTCAATTTGTAACCTTTTACGGAATAAATCGGGAAAAACAAGGGCACACTACAACCGATCTGACAGAAAGGATGATAAAACAATGAACTTAACCCAAAAAGAAACCGCATTTCTCAACGATTTTAAAACCCAGGAGCAGTTGTGTATTGACAAATACACCAAGTATTCCACCGAGGCCTGCAGCAGTTGTCTGAAAAATCTGTTCTCCACCCTTGCCAAGGCGGAACAGACCCATCTTGACACCATCAATCAGATTCTCGGCGGCACCGCCCCGCAGGTCAAAGCGGCGCCCAGCGCCACGGGGGCGGTGTGCAACGACAACGCCTGCTACTGTGACAGTCAATCCCAAAAGATCGACAAAATGCTGTGTCAGGATATGCTGGCCATGGAAAAGCACGTGTCGGGGGTATACAACACCGGTGTGTTTGAGTTTTCCGATCCCCTGCTGCGGGATGCCCTTTCTCACATTCAAAAAGAGGAGCAAAATCACGGCGAGCAATTATATTCCTATATGGCCGCCAACGGAATGTATTAAAGGTAAGAAAACAAAACAAAGGCAGAGGACAACTCCTCTGCCTTTGTTTGCTGTTTATGATGGGAATGCGAATTATCCCACTACAACGATATTTACAATTTTGTAAAGGGAAGGGTGATTTCCCACGTAAAACACCATGGGATAAACCGTACCAACCGATGCCGAAGCGGTCGGGGTGATGGTAAGGTTAATAATACCGGTGCCGCCGTCGCTCCCAACGTTCAGAGCGTTACTGTCAAAGTTGGCATACAGGGTGTCGCCGGTCCCTTCACTTTCTACCTCCAACCGTAACGAAGCGGCCGCGCCGCGGCGCGCCTCAACCGCATTCACGCTGGTAATGCTTACATAGTAATCATCATCTGCCGCAAAGCCTTTGATCTTACCCACCACGCGTTTCAAAATATCCAGCGCATCAGAGGCGGTCACTTGGTAGTCGGTGTTCACATCACCAAAGCAAAGATGTTGCTGTTCAATGGTAGATTTGCCCACGACGTGGCGCAACACTTCCAAAGCATCGGAAGCGGAAATCACACCGTCACCGTCCAAATCACCGAATCCCCCCACCGAGTTGATCTCGGCGGAAGCAGGCAAAGCAAACAGGCAAACCGTCAAAGCGGCCACCAACAGCAAACTGATCATTTTTTTCATAAGAAACTCCTTCTTTCTATGCTTTCAATTCTTGAATAAACTCGCCCATACGACGAATGGCTTCTTCAATATGCTCGGTGGAGTAGCAGTAAGAAGCACGAATGAACCCCTCGCCGCCCTTACCGAATGCGGTACCGGGCACCACCGCCACCTCTTTGGCGTACAGCAGGCGTTCACAAAACTCCTCGCTGGTCAGCCCCGTAGAAGCAATGGAGGGGAAGGCGTAAAACGCACCCGACGGCTCGCGGCAGGTCAGCCCAATGCGGTTAAAGCCGTCCACCATCAGCCGACGGCGCATATCGTACTCCTCCATCATCGCCGCCACCGCATCGTCGCAGTTGCGAAGGGCTTCAATCGCGGCGTATTGAGAGGTGGTAGGGGCGCACATAATGGCGAATTGGTGGATCTTGGTGATCTGGCTGAGCACCTCTTTGGGACCGCAGGCAAAGCCCAATCGCCAACCGGTCATAGAAAAGTTTTTAGAAAATCCGTTGACCACCACGGTGCGCTCGGCCATGCCGTCAATAGAAGCAATGGACACGTGCCGTTCGCCCCCGAAGGTAAGTTCGGAATAGATCTCGTCGGAAATCACCAAAATGTTTTTATCCCGCAACACCTTGGCAATGGCTTCTAAATCCCCTTTGCGCATGATCCCCCCTGTGGGGTTGCAGGGATAAGGCAAGATCAGCGCCTTGGTTTTGTCACTAATGGCGGCGGTCAGTTGGGCGGGAGTGAGTTTAAAATCATCCTCCGCCTTGGTTTCAATCACCACCGGTACGCCACCCGCCAGCTGAGTCATAGGCTCGTAGCACACGTAGCTGGGTTGGGGGATAATGACCTCGTCCCCCGGAGTGAGCACCGCCCGCAGGCACAGGTCAATGGCCTCACTGCCGCCAACGGTCACCAGAATCTCGTTTTCGGGGCAGTAGGATAAAGCGTATTTCCGTTTCATATAACGGGCGATCTCTTCCCGCAGGGGAAGCATGCCCGCATTGGAGGAATATTTGGTTTTGCCCTTTTCTAAGGAATGAATGCCCGCGCTTCTCACCTGCCAGGGGGTGGGAAAGTCGGGCTCACCCACGCCGAGAGAGATGACGTTTTCCATTTGGGCGGCAATGTCAAAAAACTTGCGGATGCCCGAAGGCTTCATTTCACTCACAACAGGGCTGAGCAGTTTCTGATAGTCCATCACAGCCAGAAGTTCCCCCTGTCGTCGGTATCGGTGTTAATGAGTTCCACGTCCGACTCCTTATAACGGCGGAGCACAAAGTGGGTGGCAGTAGATTGCACCGCGGGAATGGTAGACAACTCTTTTGCCACGAACATAGCCACCTGTTGGAAGGTCTTACCTTTTACCACCACATTCAGGTCATAAGTACCCGACATGAGATACACCGATTCCACTTCGGTGTATTTCATCACCTTTTCGGCGATTTCTTCAAAGCCTAATTCGGCTTTGGGAGTGACCTTTAATTCAATGATGGCCGAAACGTACACCGAATCCAGTTTTTCCCAGTCGATGACCGCCTGATAGCCGCGGATAATGCCCGCCTTTTCCATTTCTTTAATGCGACCTGCCACCACGGGAGCATCCACCCCAAGACGGGTGGCGATCTCGTCGGCGGTCAGCTTGCCGTTTTGGTATAAGAGCTTGAGAATTTTTTGATCCATAAAAAATCCCTCCGTAAACTACTAAAAACGCCCCAAGTGCTACAACACTCGGGGCGAAATACATTCTGTGTTATGGCTTAGAACCATTATAATAAAAGGAAAAAGGTTTGTCAACCCATTTATCAAGCGGGATTGCCCACCAACAAGTGCAGCATGGCAAGGGCATCCACGGCTTGAATCCATCCGTCACCGTTCATATCGGCGGCGATGGTGGCTTGCTCGTTCAAGGTGATCTTGCCCACCACCGATTGCAGAATCAACAAGGCGTCGGCGGCCTCCAGTCGGGCGTTGCCGCTCACGTCACCTTTTTTGTATGCTCCGTCGGGAGAGTATACCGTAACGGGAATCTCTACGGTGTGAGAGTTTAAATACCCCACCGTTACCTTGAGCACGGTATTCCCTGCTTGCATCCCCTTTACGGTTACCAAATGCTTGTGGAAAAAGCATTCCTGATGATCGGAAGGGTTGGCGGACGGCTCTTCGCTCCACCAGTCCGGCTGATCCTCGGTATTGACCATGGCGGTAATTTGGGCGATGGAAGAATCGGTCATTTCCCACCATTCATAAGGACGCGCCCCGGTGGGAGCAGGCAGGTCATACATAGCTTGTACCGAGCCGATGCGCGCATCACAAGCAAGCGCATGCAGTACGTTGCAGTATTGGCTCATATCTGTGTGCCGCCACGACTCATCGACCCCTTTCAGAATCCCGAAATAGGTGTGAGTAGCAGAAGGCGCGTTGCGATAGGATTCGTCAAACCACATATCTTCAAACTCGGTGGAATATCTGTCATAAACGGGATAGATCCCTTCGCTCTTGGTGCCGTCGGCAGGCACCGCCCAAAAGGTACCGATGCCGAATTCTTCAAAACAACCTGCCTCTATGGTTTCAAAGGCATCGGGCTGTACCGTAAATTCCACGCCGATCAACGGACCGCCGTAGCTGCTCGCCAAGTACTGATCGGTAACCCGCAGTTCCACCGTTTCGCCCACCATCAGTCCCACTTCGCTATGATTGAGGGTGACGTAGGACGCACGTTTGTCATAGTCGGTCGCATAGGGGTTGCGGGTAACCGACTTCTCCCCATAAGATACCGTCAGCTGTTGTTGCAAGCTTTCCCACGCTTCGGTGTTGGGGGTGGTATAAACCACCCGATAGGTGTCCACCGTTTCGCCCACGGTTTTTTGAATGACCGTAGCACCCGAAAAGATTTCGGGGAACACGCCGTCATAGATCTGACCGTGGGGACGGTCCATGGTTACTAAAAAGCTGTTATCATAGGTCCATTGCTCCTGAGCAGTCTGCGCACCCGCGGCGGGCATTGCGGCAACACTCATCAGCAAAACCGAAAGTAAAATCGCTATGATTCGTTTGTTCATATTCAACACTCCTTTGGATGATCGAAAGGAAACTCTCCTCTGTCATAATTATACGATATATACATATCGTCAAGGGTAAAAGGGACATTCCGACGGTGCGCGGCAACATAAAAACTTCCTCCCCATAGGGTATCGGAGTGCCCCTTCGTCTATTAAACAATCCACCGCGGCGATTATCTCATCAAAATCGAAAATTTTTTTGTTGCAATTTGTCGCAGGGGATGGTATGATAAGAACGAATTTTGATAGAGGTGCGAAAAACATCAGTACCGCAAGCAAAAGATCAAGGCTGTTTTGCGGGAAAGGGTCATCGCCGAAGTCGACTCGGTTTGCCTTGTTTGACCGATTCGGCTGGGTTGCAGGAGAAGATCCTGCAAACTGTCACACTGTGGAGCGCTATCATTACCCCTTTTGGTTCTGCTGTGACAGGTCATACTCTGTCACAGTTTTATTTTTATTATTTTTAGGAGGAATCCGCAATGCAAATCCGCAAAACCAAACGGCTTTGGGTCTCTCTGCTTGCCATCGTGGTGCTCACCGTCAGCATTTTCTGCGTTTCGGCGTTTGCCGCTTCTGACGTGACCGCTACCGACGTTGCCGCCACCTTTACCCTGGGCGAAGGGGACGATGCAGTAGAATACGATCTGGCCGACAGCGAATCGGCTCACGCCTACGTTGACGGCTATGCCGACAACCTGAATTCCGACCCCCAATTCGACGAGCATCTCAACGATGCCCTGGCTACCGTACGTCAGGATATTCCCGCCTACGCCACCTTCTGGGCTTTGTTGCCTCCCATTCTGGCCATCGGTCTGGCTCTGATCACCAAAGAGGTGTATTCCTCTTTGTTTGTGGGGATTCTGGCCGGCGGTATCATCTACTCTAACTTCAACTTTGAAACCACCGTCACCCACGTGTTCAGCGATGGCTTTGTAGGCAGCCTTGCCGATTCTTACAACGCCGGTATTCTCATCTTCTTGGTGCTGCTGGGCGCTTTGGTTGCCATGATGAACAAGGCAGGCGGCTCCGCCGCCTTCGGTCGTTGGACCTCCAAGCACATTAAATCCCGTTTGGGCGCACAGCTCGCCACCATTGCGCTGGGCGTGCTCATCTTTATTGACGACTACTTTAACTGCCTGACCGTGGGCTCGGTGATGCGTCCCGTGACCGACAAGGCCAAGATTTCTCGTGCCAAGCTGGCTTATTTGATCGACGCTACCGCCGCTCCCGTTTGCATTATTGCTCCCATTTCTTCTTGGGCGGCTGCCGTGGCAGGCTTTGCCGCGGGGGCAGGCTCTACCAGCGGTATGTCTCTGTTTATTCAAGCCATTCCCTTTAACTTCTACGCGCTGCTGACCCTTCTCACCATGGTGCTGTTCGCTGTGCTGAACTTTGACTTCGGTCCTATGAAGAAGCACGAAGAAAACGCCAAAAACGGCGACATCTACACCACCGGTATGGAAGAAATGGCCAACGAAATGAGCAAAGAAGCCAATCCCAAGGGCAAGGTGATCGACCTGATTCTGCCCGTAGTATTTTTGATCATCGCCTGCGTCATCGGTATGATCTACTCCGGCGGCTTCTTTACTGCCGATTCCGACGGTTACAAGGATTTCATCACCGCCTTCTCCAACAGTGATGCTTCGGTTGGCTTGGTTTACGGCTCCTTCATCACCATTGTGTTTGCGGTGCTGTACTTCTTGATTCGCCGCGTTATCTCCTTTAAAGACATTATGAATTGTGTGCCCGAAGGCTTTAAAGCCATGGTTCCTGCCATTATGATTCTGGTTTGTGCTTGGACGCTGAAGTCCATGACCGACAGCTTGGGCGCCAAGATCTTCATTTCTCAATTGGTGGAAGGCTCTGCCGCTTCTCTGCAAGCATTACTGCCCGCCATCATCTTCTTGATTGCTGTGGGTCTGTCCTTTGCCACCGGTACTTCCTGGGGTACCTTTGGTATTCTCATTCCCATCGTGCTCAGCGTGTTTGGTGCTGGGGACGGCAACATCACCATTGTGGCAGTTTCTGCCTGCATGGCCGGTGCGGTTTGCGGTGACCACTGCTCTCCCATCTCCGACACCACCATTATGGCGTCGGCCGGTGCCCAATGCAACCACATCAACCACGTTTCCACCCAGCTTCCCTATTCGCTGATGGTTGCCGGTGTATCCTTTGTGTGCTACGTGATCGCAGGCTTTGTGCCCAATGCCTGGATCATGCTACCCGTCAGCTTTGCGCTGATGGCCGCTACCATGTTCGTCCTCAAGGCTGTCATCAGAAAAAAGGCTTAATCCACTGACCGATCGCTCCCGAAGTTTTTTGACTTCGGGAGTATTTTTTTGTTTTCAAATCCCCGAACTTGTGGTATACTGAACAAAAGGAGCGTGATGGTATGAAAAACACCGTAATTTGCATCAGCCGAGAATTCGGCAGCGGCGGACGGGTAATCGGTCAGGCAGTGGCCGAGGGGTTGGGTATTCCCTTTTATGACCGTTCCATTATTGATCGGGCCGCCGAGGCAACGGGGCTTTCTGCCGAGTTTATTGAGCAGGAGGAGCAACGGTTTAACAACAGTATGCTGTTCAATCTTTCCATGGGCGGACATACGGTGACCGCTTCGGGAGTGGCATTCTCCAATCGGGTGTTCGAGGCTGAAAGCGAGATCATTCGGGAGCTTGCCGAAAAAGGCAGTTGCGTCATTGTCGGTCGTTGCGCCGATTACGTATTGCGGGAGCATCCCGATCTGTTTTCGGTGTTCATTTGCGCCGATATCGATTATCGGATCAAACGAGCCGTCAGTGAATACGGTCTGCCTGCCGACCGCGCCGAAAAAGCGGTGCGCAATAAGGATAAACAGCGTGCCCGTCATTATCATTTTTACAGTGATCGAAACTGGGGCGCCAAAGAGCATTACGATATGATCCTCAGCAGCAGCTCTTTGGGAATGGAGCTGTGCGCCGATCTGATCGCGCAGGCGGTAAAAGCCCGATAAACAATCAAAACAAACCGAGGTGTCACAAAAGCGCGTTGTTCTTATCGGAGAAAATAGAATTCTTTTAAATTCAGCTAAGAACCGGCATCGCATTTGTAAGTACAAATGTACTTGGGCAGTAGCCCAAACCCACCAACAACAGAAAAGAGAAGATTCGTTTTTTGCAACGAGTCTTCTCTTTCTTTTTGTCTGATAAGTGATATGCTGACTAAAGTCAGCGTGATATTTTCTTTTGAAAAAACCTCGCCTGTGGCGAGATATTTCCAAAAGAAAGTGATATGAAACCTGTCGGTTTCGTGATATTCTATTCGCCATAAACTGTCCGCAGGACAATATCACTATGCGTAGCATAATATCACTGCGAAGCAATATAACTCGCCGTCAGGCGAATAGAGTTGCGTGATACTCCGTTAAGAGTATCACGCTAACGTGACACCGCTTTTATTCTGCTCTTTCTTACTTTTTCAAAAACAGGGGCAAACCGAAGATGCAAAACAGCACCATGACCGCCACCGAGACGGTGAGCATAATGCCCAGCACCAGATAGTGCCGCCCCGTCATATGCAAATTGGCGGCTTTGATCCGCTCGCCTATGGGCAACCGCGCCAGTCCCGGCAAGACGGCGCTGAACACCAGCACCAGACAAAAGCACTCCACGGGATAAAAGGCGATGTTTTTCACAAGTCTGGGCAAGGTCATAAAGGCGTAATTGCCGCCCAACATCCACATCAGCAGCAGAGAATTGAGCACCATATTGCACACTACCGTATCCACCGCTTTGCTCACCAGCAAGCGGCTGACCGACAGATTCCGTCGCCACAAAAACAGACCAAACAAAAACGAACCCAGCATTTCTTGCACGATAAACGGGGGAAAATAGGGTCCCACGGGAAAGCACACCGCATTGATGGTGTCGGTGATGGCACCGCAGGCAAGCCCCATAAGCGGTCCGAATATCGCCGAGCCGAGGGCATCTGCCAAAAAGTCAAATTCAATGTGCAAACTGGGGGTAATGCTCACGGTCAGCAGCTTTAAGATCACCCGCAAGGCGATGAACACTGCCGCCAACGACACCATTTTCAGATTGGCGAACTGGGCGGCCGCCTCCCTCCAATAGGAAAGAGACAGCACCGATACATCTTTGGTTTTTAACATAAAAAATCCTCCTAACCATGCGACAGTTGCCGCAGGATAAGAGGCGTCATCATCTTATGTGCGACAGCGGGATGCGGCTTGCAAATCGCAGGAAATCCATTCGTCCCACAGACAACTCCCCGTTCTGTGGGCACTGTAACGCTTGCCAGCCTACTCTGTTATGGTTTTTCACAGTATAGCACGCTATAAAGCAAATGTAAAGAGTTTTCACCCAAAAACTTCTTTCGGCATATGGTAATAGTGCAGAGAGCGCTCTGCCATTTTGTAAGAAAGGAGTTTTTGTATGATTCGCTATCTCAACGAAAACCTCAGCGGCGGTTGCGGTTGCAACGGTTGTTGCCCCTCCGCCATTGTGGGACCCGAGGGTCCTGCCGGTCCCCAAGGTCCGCAAGGTCCTGCGGGGGCACAAGGTCCTGTTGGCCCCGCCGGTCCTCAAGGTCCCGTGGGCGCTACGGGGGCACAGGGTCCGGTCGGTCCCGAAGGTCCTCAAGGTCCCGTGGGCGCTACGGGGGCGCAAGGTCCCGCTGGTCCCGAAGGTCCTCAAGGTCCCGTGGGCGCTACGGGGGCGCAAGGTCCTACCGGTCCCGAAGGTCCTCAAGGTCCCGTGGGTGCTACGGGGGCGCAAGGTCCCGCTGGTCCCGAAGGTCCTCAAGGTCCCGTGGGTGCTACGGGGGCGCAGGGTCCCGCCGGTCCCGAAGGTCCTCAAGGTCCCGTGGGTCCCCAAGGTCCTGCCGGCACAGGGGAGGTACTGGCAGCCGCCAATCCCGCCTGCCAGGCAGTGACCACGCTGGACGCCTTGGATCTTGGCACAACCACCGCCACAGGCGGCACAGCCATCACCTTTACCGCACCCGATACCGTCACCCTGACCGAGGCAGGGCTGTACGCCGTCACCTATAACGGCACCGCCTGCGATCCCACCCAAACCGCCGTGGGCGTAGCGCTGACGCAGAACAGCACCCAGATCCCCGCCGCTACCACCACCTTTACCAAGGCGGCAGGCACTACCGCGCCCTTGTCGGTATCCACCGTCATCACCGCCGCCGCAGGGGATATCCTCACCCTCATCAACCCCACCCCCGATACGGTGAATTACGGAGATTCTTCCCTGACCGTGGTCAAACTGGCATAGTTCGACCAAAAACAAAACACCTGCTCGAGGCGCACTCCGTAAGGAAGTGCGCCTCAGTTATATTCGCCTGACGGCGAGTGATATTGCTTCGCAGTGATATTATGCTGTGCATAGTTATATTGCCCTTCGGGCAGTTTTTAGGGCGAATATAATATCACGAAAACCGCGAGGTTTTCATATCACTTTTGCCTTTTGGCAAAAATATCACTGCAAACGATAGTTTGCAATATCACTTTACCTGCCGAGAAAGATATTCCTTATTTTCGGCAAGTATTTACCTTTCTCAAAGGATGTAACCCACTATGACACTTTCACATTCAATGTGTAAAGTGTCATTTGTTTTGTGTAGATAAAAAACGAGAGAGACAACTTCTTTACGAAGTGCCTCTCTCCACGAGCAGGTGTTTTGTTGATACCGATTATTCTGCCAGGTCGCTGTCGGTGGGGGTTACCATATCGCTCCAGGTCACTCCGGTGGGGGTAACGTCGGTGGGGGTCATGGCATTCTTTTTCCTTTGTTCGCCGATCTCTTGCCCCACAAACAGCAGTACTACGCCCACCACCAGCAAGGCGATGAGAAAAATCGCCACCGCCGTGCTTTTTGCGGATTTTCTTTGTTGTTCACTCATGGGAATCACTCCGATTCTGTATCAATCAGTCTTAACCTCCACAGCATACCACACTTTGTCGGGTTTTGCAACCAAAAAACTTGACAAGTGTCGCCATACTTACAACGCCGCCGCCAACTGTTGCGCCGAATCGTATCGGCGGTCGGGATTTACCTCGGTGCATTTTCTCACAATTCGTCCAACCTTACCCTTTGCCATTTTTTGACTCGGGTGTTTTCCGGTTATCATCACGTTCAGCAACACCCCGGCTGCATACAAATCGGTACGGAAATCGCTTTGGGAAAGACCCAGTTGTTCCGGTGAAGCGTAGCCCACCGTGCCCATAATCACCGTATCCCGAGAGGCGTTAGACATTTTTCGGGACGCATTCAGGTCGATTAACACAACCCGACCCTCTTTGGTGATAATCACATTATCCGGTTTCACATCCCGATGCACCAGATTTTGTTGATGCAACCAATGCAAGCCATTTAAAACGCCTTGCATCACCTTTTTGGCGCCGTCATACCGATACCGTCCGCTTTCCATCACTTGGGTTACCGTCAGACCTTCGATATATTCTTCCAGCACAATTTGTCCGTCGTCCACCGCAATCACATCATAAATCAACGGCAAATTTTCACAAGCAAAACACCGCAAACATTCATACGCACCAACCGGCTGTTCAAAACTTCGCAACACCAAATCCTTTTGCTGTTGCTTGTGTCGCAACTGTAACACCCGACATCCGTTTTTCTCTGACAACACACGCACCAGACTATAACCCGTCAGCATACGGGCGATGTATTCTTCGCGTATCATACCATCACCCGTTCCACTCTTCATATACCCCGCCGTATTGGGAGGCTGTGTTTTTATAGTATCTGAAATTGCGGTCAGAGCAATCGGCGGAGCAATGCAAGGTAAACCGTGCCGATTGGTCAAATGCCTGCGCCTCAATATAAATCGCCTTACCCTCTAAATACACATGAGACAATTCGGTGCAGCCTGCAAACGCAAAATTCCATACCGTTTTCACGCTAGGCGGTAAAATCACGGTTTTCACCTGTCCTTTTACCGAAGTAAAGGCATTGGCCATAACCGCAACCACAGGTTTTCCGCCAATGGTTTCAGGAATGCGAAACACCCCGTCGGAGGGTGACCGAGATACCCCAATCACCACAACTGCGCCTTGCGTAACGGTGGACGAAAGATTGAAATCGTCGGTTTTCACCGCATCTCTCACCAAATATACCACGTCGTCAGACGGCACAGAAGATACCTCATTCTGCGAAGTGTTTGCCTTTGACGATTCGGGCAACCAACTGTTTGGTTGGCTCACCCGAGAGGATTGTGCCGAGGAACTTGCGGCAAAAGACGTAACGTGGGCAGGTACCGATCCCGTGGAGGAGGGTTGTGCCTCTGTCTGCTGAGAATCATGAACGAAAGAAGATGCCGATGCCGTTTCATCTGCCAAAGCCGAGTCGGCAGGAATGCTGTTGCGATCCGCATCCGTAGCCGTAGGGGTCGCATTGTCGACCGGCACAGGTGTGTTTTTTCCTTGGAATATCACCAAAAGCAACGTGAGCACCAACAAAAGGGAAAGTACAACAAGCACCCATCTTTTTCTGTGTTTGGGCAACGGGGTAACCGTTTCTTTTTGATCCAGCGAAGTCATGCAGTATAGGCAAAAATTCGCCTCATCCGAAAGTTCCGCCTTGCAAAAGGGACATTGTTTCATTCTATCACCCCAAGGTTTCCAAGCCGTATTCGTACAGCAGTTGATTGATTTCCATCACCGAAAGGCCCTTACACACACCATACAACACAATGCTGTCAAAAGGAATTTTTACGTATAACTGAGAGTATCCGCCACATTTCAGAAGGGTTTGTACCTGCTCTAAATTCAGTTGCATACCAATGGCTAAACACAGCAACTTATTTCGCTCGGGTACTCGCAAGCCCGAGAAAATTTGGTATGCGTAAACCTCCGACAATTCAGCATTGCGAATGACCTGGGATTTTTTTAATTGCTTTTGTTCCAATAATTCGCCAAGCAGTTGGGATAGACTTTGTTCTACCATATAGTTCTTATTCTCGTGATAAAAGGTGGCAAAATCATCGCAAAGCTGCAATTCTTCTACAATTTTCGACGTGTTTTTTTCCATCATTTTCATCCTTCGCCGTGTTGTAATAATCATAGGGTAGAGTGACAAATCCGCCTTTAAAAACCCAGTTCGGATTTGCCGCTCTACCCTAGCATATCACACTACAAAAAAATTTTCAACTATGCTGGCAGCATAAGACTTTGACGAAACACTCTGTTACAATGGGGTGGGATGGAAAAGTTACAGCTCTACGTCCTCCGCTGACAATACAGCCGAAATCGGTACTTCCAATGCTTTGCAGAATATTACCAAATCAATGTCGGTGACAAACCTCTCACCGTTTTCCACCCGACGGATAAAGTAATGATCTACATCAAAACCAAGAAGTTGCATTTTTGCCGCTAATTTTCGCTGAGAAAGCCGACGTTCCTTGCGCAAACGTGCCACCGTTTGACCGCAAAGATTGTTGGTTCCGTCAGCGGCTTTTATTTTAAACATAAAAAATCCTCCGCTTTTTTGTTGAACACTATTTACTTTTTAATTATTCTATGTTAAAATGGAGCAAATATTGGTGAACACTATTCAACAAACAGGAATATCGTGCTGATCAATATGAAATTATATGCAAAAATGCAGAAAAGGAGAAAACATTATGGGATTTATGGACAAATTAAAGGGAGCGGCAAAAGCGGTTTCTGAAAAAGCAGGCTCGGTTGCGGAGCAAATGAAAGAAGGACAAGAGATTTCCAAACGGATCAACGAAATGGATGACAGTTCTCATGTTTACGGCGAAACCTTAACAACAGGAGAAGGCATTGAAAATTACATCGGTTTCAAATTCCGTGTAAATGAAATTACCAATAAAAAAGACTCTGCGGTAGAACGGTTTCTTGTGTATCAAGCAGCGGTTACCAAAACCGAAATGGCAACGGTGAAAAAATTCTCTATTTTAGACGAATTCACCGAAGACGACATTCAGTCAGCCCTCGTTGAAGAATTGAATTTATCGGGAAACACCCTTTTTGTAAAATTCAAGCTATTGCTTCAAAACGGCACCGCTTATTCTTACTTGACCTCTGTTTCTTTAGATAGTGGCAAAACATTCGGTTCCGATTCGTCGATAGCTTCAAAACTTATGGACCAACGACGCGTAAAGTTTATAGAAAACATCAGTTTCGTTGCCTATCATATGATTTACGTTTTGGACAGCGACTCTCAAAATCTTGCCAACACGCTGTTTGATGTATTGTTAGAACACCACTCTTTTGCACAAGCAGAGGAAACCACCCCCGAACAACGCAAACTTTTCGAAAACGGTAACTACTCTGTCGAAAACTTTTTCAATATGGTTCGGATTTGCGACGATGCATTGGACGCCTATTATAAAGATGCTTTAGAAGAAATCATCAAAGCAGAACAAGAAAACCAATAAAGAAAGGATGATCCCCCGTGGCAAGAGAACCCATTAAAGATTGGACCGGAAAAATCATCGGTTTTACCGAGTGGTCGGGCAACAAAAAATGGTTAAGCGATTTTTACGGTCGCCGATTGGGGTATTACGACCGTTCCACCAACAAAACCCACGACTTTTACGGTCGGCTGGTGGGGCAAGGCGACATTGTTATGACCCTTTTACGGTAACAAACCGATTCTATCACAACAGAAAGGAGAACGTTATATGAGTTATACAACAAAAGCCAAATTTTGTGCAACCTGTGCCAACTGGGGTGGCGACCGCAAGGTGAACATCCACGGTGCGGCTGAAACCGCCGGCCCCGACACCAGCGGGAAATGCTTCGTAGGTGCTAAATCCAACCCCTGTGCCGGACACGGCACAACCTGTGCCAAGTACCGAAAATGGGCAGCCGTTAAATAAAAGAACAAAGCAAAACCACCTATGGCGTACCATAGGTGGTTTTTGTGCTTATTCGGTTTTTTCAAACACAAAGGTGTCGTCGGTAACCTTGCACATCACCTTATCCCCGTTTTGAATCTTGCCTTCCAAAATCTCTTCGCTCAACAGGTCTTCTACGTTAGACTGAATGGCGCGGCGCAGGGGACGGGCACCGTACACCTTATCAAAGCCAAGCTCGGCCAAGCGATCCAGCGCGGACTCCTCAAAGGTGAGGGTCACCCCGACGTTGTCCGCCACCCGACGAGACAGCACGTCCAGCATACGGCGGGCGATCTCGCCGATATCCTCACGGGTGAGCTGCTTAAAGACGATGATATCGTCAATGCGGTTGATAAACTCGGGACGGAAAGCGGTTTTCAGTTGGCTCATGACCTCTTCTTTGATCTTTTTCTGATCGGCGGTCTCGTCGGCAGTAATACCGAAGCCGAAACTGCTCTTTTGGCTGATGGCTTTCGCGCCGATGTTGGAGGTCATAATGATCACGGTGTTTTTAAAGTCCACCTTGCGCCCTTGGGAATCGGTCAGCACCCCATCCTCTAAAATCTGCAGCAGCAGGTTGAAAATGTCGGGATGGGCTTTTTCGATTTCGTCAAACAACAGCACGCAATAGGGCTTGCGGCGCACCTGCTCGGTGAGTTGACCGCCTTCGTCGAAGCCCACGTAGCCGGGAGGCGAGCCCACCAGACGGGAAACGGTGTGTTTTTCCATATATTCCGACATATCAAACCGAATCATAGCCGATTCGCTGCCGAACATACTTTCGGCAAGGGTTTTGCACAGTTCGGTTTTGCCCACCCCCGTAGGACCGAGGAACAAAAACGAGCCTGTGGGTCGTTTGGGGTCTTTCAGCCCCACTCGGCCTCGGCGGATGGCTTTGGCAACGGCGGTGACCGCTTCGTCCTGCCCCACCAACCGCTTGTGGAGTTCCTCTTCCATACGAAGCAGGCGTTTGCCCTCTTCTTCGGTGAGTTTGGTGGCGGGAATCCCTGTCCAGCCGGCAATAATGGCGGCAATCTCGTCGGGAGTTACCTCTCCCATCGAGTGCTCTTGGGTCTGTTTCCACTCTTCTTTTTTGTGTTCCAACAGTTCTCTGCCGTGTTTTTCTTTGTCCCGCAGCCGAGCAGCCCCTTCAAAATCCTGTGCGTTGACGCTGGCGGTTTTTTCGGCTTCCAGTTGGCGGATCTCTTCTTCTAACCGCTTGATCTCTTCGGGCGGGGTATAACTGCGCAGTTTCACCCGTGAGCCTGCCTCGTCGATCAGGTCAATGGCCTTATCGGGCAAAAAGCGATCGGAAATATACCGTGCCGACAGGGTAACGGCGGCGGTAATGGCATCGTCGGTGATCTTCACCCGATGATGGGCTTCGTATTTATCCCGCAGGCCTTTCAGAATGGCAATGGCCTCATCCTGCGTGGGCTCACCCACCGTGACCGGTTGAAAACGCCGTTCCAACGCCGCATCTTTTTCAATATTTTTGCGGTATTCGTTGATGGTGGTCGCCCCGATGACCTGCAATTCCCCGCGGGCGAGAGAGGGTTTTAAAATATTGGCGGCATCGGTAGAACCTTCGGCCGAGCCTGCCCCGATGAGGGTATGCACCTCGTCGATAAACAAAATAATGTTGCCTGCTTTTTTGACCTCTTCCAAGGCGGTGGAGATGCGTTCTTCAAAATCCCCACGGTATTTGGTGCCTGCCACCATGCCGGTGAGGTCCAGCGACACCACCCGTTTGCCGTGGAGCAGTTCGGGCACTTCGTCGTGGGCAATTTTCAGCGCCAGCCCTTCGGCAATGGCGGTTTTGCCCACCCCCGGCTCGCCGATCAGGCAAGGATTGTTTTTGGTGCGGCGGGTGAGGATCTGAATCACCCGTTCAATTTCGCCGCACCGCCCAATGACCGGGTCAATTTTATCTTCTTTGGCTTCGGCGGTTAAGTCCCGACCGAATTTGTCCAGCGTGGGGGTATCCCCCTCTTTTTTGGCAGACTTTTTGCCTGCGTGACGGGGGACGTTTCCGGGTGCGCCTGCTCCTGCGATCTGCTCGGTGAGTTTGTCAAGATCCACCCCTAATTCTTCTAAAAAGCCCACCGCATAGCTTTGCCCCTCTTTTAAAATGGCAAGCAGGATGTGCTCGGTGCCCACGTAGCCGCTGTTCATGGAACGGGCGGCGGCAATGGACAGTTCTAAGATCCGCTTGGCACGGGGGGTGATATCCGACGGGGTCAGACGGGTGCGGGAGCCTTGCCCTACCCGCTCGGTCAGCAGTTCGGTAATGGCCTCGGCAGAAACGCCGTTGGTTTGCAACAGCGCCGAAGCAGTACCGCTTCCCTCGTATAAAATGCCCAGCAAAATGTGTTCGCTGCCAATGTAGGTGTGACCGAAGTCCTGTGCCTGCTCAATGGCAATGTTTAAAGCCCGATTGGCTTTTTCGGTAAATCCGTTAAAACGGTACATAAAAATCACTCCTTGTGAATGGATTGGTTGTGTTTTACGTTTCGGTGACGGTTCGGGGGGTTCGGCTACGTCAGAATTGGTAGGGGATGGCGCCCACGACATCCCGCGAAAACAAATTGCAATGACAACGTGTATTTCGCAATCAATCTGTCATTCTGAGCGCAAGCGAAAAATCCGTATTCTACGGATTGCCACGCCCCTACGGGGCTCGCAATGACAACTTTATTTTACAACTCAGGTGTCATTCTGAGCGCAAGCGAAGAATCCGCGTCTTTTGTTTTTCCCCTCCACCGCGGGCGGATGTGGGCATCCGCCCCTACAAAACAGAAGGTAGATCATCCAAAACGGGCGGTCGGGGACGCCCGCCCCTACGGGCAATTACGGAAGAATGGTTCGTGGTTGCGATACGCCGAGGAGCGAAAAAAGTTCGCTTTCGCTCACCAAACGTCCTTCCTCTGCCCTTGAGGATTTGGTGGGATGAAAGGGGGCTTTTCTCCGCACCGATAGGCGTATGCGATACGCCGAGGAGCGGAAAAAGTTCACTTTCGCTCACCAAACGTCTCAAGATAATTCTGCCCGCACTTTGGTGGCCCTAATCACGTCCCGCTTCTCGGTGCTGTCGGCTTCGGGATGGGTGAGAAGCAGGGTGGCGGGATGCATTTGGGCATTTAGCGTGTTGATGGTAGCAACCGACACCTCTTTCACCAAGCCCATGGATACTCCCAACCGCAGGTGGGACAAGGCATCGGTAAACTCCCGCACCGACAAAATACGGGCGTGTTTTAACAGTCCCAAGGCACGGTAGGCGGCATCTTCTATTTTTAATGCCGACAAATTTTTACGGGCATCCACCTCTTGGGCGATGACCTGCAGGGTAATGGAACGCAGGTTTTCCAGCGCCGACGGCTCATCCATGCCCATGGTAATGCGGTTAGACAGTTGATATAAACTGCCCGACACGTTACTGCCTTCACCAAAGGTGCCCCGCAAGGTCAGCCCGATCTTGCCCACCGCTTTGGCCAACGTTTCAATGCCGCCGGTGGCTTCCAAAGCGGGCAGATGCAACAGCACCGAGGCTTTCATGCCGGTGCCAAGGTCAGTGGGACATTCGGTGAGATAACCCCACTTTTCATCAAAAGCATATGCAACGGCCGAGCCGATGATGTCATCCAATCGATTGGCGGTTTCATAGGCACGGGTCAGTTCCAGCCCTGCGGTCATCACCTGCAGGCGGATATGGTCGGTGTCGCACAACAGCAGACACACCGATTCGTCTTCGCTTAACATCATTGCCCGATTGCGACCGCTTTCGGCATATTCACGGCTAATGATATGCCGTTCCGCCATGGCGCGACGGGCATCGGATGAGGTGGCATCGGCGGCAAAAAAGCCGAGATCCGCTCCGCTGTCGGCAAGAACGTCCCGCACGGTAGCTTCTACCTCTCGCCGTTGTTCCACGGTCATACGGGAGGAAAAGGGAAGGTGCGCCAGATTGCGTGCCAGCCGAATACGGGAACTGACCACAATATCGTCTTGTTCCCCCGAAAGGGTATACCATTTGTTTTCACTCATTGTGCATTCCCCTCCATTTCACGAATTCGGTCACGCAGCTGGGCAGCCAATTCAAATTCTTGGGCTTCTACTGCGTTTGCCAGTTGTTCTTTTAATTGTTCCAATTGGGATTTTTGATTTTGCACAGGCTGACGGCGGGGCGTTTTGCCCACGTGGTCGGCCTTGCCGTGAAGCCGCTCTACCGTAGGGGTGAGTTTATCCCGAAACTGCTTATAGCAATCGGCACAGCCCACCTTGCCCGAACGGGCGATCTCTTCAAAACTGATGCCGCAACGGGTGCATCGCACCGCCCCTGCCGCGGTGGTGCCCGACAGATCGTTTTTCAGCAGCGACCCCAACAGACCGCCGGTAAACAAGGAGGACAGTCCGCTCCATTCTTCTTTGGCGGCGCATTCACTGCACAGCATGGCTTCTTGTTGCACCCCGTTGATAGAGGTGCGGATATGGGTGGTGGCAGGATTTTTGCCACAACGTTGACATAGCATAACGACCACTCCTTATAAAGTATTGATGAGCATTTGTTTTAAAATACCCGCCCGCAGATAGTCCCGTACCTCCACGGGAACGCCGCTGTAGCAACGGTCCCGCATGGCGGCTTCCATAACGGCGGCGGTTTGGGGCAAAATCACGTTTTGCTCGGCAAGATTGCCGATGATGGCCCGTGCGGTGGGATGATCCATCCGTCCCCCGATGGAGTTGACCAGATGCATGACCACCGAACCGCGGTCCATTCGCACACGGGTGATGCGGATGTAACCGCCGCCCCCTCTGCGGCTTTCTACGTTATAGCCGTGTTCAGGGGTAAAGCGGGAAGTAATGACGTAATTGATTTGGCTGGGCACACAACCCAAGGTTTCCGCCAGCTCGTTGCGGCGGATCTCGG
Source organism: Clostridia bacterium (assembly GCA_017439545.1). Lineage (GTDB taxonomy): Bacteria > Bacillota > Clostridia > Oscillospirales > Acutalibacteraceae > UMGS1484. The sequence goes on along the minus strand of JAFSIW010000023.1, from coordinate 422 downwards.
CGGTGCCGTTTTGCTCTTGCAGTATTTCTAAAATTCGTTGGGTTACCAGATCGCTGATGCGCATATACGGTCATCCTTTCTGTAGGGGATTTCCCCTCTCTGATTCTTATGATAGCACATTGGTCAAAGAAAGTCAAGGTCAAAAAAGGTCAAATTTTATAAAAATAAATTTTTTTCCATAAATTGTTGTGCTCAAAACCAAAGTGTGTTATAATATCGTGAATACATATGTGTAAGTTGGCAGAACTCGAACCTGCCAACGCCTACAAATGAATTTTTACGGTTTCACATCGTCTTAAACCTTGACATACGGGAGTATGCCTGCGGTTTGCGACTTCCTGAAACACAAAAAAATTTTATTTGTAGGTTCGAAGAAATTTCTGCCGCCGAGTTTTTCGGAGGATGAAGTGTGAATTTGCAGG
>JAFSIW010000022.1 GCA_017439545.1 Clostridia bacterium | reverse complement strand
TTCGACCTCAATGGGAGGAGATTTTGAGGGATTTGTTTCTCAATCGGGCGAAGGAAGGCTGTCGCCTTTCAAGAACGATTGGGGAAGAAAGACCCGAAATATACCGCATTGAGGCGGGTTCGGTTTTGTCACTCTACCCTAGAGTTGAATGATAACAAAACTACCGTTATCAGGTTCTGTAATCCCCGTTGATCTTCACGTAGTCATAGGTCAGATCGCAACCCCAAGCGGTGGCCGATTGGTTGCCTTGCCCTAAATCCACCTTGATGGTGATTTCTTTTTCCAGCAGAATTTCTTTGGCGATTTCTTCCGAAAAGGGAACGCCTGCGCCCTTTTGACACACCACGATCTCTCCCTTTTGGGACTCAAACCATACCCCGATGGTGTTGGGATCGGTGTTCACACCGCTGTAACCGATGGCGCACAGCACCCGTCCCCAGTTGGCGTCCGAGCCGAACATGGCGGCTTTTACCAGCGAAGAGCAGATGACCGATTTGGCAACGGTTTTGGCAATCTCCTTGGTGGCGGCGCCGCTGACTTTACATTCCAACAGCTTGGTAGCCCCTTCACCGTCGCCTGCAATCAAGCGGCACAGTTGCATGGTCAGGGAGTTCAAAGCGGTCATAAAAGCAGTGAAATCGTCCCCCTCGGCAACAATTTCCTCATTGCCTGCCAGACCGTTGGCTAAAACGGTGACCATATCGTTGGTGGAGGTGTCGCCGTCCACACTGGTCATATTAAAGGTGTTTTGAATGTCGTGAGATAAGGCTTTTTGCAACATTTCGGAAGAAATGGCGCAGTCGGTGGTGATGAACACCAGCATGGTGGCCATATTGGGATGAATCATCCCCGAGCCTTTGGCAATGCCGCCGATCTTGCATTCTTTGCCCCCTACGGTAAAGGAAAGGGCGATCTCTTTTTTTATGGTGTCGGTGGTCATAATGCCTTCTGCGGCAAAATCGCTGTGATCGCCCAGACCTGCCACCAAAGCGGGAATCCCTTCCCGAATGGGGGTGATGTCCAAAGGTTGTCCGATGACACCGGTGGAGGCAACCACCACGTCGGAAGCGTGGATGCCCATTTCATCGGCCAGCAGTTGACACATATCTTCTGCTACCTGCGGACCGTCGGCGTTGCAGGTGTTGGCATTGCCGCTGTTGCAAAGGATGGCGCGGGCTTTTCCGTCGGCAATGTGTGCCTTGGTGACCGCCAGAGGCGCGCCTTTTACCAGATTGGTGGTGTATACGGCGGCGGCAGAGGCGGGAACTTGGCTGACGATCAACGAAAGATCCCGTTTTTCTTTGTTTTTGCGAATGCCGCAATGAATGCCGTTGGCAGTAAAGCCTGTTGCGGCGCAAACGCCGCCCGAAATGGCTGTGATGTTCATAGTGGTAACTCCTTTATCTGTCTTGTAACACAAGTCCGGTGGTGGGGTCGACCCCAAGCACGTAGTTTAAGCATTCCACCGCCGCGCCCGAAGCGCCTTTGCCTAAGTTGTCGTAACGGGCAATGAGCAGAATCCGCTCCTCGTTGCCTGCCACGGTAATTTCCATCTGGTCGGTGCCCGAAAGCTTGCCTGCGCTGATAAACCCGCTTTCGTCGGCATTCTCGTTATAATACACAAGGGAGGATCGGTATTGCTTCTTGTAAACCTCTTTGATGGCTTGGATATCCCCTTGAAGCAGATCCTTTTTGAACAGGGGAACGGTCACTTCCATCCCGCTGTAAAAGTCTGCCACAATGGGGCAAAAGATGGGAGCAGTGGTAAGTCCCGTGACCGCCTGCATTTCAGGCAGATGCTTGTGGGATTGGGTCAGCCCGTATTGACGGGGTGCGGTAAGCAGGGGATCTGTCTCGGCATCTTCATATTGGGCGATCATGGCCTTGCCGCCGCCGCTGTATCCCGTGAGGGAATGACAGCACAATGCGGCGTCCTTGCCCACAATGCCCGCTTTGACCAAAGGAGCGATCAGCGCAATAAAACCACTGGCGTGGCAACCGGGTACCGCAATGCGTTTGGCGGCGGGCAGAGCGGCCTGCAGACCGTCGTCCACCTCGGGGAATCCGTAGGTGAATAACGGATTGGTGCGGTGAGCGGTGGAAGTGTCAATGACCACCGTATCGGGGTTTTCCACCAATGCCACCGATTCTATTGCCGCGGCATCGGGCAGGCATAAAAATACCACGTCGCTTTGATTGATGATCTCTTTTTTGGCGGCAGGGTCTTTGCGCAGTTCCTCCGGCAGGGTGAGCAGCTGAATGTCAGCCCGTTCGCCCAAGCGTTCATAAATGCGAAGCCCCGTGGTGCCGGCTTTACCGTCAATGAATATCTTTTTCATCGAATATCATCCCATTGTGTTGATTTTGAATAATTATACCAAGTATTCGTATAAAATGCAAGGTTTTATGAATAAAAAAGGAAAGTTTATGATATTTATACAATCCCATCCCCAAATTGGGGCAAAAAGTGTGCGAAGTGTTGTAAAACAAGGCACAAGCAGAGGTAGTATAGCATAAACGGGGAATTTTTTCAATGCAAAAACGCAAATTTGTGGTTGCAAAATGGGAAAAAGTATGCTATACTGATTACCGCAAATTGATAAGCAGGTGTAGCTCAATGGCAGAGCGCTCGCTTCCCAAGCCAGATACGCGGGTTCGATTCCCGTCACCTGCTCCAGAAAAGAAACACTATTTGTCTACCGGACAAATGGTGTTTCTTTTCAACTAAATCCGTCCTTGCGGACGGAATAAATCCCACTAACGTGGGATGAAATCACTTCGTGATGAAATCCGACTTCGTCGGGAAAGGACGGATTTAATTTCATCTGCAAAGCAGATTTCATCCGAGTGAAACGAGGATTTCATCGCGCTTTGCGCGATTTCATCAAAAATTTATCTTTGCTTTGTGCCGAATATCG
>JAFSIW010000021.1 GCA_017439545.1 Clostridia bacterium | reverse complement strand
CATCGTGATATTGTCCTTCGGACAGTTTTGGAGGCGAATATAATATCACTGAAACTAAAAAGTTTCAATATCACTTTGCCGTTAGGCAAAATATCACTGTGAGACCTGTCTCACAATATCACTTGTTGTTCTTATCTTTGATCTAGGTTAATTTTAATATAGTTACGCACCTTTTGAAAGTGCGTAACCCACTATGACACTTTCAAAAGAAAAATGTCAATTTTTATATAAAAAGAAAGTAGGGAGAACACTTCTTTACGAAGTGTCTCCCTATCGCAGAGCGTTTTTTGCTATTTTCGGGTAGGTTTTACGTTTGAGGCGGGTGTGATGGTACCGTCAATTGCACCGTTAGCTTGTTCAAACGCTTTAATATGTTCTCGGATCAACACCAACACTTGACTGTTCACACTTCTGCCCTCGTAATCTGCAATGTGCGCAATCTTATTGAGCATTTCTTCTTCAATTCGTATGGAAACACTTTTTACAGCCATCATTTCACCTCATAATAAACATATTGTGTGTTTATTTTATAGGTATTATGTGTTACAATGTTAACGATGAACATATGGTATATCCATAATATTACCGCCTTTCTAAAATAACGATACCGCTATAAAACAAAAAGAGCAAGGCGAAGCCTTGCAAAAAACTTATTACCTCTTACTTCTTACCTATTACTTCCCAAAGCCCCAAGGACATTTTGAGGTAAGAGTGAAGAGGTAATAGGTAAGAAGTAAGCCCCAAGAACTTATCGTCCTTGGGGCTTTGGCTGCGGAACTAGGATTCGAACCCAGACAAACAGAGTCAGAGTCTGCTGTGCTACCCTTACACAATTCCGCAACGGCAACCTATATTATATCGCAAAATTGCGAAATGTCAAGAAAAAAATGCAAGAAGCCTTTGACTGCGGTAAAACTTGACAAACTACAATAAGTCTATTATACTGAAAACAATAAATGGCAAAGGAGTTTTGGTTGTGTATTCGAACAGTATAGAGTGGATTCCCATGATTTTATCCGGGTTGGGAACGAACGTGCTGATTGTTATTTTATCGGCGATTCTGCCGCTTGTGGTGGGTATTGGACTGACGGTATTGATGCATTTTACCCGCAAAACGGCATTGCCGAAGGTGTTTCGCCTTGTTTCGGTTTTGCCCGAAAGCATTGCTCCCATTGCTTTGATTTTGGTTGCGTTTTTTTTCGTCTTTGCTACGGCCACACAATCGATTTTACCGGTGGTTATCACATTGACCGTCTGCTTTTTAGGGTATATGGTCATCCGTTATGATGACCGAGATTCATTGATTAAAAACATTTTAGTACATGGAATCGGGTTGCTTGCAGAACTGTTCAAGTGGTCACTGGCTATATGCGGAACAGTAGCGGTTCGAGATTTGGTGAAAAGTGCAGCCCTCATTGTGGGCCGCACGTACGAAATTGCTTACTATTTTATTCCGCTGATCATTTCTTTTTGCATTTTGATCGTTTTATATATTGGTCGTCAACTGTGCAAAGAATTTATGAAATAAAATCAAACAAAAAGGCTCTGCCGCTTCGTGCTTGTAGAGCCTTTTTTTAATATTCCAGCATTCCGCCGCTCACGGGAGGCAACGCCAAGGCGTTGTTGATGATCTCTCCCAACAGCGGGCAAGGGTTTTTGCAATCCTCGGGCAGGGGAAGGGTTGCGGCTTCTTCCCCCCGATTGACCGCCACCAACAAGGTTTGCCCCTTTGCCTTTCGCAAATAGGCTACCACGTTTTGATCGGCGTAGTAGGGCAGGGTATCCCCCGTTTTCAGCATAGGCAGAGCGGTGCGCCACCTACCCAACTGTTGATACCAATCCTTTAAATCGGGCAGGGGCGGGTGATCCCAAGCCATAGGAGCACGGTTGAAGGGATCTCGATACCCCTCCATTCCCAACTCGTCCCCGTAATAAAGGCAGGGCACACCCGGCAGGGTATATTGCAACAGGGTTGCCAGCTTGACCAGCCGTTCTCCCTGCTGATATTGCCGGTCGGTCAGCTTGGTCTTGGCTTGCCAGGGGCGATCCCGTCCGTTTTCATTTTCTCCCGCAAGGGCGGTGATCAGCCGTTTGGTGTCGTGAGTGCCCAGATGATTCATCAAGGTGTGCAACGAGGGAGCGGGATAATTTTCCACCACCGCCATCACCGATTCGGTAAAGGCTTCGCCGTCGCCGTTGCGGATAAAATTCACCACCGCATTGGCAAAGGGGTAGTTCATCACCGAGTCCAACTGTCCGCCCAGCAAATAGCTGCGACGTTTGCCGTAGCTGATCTTATTGGTGGCATCCTCCCACACCTCTCCCAGCACCAGTCCGTTGGGAGCGGCGGTCTTTACCGCCTTGCGCACCCCATCCAAAAAGGGATCGGGCAGCTCGTCGGCAACGTCCAGCCGCCAGCCGTCGGCGCCAAGAGCCATCCAATGGGCAAGCACGCCTTTTTTACCCGTAATAAAATCCATATAATCAGGATCGGTCTCGTTGACCTCGGGCAAGGTCTGAAATCCCCACCAAGAGTGGTATTTATGGGGATAATTGACAAAGGTATACCAAGAACGGTAAGGGGAATCGGGGCGGTTGACCGCTCCGTTTTTTGCGTACCGTTCTTCCTTGTTGAAATAGACGCTGTCGCTTCCCGTGTGAGAAAACACCCCGTCTAACACAATGCGGATGCCCATTTGGTGGGCGGCATCACACAGGTCTTTAAAATCCTGCTCATCCCCCAACAGCGGGTCGATCTTGCCATAATCGGCGGTGTTGTAACGGTGATTGGAATGGGCCTCAAAAATGGGGTTTAAGTAAAGACAGGTGACCCCCAACTCCTTTAAATAAGGGAGCTTGCTTTCAATGCCCTTCAGGTCGCCGCACCAATAATCGTTGTTCAGGCGCAACGGCTGTTTACCGGTTTTGTCAATGACAAAGGAGGGCTGACCCGTAAAATCGGAGTAAAGATACCGATCGGCGGGCACGCCCGACTTGACCTTGCCCGAGGCGCAAAACCGATCGGGAAAAATCTGATACATCACGCCGCCCTTCAGCCAGTCGGGGGTGGTATAAGCCTTGTCATACACCGTCAACTGCCAGTCGGGACCGTCGGCGTTCATAATGCCTGCCCCACCCCGTCCGCGGGTGAGGGGATTATGTCCGTAAGGGGTATCAAAGTAAAAATGATAAAAGTACAGCCCTGCCTCGGCGGGGGTGATAATACACTCCCACCACCAGCCGTTGTCGTCCCCACGGGTGGTACGCCACACGTCTTGCCATATTTCTGCTTTGCCGTCTTTATGATAGATCAGCCACGCACGACTGCAATCCAACGGCAAATACAGCCTGAAACTAACGGGAGACCCCGCCTTTATCGCCCCAAAGGGGGTCTTGTAGCGGGGGTCTCGTGAAAAATAAGGGGTCTGCATTGTTATTTGACCGGCTTGCAATGCCAGATGTCACGGGCGTAGTCTTCTACCGCACGATCGGCGGCAAAACGACCTGCCATAGCGGTATTGGTGATGGCCATACGGTTCCAGATTTCCTGTTTGCCGTACAACTCGCTTACCTTGTCTTGGGCGCGGCAATAACTTTCAAAGTCGGCCAGCACCATATAGGGATCCCGATGCAACAGGGAGTTGACCACATCGGGGAAGTGATGTCCGTTCAGTCCGCCGCCAAGGAAGTCGATGGCCTCTTTTATGCGGGGATTATTGTAGTAGTATTGATTGGGATTGTAGCGACTCTTCAATTCGTTGGCTTCGGGGGTGCTCATGCCGAAAATAACGATGTTGTCGTCTCCCACCGCGCGGTGGATCTCTACGTTGGCGCCATCTTCGGTGCCCAGAGTGACCGCACCGTTGAGCATCAGCTTCATATTCCCCGTGCCCGAGGCCTCGGTGCCCGCCAGCGAGATCTGTTCGCTCACGTCAGCGGCAGGGACCAGCAGTTCCGCCAGGGTAACACGGTAATCTTCCATATACACGATCTTCAGTTTGTCTTTCACTTGGGGATCGTTTTCGATCACCTGCGCCAGACAGCAGATCATTTGAATGATCTGTTTGGCAAGGAAATAGCCGGGTGCCGCCTTAGCCCCGAAAATGTAGGTTTTGGGGGTGAAGGGAGCGTTAGGATTGTTTTTGATGAACAGGTAATCCGCTACAATGTGCAAGGCGTTCATATGCTGACGCTTGTATTCGTGCAAGCGTTTGATCTGAATGTCAAAGATGGAATCAAGATTGCATTCCCCGCCGCCGTGACGGCTGATGTATTTGGCCAGTCTTGCCTTGTTGCTTTGCTTGATTTTGTGGAAGGTTTCCTGCACCTGACGGTCGTCGGCGTATTTCATCAGCTCTTCCAGCTTGTCGGCGTTATAAATGTAATCGTTGCCGATCAGCTCGGTGATCATAGCCGCAAGCTCGGGATTGGCTTGATTCAGCCAACGGCGATGGGCAATGCCGTTGGTCACGTTTTTGAATTTTTCGGGAGTCAGCCGATAGAAATCGGCAAACACGCTGTCTTTGAGAATCTCGCTGTGCAGCTCGGATACCCCGTTCACGCTGTGGCAGGCGGCTACCGCCATATTGGCCATACGCACCACACCGTCGGCTAAAATGGCGGTGCGTTCTACCAGACCTGCGTCAAAAGATTGATTCCATACCCGTTCCCGATGACGGTTGTCAATTTCGGTCACGATCTGGAAAATACGGGGCAGACGTTCCTTGAACAGATCCATGGGCCAGCATTCCAGCGCCTCCCGCATGACCGTATGGTTGGTATAGGCAATGGTGCGGGTAACGATATCCCAAGCGTCGTCCCAAGTGTAGCCGCATTCGTCCAGCAAAATGCGCATCAGCTCGGGAATGGCCAGCACGGGATGGGTGTCGTTGGTGTGAATGGCGGCTTTTTCGGGCAGGTTATCCAGCGTGCCGTAGCGTTGCAGGTGATCGCGGACAATGTCCTGCACCGAAGCGGATACCAAGAAATATTGTTGCCGCAACCGCAGAGATTTGCCTTCGTAATGATTGTCGGCAGGGTAGAGCACCTGACTGATAACCGTTGCCATGGCGTTTTGTTGCATGGCTCGCATATAGTCGCCGTCGTTAAACAGTTTCATGTCCAGACCGGGGGCTTCGGCGCTCCACAGCCGCAAAACCGATACCCCTTTGCCGTCTTGCCCTGCCACCATCAGGTCGTGGGGAATGGCTTTAATGGGAGAGTAGTTTTCGTGTTCTACGTGGTGATGATGACCGTCCCACCAGTCCCGTACGCGGCCGTCAAAACGAACTTCAATGGCCTGCTCGGGATGATCGATAAACCAGATCTCACCGCCGGGCAGCCAAAAGTCGGGCATTTCGCTTTGCCAACCGTCGATGAGCTTTTGGCGGAAAATGCCGTATTCATAACAAATGGAGTAGCCCATAGCGGGATAACCGTCGGTGGCAAGCCCGTCAAGATAGCAAGCCGCCAAACGTCCCAAACCGCCGTTGCCCAGACCTGCATCCGGCTCTTCATCAAAAATCTTGTCAAGCTTAATATCAAAATCCGACAGTGCCTGACGGAAAGAATCCATCAGCCCTAAGTTGGATAGGTTGTTTTTTAGGGAACGACCCATCAAAAACTCCATGCAAAGATAGTACACTTGCTTGGTGTCTTGCCCTGCGGCGCGACCCATAAAATCGTTGCGGCCTTTTTGCAACATTTCCCGTACGATCAGCACAATGGCTTTGTAAAAATGCTCGTTGGTGGCCTCGGCAGGCGTTACGCCGAAGTAATGAGAAAGCTTTTGACGAATCAGTTCGCGGGCTTCCGAAGAAGATAAACGGTAGTCCATATCATAAACCCTCCGATAGGATAAATTATTCCATACTATTAAGACACCCTTTATTATATAACAAATCACCAAAAAATCAAGGGGGTAAAGGCAAAAACGCAATAAAAAACAGCAATATGCACAAAAAACGATAGGCTTTGTCTTTGTGGTAAAGGATACCGTAGGGTAGAGCGGCAAATCCGAACCGGGTTTTTAAAGGCGGATTTTCCCTCTGATTTTGTCAAAATCTGAAAAAATATGTTTACAATCCCAATATGTTGTGGTATAATGGAAAAAATTGATCGGAGGAAAGAAAATGTTGAACTGTCGGGCTTGCCGACAAGATCAATATTTGCCCTGTTTTTGTGTAAAAGGCGTGATCTTGTCGTAAGCGGCAGGGTCCTTTTTTCTTGTTTTCACTTTGTTTCGCCTTATGCGGAATAAATGAAATAGATTTGTTAGGAGGAGTCAACTATGAGTAAAGAAAAAATTGTAGTTGGCGAACAGGGCATTTATGATGCTCGTCAGCTGGGCGCCCCCAGAATGATCGTGTTGGGCTTCCAACATTTGTTCGCCATGTTCGGAGCAACCGTATTGGTACCGTTGCTCACCGGTCTGGACGTAGCCACTACCCTGCTGTTTGCAGGTTTGGGCACGCTGCTGTTCCATTTGCTGACTAAGGGTAAGGTTCCCGCATTCTTGGGTTCTTCCTTTGCCTTCCTTGGCGGGTATGCCGCCATCACCATGAAGGCCGGCACCCCCGGCTTTGAAAATATGACCGCCACGCAACTGCTGCCCTATGCCTGTCTTGGTGTAGCATGCGCAGGGTTGTTGTATCTGGTGCTTGCCGCTCTCATCAAATTGGTGGGCGTTTCCAAGGTTATGAAATTCTTCCCCCCTGTGGTAACCGGTCCCATCATCATCGCCATCGGGCTGGGTTTGGCAGGCTCTGCCGTAAACAACTGCAACGCCAACTGGCTGATCGCTTTGGTTGCTTTGAGCATTATTATTGTGTTCAATATCTGGGGCAAAGGTATGGCTAAGATCATCCCCATTTTGTTGGGTGTTCTGGGCTCTTGCGCCGTAGCTGCCGTTCTGGCTCTCGTTTGGGGCGAAACCATCACTTTGGAAGGCGGCGCTCAGGTTATTGCCTTGGGTGGCAACCCCGCTTTGCAACTGTTTGACGTTGGCGCTTTGAACGCATTGAAAGAAGCCGCCTGGATCGGTCTGCCCTTCCAGTGGAACCGCACCGTGTTCGGCGGTATCGATTGGTCTAACAGCTCTCTGATTTTGTCCTCCATCATTGCGATCGTGCCCATCGCTTTGGCTACTATGATGGAACACATTGGTGACGTTTGCGCCATTTCTTCTACCGTTGGTAAAAACTACGTAACCGACCCCGGTCTGCATCGTACCTTGATGGGCGACGGTTTGGCCACTACATTAGCCTCCTTGTTCGGCGCTCCCGCCAACACCACCTACGGTGAAAACACCGGCGTTTTGGCTCTGTCTCGGGTATTCGATCCCCGCGTGATCCGTATTGCCGCTTACTTTGCCGTGCTGCTGTCCTTCTCGCCCAAATTTGCGGCTGTGATCCATCTGATCCCCACCGCAGTGATCGGCGGTATCTCCTTTGTGCTGTACGGTATGATCTCGGCGGTTGGTGTGCGTAACGTGGTTGAAAACAAGGTTGACTTCTCCAAGAGCCGCAACCTGATCGTTGCCGCTATCATTTTGGTATGCGCTTTGGGTATTACCAATGGGGTTACCTTCAACATCGGCAGTGTAACCATCACCCTGTCTGCTTTGGCTGTGGCTTCTATTGCAGGTATCCTGCTCAACGCCATTCTGCCCGGCAAGGATTACGAATTCATTGCTGAAGATCCTCAACACACCGGTGTGGATTTCCAAATCAACAACTAAATATCCCATAAAATCAAATGACCGTTCTTGCGAAAGAACGGTCATTTTTGTTGTAAGACGAAAACCCCGCCATAGTGGCGGGGTTCCATAAAGGCTTTGCCGATGAGCAGAAAGCAAATAAAAATTCAGCGTAGAATGCTCTTGTGTCAAAGGCTCCCTTGTGTAAAGGGAGCTGTCAGCGAAGCTGACTG
>JAFSIW010000020.1 GCA_017439545.1 Clostridia bacterium | reverse complement strand
TGAGGGATTGTTTTGTGTAGATTATCGCTTTTTACAATCCCTCCGTCACGGCAAGCCGTGCCACCTCCCTTTACACAAGGGAGGCTTGGTTTTAGTCCCGCTTGAGCGGGGTTTCGTAGCAAATGCATGGCTGACAGGCCAATAAAAGACGCACTTGTGCGTAGCCTGTAGTATTAGGGCTATGCCCGAAACTGAAATACCACCCGCTATGCGGGTGGATTATTATTGTTACTTGGTGAGAAAATTCTCGTTTTGATGTGTTTAATAAGTAGATAAGATAGTAATTGACTTTAAATGAAGATTATGGTAAAATAACATTATAAAATGATAAATGAAAGGCGGCGAAGATTATGACAAAACGAATGATTGGGGTAATAATGGTACTTACAATGGTGTTGCTGTGTTTTTCTATTCCGGCAAATGCTTTATCACTGGCTCCGGAGCGATACCAGAGCGGGGAAATATACTATCGCACAAACGGGACTAACTATGCGTGGTTGTCCGGTTTTGCAACCGATAAAGCTACTGTCGTTTTACCTAAAACGATCGATGGGTACAATATTCTTGAAATGGAATCCATGTTGGAAATTAGTGATAAGACCTCCCATATCAAGGTAGCTGACGATAACTTAATGTTTGAGGATATCGATGGTATTGTTTACGATGAATCACGAACGATCTTGCGCCGTGTACCGGTCGGCCGTTCCGGTCATATAACCATTCCGGAAGGGGTGGAACAAATCAGTGCATATGCTCTTTATGAATGCAAAAAAGTTACGAGCGTAACGTTGCCTAAAAGTTTGAAGGAAATAGGAAGCGATGCTTTTTGGGGTTGTACTTCTCTTAAAAAAATCACAATTCCGGAGAATGTGGAATCCATAGGCAGAAGTTGTTTTGCCCAATGCAATTCGCTTGAAGAGATTCAATTTATAAACGAGGATTTTGAATGCCAGTATAATATGTTTGGTGATATCCCCTATACAAGGAATATTTGTAAATGGGAGAATGGTGCCTGTTACATGGGTGACCATTTGGTAAAAACCAATGATCAACTTCCGGCTGATTTTGTCATAAAAGAAGGTACGCGAGTAATTGAAGATAATGTCATTTCGTATGCACAGCGTGCTCGGTTACAAACAGTTTATATACCCGATAGCGTTGAAGAAATACAATGGAGCGCCTTTTCCCAGTGTATAAATTTACGAGAGATTCGTATGCCTGAAAAAGGTTGCAACATTGAAGATGGGGCTTTTTACTCAACAGCGTATTATGAAAATGCTTCCAATTGGCAAGATGGTCAATTATATATCGGAAACCATTTAATATTTGCCGGACCCAACGATTTGGTTCGGGATGGAACCCTGTCTATTGCCGGCGGTGCACTTAAATCAAACCAAGTATACAGTAATCTCAGAATACCCAAATCGGTAACCCATATTTCTCAAAATCTGCGCGGCTTTCAGGCTGAGGTGTACAATATTATCTTGTACCAGGGAAATGATCATTTTCAAGTTATAGATGGCGTGCTGTATCGAAAAGCAGATCATACACTCTTGCTTGCACCTTGTGGTATTACCGAGGTAAACGTGCTGGCGGGAACCAAAACGATCGCTGCGGATGCATTTCGGGGATGTAAAGAACTTGAGCGGATTACTTTGCCCAACTCCTTAGAAACCATTCAGAGTTATGCTTTTGCTGAATGCTCAAAGTTGGAACAAATTCAATTGCCGGATTCATTGAAAATAATGGCTGAAAATGCATTCTACCAAGCGGGCGCAATAAAAAATCTCACTATTCCCAAAGATTTGAAAAGTGGTTTCGGATTCAGTTCACTCAATCAAATCGAAACGCTTAAGTATTCTCATGGTGTACAGCGAATGGAATTGGTTGGTTCCGTGTATAAATTGAAAACAATCGACGTTCCTTATACCGTTCGAGCAATTTCGGCGGATTTTTTCCATGGTGATTTCACCTTGTTGGTTGCCAGCAACTCCTTTGCTTTGGAATTCGCCAAGGCATACAACATTCCGTATCAGATCAACAAAGAAGGTCCCAAGCCTGTGGAATCCAAGCCTCAGCCAAAACCCACGGCCAGCTCCAAAGCGGAAACGCAGGTATCGGTACCGTCGGTGGTTGCTCTCGTTGAGAGCAATGTTACCCCCACCGATGCCCCCACCGATACCGCCACCGATACCCCTACCGATACCCCTACCGACCGCAGTGGTGTCGGCGGCGGATGGATCTGGTTTGCAGTGGGCGGCGTAGCCTTGCTTGCCGCAGGCGGAGCAGGCTGGCTGTTCATAAAGAAAAAGAAATCATAACAACAAGAAAAGCAGGTGGCATATGTCACGGTTTCGCAAGGAAGTATGGTTTTGGAGATGGAAAATCCCCCACATCTCGCCGAAAAGCCTTGCAATACGGGAGTATTCCTGCGTTTTTCGTCGTCGATGTGAAGAATTTTCCGATATCTACAAAACTGCGAAGCACTTTAAAATGAAAATTTTGAGTACAAGATAAGGCAAAAACCCTCGATTATGCTGACGCATATCGAGGGTTTTTAACGCAATATTGTGCCAAAAGTTCGCATTTTAAAGCATTACTTCCTTACGAAACCGTGGCATATGTCACCTGCTTTATTTTTTTGGATCATCGATCCATTCAATAGAATTTTGCTTTTTTCTCTTTTTTTGGTGTGCAAGGATCACCAAAGGGATGATAATGGCCGGGGCAATCATCAAAGCAAGACAAAACAGAGCAATCAACAGATACACCAGCATTAGAATCGTACTACCGCCGCTCATTATATTACACCTCCTTGCCACTTTTCTAAGTATACCATATATTTTCAGGAAAGTAAAGAGAAAACGTCGAAATATATTTTGCTATTTGCACAAAAATCCATTGCAAAAGCAAAGAAAATCGGTTATAATGTTAATAGAAAAAGGATCAACTTTTTCTGAATAGACCAATAGGAGGGTTGAGTATGAATATTACTGTAACCGGAAGAAAAGTCACTGTAAAAGACACTTTTAAAGAGATGATCGCCAAAGAACTGCAAAAATTAGATCGTTTCTTTGAAGATGATGCCGACGCCAAGGTAACCGTTACGGTGGAGGGTAATCGGCAGACGGTAGAAATCACCATCCGTTCCAACGCCATGGTTTACCGTGCTGAACAGACCGCATCCCGTATGGAAGATGCCTTAGACAAAGCAGTTGACGACTTGATTCGTAAAATTCGTAAAAACAAAACCCGTGTGGAGAAACGCTTGCGTGCAGGCTCGTTTGATGCGCCGCCCCTTTGGGATGAAGTGGTGGAGGAGGATGAGGAGCCGGCAATTGTGAAAACCAAAAAAATCCCCATCAAGCCCTTAAGCCCTGAAGAAGCGGTTTTGCAAATGGAACTGTTGGGACACGCCTTCTTTATGTTCCGCAATGATCAGACCGCTGAGATCAATGTGGTATACCGTCGTCACAACGGCGATTATGGGTTGATCGAGCCCGATTGATATGCAAATCAAAGGGAGTTGCGTCATTACGATGCAACTCCCTAATTTTTTATCTTCCTTGCCAGTATTTCCGATCCAACGTGCGGTACTGGATGGCTTCGGCAATGTGATCCTCGGTTATGGTCTCGCTGTTTTCCAAGTCGGCAATGGTGCGGGCAACCTTTAAAATACGGTCGTATCCGCGAGCTGAAAGCCCCAGCTTATCAAACACAGCCTTGAGCATTTGCTTGGCACGGTCATCCATCACGCAGTACTTTTGCAACAGAGGAGCGGTCAGCGAAGCGTTGGCATGAATATTATCGTTTTCGTAACGAGCGAGCTGGATGGAACGAGCGCGGTTTACACGCTCCCGAATAGCCTCGGAACGCTCGCCTTTTCGGGTTGAACTCAGCTGATCGTACTCCACGGGCGGTACTTCGACGTGAATATCCAACCGATCCAACAGCGGACCGCTGATGCGATTGACATAACGAGCGGCCGCACCTTCCGAACATGTGCACCGACGGGTAGGATGCCCGAAAAAGCCGCAGGGGCATGGGTTCATAGCGGCAACCAGCATGAGATCGCAAGGATATGTCAAAGTACCCGCCACACGGGCGATGGAAACCTGTCCGTCTTCAATGGGCTGGCGCAATCCTTCAATGGCGGTGCGGGAGAATTCGGGCAATTCGTCCAAAAACAGCACGCCGTTGTGGGCAAGGGAGACCTCACCCGGTTTGGGAATACTGCCGCCGCCCGACAGTGCCACTGCCGAAACAGTATGGTGGGGCGAACGGAAGGGGCGTGTCTTGATTAGCGGCGTGTGGGAGGGAAGGGTACCTGCAATGGAGTGAATCTTGGTCGTTTCAATGGATTCCTCAAAGGTCATATCGGGCAAAATGGAGGGCAAACGACGGGCCAGCATACTTTTTCCCGAGCCGGGAGGGCCGATGAGCAACACGTTGTGCGCTCCGGCCGCGGCAATTTCTAACGCGCGCTTGGCCTGATATTGCCCCTTTACGTCGGCAAAGTCGGGATAGTTGACTGCGGGCAGGGGAGGATAATCCTCAGGTCTGGCGGGAGCAATAGGGTGAATTCCTTGTAAATGCTGCAACAGGCTGTGGATATCCTCTACGGGATACACGTCGATTCCCTCTACAACCGAGCCTTCGGCGGCATTGTGAACGGGGACGTAAATTTTCTTATAGCCCATCTGCCGTGCCTTGATTACCATAGGTAGCACCCCTGCGGCAGGACGAACGTCTCCTGAAAGGGAAAGTTCCCCGATAAAAATGCTCTCGGCGGTATGTAGGCTTACTTGACGGGAAGCCAGTAAGATTGATAATAGAATGGGCAGGTCGTACAGCGGACCTGTTTTCTTCACATCGGCAGGGGCAAGGTTGACGGTGATGCGGCTGACAGGATACTCATACCCTTGATTTTTTATGGAGGAGCGTACCCGTTCGCGGGATTCCTTTACCGCGGTATCGGGCAATCCCACAATGTCAAAACGAGGCAATCCACCCGAAACATAGGTTTCAACCTCAACCAAAAAGGCATCCATTCCGTTAAGCCCCATACTGTACAGCTTGTCTAACATTCGGTATTCCTCCTTAAGGATATGGGCTACGTCAGGGGCAAAAAACCTTCGCCCAGCACCTGACCTGCTTCGCTGACGGTGACAAATGCCGTTTCATCCAATTGCTTGACCAATCGTTTCAACCGCCAGATCTCATTTTTACGAGTGACACACAAGAGGACCTGTTGATCTTTGCCGCTGTAGGCCCCTCGAGCGGGCAAAATGGTGCATCCCCGCTGCAACTGTTGCAAGACCGCTTGGGCAATGGCGTCGCCCTTGCGGGTGATGACGTATACCAGTTTGCCTGTGTCGGCATTATACAGCAGGCGATCCATGGTTGTGGTGGCGGTAAAGATCATGAGACAGGCGTAAAGGCTGCTGTCTATGTTACGATACACCACCGATGAGACCAGAATAATGACGGCATCGATTGCCAAAATTACAGGTGCAACCCGCAGGGCGGGAAACCGTTGTACCAACAGTTTCGCGGCAATATCGCTGCCACCGGTGGTAGCACCCCGTAACAGCACCAAAGCAAGACCTACACCCGACAGTACACCGCCGTACAGCGCCGCCAACAAGCGATTTCCTTGATACGCCGGTAAAAACAGCGCAGTAAGATCAATAATACCCGACATTAATACTGTAGCAAAAATTGTTTTAATCAAAAATTCTTTGCCCAATCGTTTGGCAGAAAGCAAAAACAGCGGCAGGTTGATCAATAAAATGCCCATACCTACCGGCAGACGAAACAAATGGTGCAACAGCACCGAGCAACCGGTCGCGCCGCCCGGCGCAATGTCGGCAGGTATGCTGAATACGTTAACCGCAATCGCATACAGGCTGCTTCCCAAAATAAAGAAACCGCTGTCGGTAACCACCTCTTTGGCTTTTGACATACCATCACCTCAGAGGTATTGTATTCCGTTTTAATGGGATTATTACCAATCAAAGCGGGTAAGGTGACCTTCTTCTTGCAAGCCTGCAAAATTGGTTTGCCGTAGGGCTTCGTATACACCGACACACACCGAGTTTGATAGATTCAAACTGCGGGCATCTGAGATCATGGGTAATCGTACACATTGTTCGGGATGCTCTTTCAGCAGTTCTTCAGGCAGACCTTTGGTTTCCTTGCCAAAAATCAGATAGTCTCCGTCTTTGTATGTTACCTGCGCATAATGGCGGGGCGCCTTGGTAGTAAAAAAGTAATGATTGCCCGGGTTTTTGGCAAAAAACTCATTTAAATCCTTGTAGTAGGTAATGTCTAATAAATGCCAATAATCCAGTCCTGCCCGTTTTAGTTTTTTGTCATCAATGGTAAAGCCCAGCGGTTCTACCAGATGCAAACGACTGCCGGTGGCGGCACAGGTACGGGCAATATTGCCGGTGTTTTGCGGAATCTCCGGCTCAACCAATACAATATTAAATGCCATGGTAATCACATCTTTCGGTTGTGGGATTCATCGGTATAATCCCGTAAATAATTCAGCCATACACTGTCCTCTTTGGTGATGGGCTTAAAGGTAAATCCAAAGGTATCCGCCATGGGAGAAACTTGGTCTTTTTCCGCTAAGGCAGGACCGCAGGAGGCAGTGCCAACGCCGCTTTGTTTGCCATCTAAATGCAGCACCGTGTGGGTGGAAACGGGCAGATCATAATTGTGGCGTGCGGCATACAGCTCTTGCGGGGTATGTCGGCAAGCGGAAAATTCCATTCCGTCAGGTTGCCACACCGCAACACCCACACCATCGTGGTTGGTCAAGCGGCACAACGTACCCATACGGTTGCCGTAAGATTGAGGACGTAAATGACGGCACGCCGCCTCTTCCTCTTCGACCCGATAAGCAAAATTGCCTACGTAAGCAGCAAATTTGCGATCACGGTAGTTTTCATTGGGTCCCAGTCCGTAGTAGCGGAATCGGTCAAATTCCGACGGTAAGATCCATTGCAGACCCATACGGGCAAAATAGGGCAGATTCTCTTTTAAAGGCTTGGTATGGCAAGTAAAAGCAACACTGCCGTCCCCGTAAAAACAATAGGTGGTTTCAGCGTGAAGGCAGGGCGCTAACGCGGGGCAGGCCAGATGCAACTGCGCGGTTACCGCAACGTGATCGGGATAGTTGTTGACCGTCGTGCCGATACAACGGCTTTGGAGTTTATGATAGCCTTCCTTCAGCCACGCAGGCAAAATCTGACAGTCATTATCCAACGGTGCACGGAAGAACTGTAACGACATAGGCGCTAACAATAACGGTTGATGTAAACAATCCATTTCGGTAATCGTTCCATACAAACGGGAATAGATAAACCGACAGCCGTTGGCAGAAAGAATCAAATCCTGACCATTTTCTTCTGTTTGCGGCGCATCGAATGCAAGATCAATCTCCGGCCGCAAAACCGGGGTGGACAGAGCAAATTGAGTACAGCCGACCTCGTCGCCGCTCTTGCCATAGGTAGTGTCGCCGAATAAGCGGAAGATGATGCGAACAAAGCAGTCGCCGTCGGCAGGACAGGTGTAGTCAAAATGCACCTTTTCGCATTGTCGGGGCGGAATGGGCAACACACCCATACTGCCGCTTTGGATCACCTTACCGAAACGGGTGACCTCATAACAGCATTCGTAACGGGAAAGATAGCTGAAATCTGACAGGTTGGTGATGTAAAAATCACCGGTTGCCGCATTGTCCTCTTGCACCTCAAAGGGAGCATAAATGGCTTTGGCTTCCAAAAGAGAAGCGTGGGGTTGGTCGAAACTGTCCAGCAGTCCGTCAACACAAAAATTGCCGTCGTGCTCCGATTCGCCAAAATCCCCGCCGTAACAAAGACCTTGCGGGGTCATCAGTCCGTGATCGCGCCATTCCCAAATAAAGCCGCCCAACATACGGGGATGACTCTCAAACAGTTCCCGATACTCGTTTAACCCGCCGCCGGAATTGCCCATGGCGTGGGCGTATTCGCACAAAAGGAACGGACGCTTGTCCTCAGGGTTCCTCTTGATGAATTCTTTGCAAAAATCGGGTGTTGAATACATAAAACTGATGATATCGGGATCGGGCGGATACACCATATTCTCGTAATCCATTGCGGCTGCCGCTCTTTCATAGTGGGTGGGACGGCTGTCATCCAGCTCGCGAATGCGTTGCAGGGCAAAACGCAGATTGGCGCCGTAATCGGATTCATTGCCTGCCGACCAGATCAAAATGGAGGGGTGGTTGTATAGAGGACGAACCAGTGCATCCATACGGTCCAGCACCATGTTGCGGAATTCTAATGAGGTGGCAACGGGGTTTTTGTCGGTGAATATAAATCCGTGGGCTTCCAGATCGGCCTCCGCCAACACGTATAAGCCATATTGATCGCACAACTCGTAAAAACGGGGATCGTTGGGGTAGTGTGCGGTACGCACGGCGTTGATGTTGTAACGTTTCATCCGCAGGATGTCCTGCTTCATTTGCTCGTAGGTCACAGTATAGCCGGTATCTTTGCAAATATCGTGGCGGTTGACCCCTTTGAGCACAATGGGACGGCCGTTAAGTTTGAACACACCGTCTTGAATTTCAATGTGGCGAAATCCAACCTTGTGTACTGTGTACTCGCCGTTGAATTCGGTTATCAGGGTATAAAGATTGGGAGATTGATCGGTCCAGAGGGCGGGATGCTCCACGGTAAAGCAAGCGGTTCCCTCCGGCGACAACATCCCTTCCCACAGAGATTTGCCCTGCTCGTCCAATAACTGAACACGGGTTTGGGTGGGACAAAGGGTTTCGGCATTAACCAATACCTGTGCCGATTTGTAATCGTTTGCAAGCTTGGTGTCAACGGTCAGATCACGAATGCCGCCGGGATTGCGGGTCAATAGATAAACGTCACGGAAAATTCCGCTCAACCGCCATTTGTCCTGACATTCCAAATAAGAAGAGACCGACCATTTGAGCACTAAAATCACAATGCGATTGGTGCCGCTTTTTAAGTAGGGGGTCAGATTGAATTCCGACGTGCAATGTGAGATACTGCTATATCCTACAAATTCGCCATTTACGTACAAATAAAAGGCATTATCTACCCCTTCCAGCACCAAAAAGCGGTGTTGACCGTCTTGGGCATCGGCAATCTCGATGTCGCGGGCATATACGCCAACGGGATTGTCAGCGGGCACGTAGGGAGGGTCACAAGGGAAGGGAAACCGTGTATTGAGATATTGGGGAGCATCGTATCCCTGCAGTTGCCAGCAGGAGGGGACACGGATGGTTTCAAACGAGGATAAACGGGCGCTTGTAGAAACAATGGATTGGGGAACTCGGTGAATATTGGTATAATAAGCGAAGCTCCAAGTACCATTCAACAGCGTAAAACGCCCCGAACGGTTGCGGTTACCCTGTAAAGCAGACTCCCGACTGTCATAGGGAATCATATATGCGTGGTGAGGGCAGGTATTGACTCTGAATCCTTGATAATCTTCATAGTATTTTTTGACTTCCACAACCATAGCCTCCTTTGCTGAACGTTATTCGGCAATATAATCGGTCACACCCACGGTCTGACCGTTCTGATAATATACACGGGGAACGCGTTTTCCCAAAACACAAACCAGCTCATAGTGAATGGTTCCGCACAGCGCCGCTACCTCCTGTACCGGCAACAGAGCATCACCGTCATGTCCGAATACAGTGGCTACGGTACCCATTTCGACCCCGTCAATATGGGTAACGTCCAGCATCAACTGATCCATACAAACCCGCCCCAAAATGGGGGCTTTTTTGCCGCCAATCAGCATATATCCTTTGCCCGAAAGGGAGCGGGGATATCCGTCAGCATATCCAATACAAACGGTCGCCACCGTGCGATCTTCGGTCAGCACCTCGGTACGACCGTAGCTGATGGTGTCGCCTGCGTGCAATGTTTTTACCATAGATACCACGGTTTTTAGTTCCATGGCAGGTTTCAAATCTACCTTGCCTTGCAGTTTGGCATCGGGAGCCAGGCCGTATAAAGCAATACCTTCCCGTACCAGATCCATATATCCATTAGGAAAGGACAGGGAAGCAGCAGAGTTACAGCAATGACAGGTTGTAAAAGAAAACCCTTCTTGCTTGAGTTGCTGTATAAAGCCTTGGAAGATCTCGATTTGCTGCTTCGTGATACTGCCGTCCTCGTCGCCGTCAAAATCAGCGCTGGGCAGATGGGTAAAGATTCCGTCCATATGAAGCCCCTCCATACGGCAAACCGAAACCGCTTGAGAAAGGCTGGCGGAATCATCCGCACGAAAGCCTAAACGCCCCATCCCCACGTCAACCTTTAGATGCCCTTGGATCACACCGCCGGCAGATGCGGCGGCGTCGGCCAATTCTTTGGCATAGGGCAGGCTGTAAACCGTTTGGGTTAGTTTGTATTCAATCAGCTGAGACGCACATTCGGGCGGGGTGTAACCTAAGATCAAGATGGGCAATTCACTCTCAAACCGACGCAGTTGAATCGCCTCTGAAATAGACGAAACCGCCAACAGGTCCACTCCTGCTGTCGTCAGGGTTTTAGCAACGGCTTCTACCCCGTGACCGTAGGCGTCCGCTTTGACAACAGCCATCATTTTAACTCCGTCCGGTAAGATAGAACGAAGGACTTTTACATTATGAGCAATGGCATCCAGATCAATTTCTGCCCAGATGCGCTTGAAATAATTGGTATTCAAAAACAGACACCTCGGATACTGATAGTTCTGTACAATATATACACTTTCATTATAAATTACTGCTTGAGTAAAGTCAACAAAATTCGTCAACATGTTGGGGGAATCCCTATAGTATATGAGATGCACAATCTTCTCTTGACAAAAATTCACCCCTCAACAAATAAAAACACAAAAAGCTCGTTTCGGAAACACATTGTTTGCCGCCGTCGTACCTCTCCTGTGTTTATGCGCGATGATCGTATCAATGGGATAAACTGTGGTCAAGCAAAACACCCCGAATGCAGTTCTCGCCGCATCCGAGGTGTTTTTTGTCTTATTCTTCTTTGGCCTTGTTCAAATCCCACGTAGCAAGAAAGTCCGGATTGACAACAACTTCTCCCGTGGAACGAAGCTTATACTCTCCTTGACGTGCTCTTTTGGTGGAGCTTAGGTCGGGAGGTAAAGTGAAATCCGTTCCGTCTTTTTGTTTCATGCGGATGATGGTTTCGTTCGCTTCCGTTACCGTTCCGTAAAATTGCTTTTGTTCGATATATTCATTGTCATGCGTGTAATAAGTGATACCTACCAAAAGGACTTTGCCGATCAACTCATCAAAGGTTATTTCTTTTTCGACTTCCTCGTCGTATTCCTTTCGGGCTTCGTATAAATACATGCCAGATTCTTTGTAATCTTCGGGAATGTCATAGATCGTTTTGCCCGTTTCTTCTGAAATGTAGCGTTCGCATTCTCCCGGATGCAATGGATCAAATGTATCCCAAGCGGTT
>JAFSIW010000019.1 GCA_017439545.1 Clostridia bacterium | reverse complement strand
CTGCGGATGCCGCAACCCCTGTGCCCTTCGGGCATCTCCCCTAACAGGGGAGTACCTCACGGAGGGAGGCAAAAGCGGTATTTCCTCCTAACCCGCGGGCGGTCGGGGACGCCCGCCCCTACGAAGCATAAAACAGGTTACCCGAAACAGGGGGGACATAGCCCCCCTACGGATAATTACAGAAGATCGTTTCATGATTGCGATATATCGCAGACGTGGGTTGTCTATATTTTACGTTTATGTGACGTATTGAGTTCTCGCCTACGTCAGAATTTGTAGGGGATGGCGCCCACGACATCCCGAAAATAATTAATCTTCCCTTCCTGCGTAGTGAACGGCCTGCGTGCCGTTCCGAAAAAGGTTGTTTTACAACCAAGGTGTCATTCTGAGCACAAGCGAAGAATCCGCATCTTTTGTTTTTTCTCACCGCGGGCGGATGTGGGTATCCGCCCCTACGAATCCTATAAGGTTTCTGTATAAAAACGATAAACGGTATACTCAAATTAAGTATACCAACAACAAATCCACTCAAAATAATCTTATAGTATACTTGCAATAAGATATTTGGGTGTGAAATTATGCGCAACAAAAACAACAAACATCTGGGCATTGAGGTTGATCCTGCCCTGCATCACAAACTGCATTATATCGCCAAATA
This sequence comes from Clostridia bacterium, assembly GCA_017439545.1. Lineage (GTDB taxonomy): Bacteria > Bacillota > Clostridia > Oscillospirales > Acutalibacteraceae > UMGS1484. The sequence goes on along the minus strand of JAFSIW010000019.1, from coordinate 31,265 downwards.
TGAAGGCCGTTCGGGAAACGGACAGATCCTTCATTTGATCCGTACCTGCATTCGGGAGTTTGAACAAGAACACGGCGAGATTCCGGTGGAAGATGCCGCATCGGACTCTGCAGATAGGTGATGAAAATGTTTAAAGTAGACAATGAGTTGAAAAGTGCAAACATTCCGCGCACCGTTCGATTTACCGAGCCGTTATTTGAGCAATTAAACACGATCGCCGCCGATAACGGGATCTCATTTAATCTTTTGGTGTTGCAATGTTGTAAATATGCATTGGAAAATATGCAAGAAGAACAGGAAGCGTGACTTAGGTCACAAGGAATCCTTTTTGCTATGAGGTGTAGTATGTCCACCAATCGAATCCAAACCGGCATTCGTTTTGAGCCGGAACTGCTTTATAAGATCACGCAGGTGGCAAAAGCCAACAAGCGCTCGTTGAATGCGCAGTTGGAGTTTTTGGCCATGTCTTGTGTGGCATCGTTTGAACAAGAACACGGCGAGATTCCCATAGACGAATCCGCCTTATACACCAAGTAAATCCACAAGAAAGGGGCTGCTGTCGGTGCGTCGACCGTTGGCAGTGTTTGGCTTTACCTTTTTAGGATGCGCGTGGCTGTTTATGGTGTTCGGCATCACGGCGATTGATTGGCTGATGCCCATTGCAGCCGTAGGGGTAATTGCCATGCTTTTGCTCCGTAATCGAATCAAACAGCAACCCATCGGATGGGCTGTTTCGGGAGTTTCCTGGACAGCCCTTTTTGCTTGTGTGATCCTTTTGTGTGCCACCGCGCTGACCAATGCTTCTTTGCCTACGTATCATCAGCAAAAGCAGACTTTGACCATGACTGTGACTGAGCAACGGGGCTTTTATGACCGTAGCGGATATTACACCGTGACCACCGACGATTTGAACGGACGGTCGGTACGAATTCAGTTACAGGTGCAGGGGCATACCCGTTACGAGATCGGTGACGTTTTGCAAGGGGAGGTAATCCTTTCAACCCCTCAATCGCACCAAAAAAGCAGATTGCAAAGCGACCGTATTGTACTGACCGCCAAAACCGATCCCGACCGTCCCCTTGCGGTTACGGGACACAAAAAAGACCTTCGCTACTATGCGTCTCAGACAAATCACCTGCTTCGCGCGCAGATGGAGGCAGTGTTGCCGAATGAAGTATCCGCTATGGTGATAGGAATCTGTCTCGGCGACGTTTCCCGAATGCCCCAATCGTTGGTTTTGGCGTTCAACGACTGCGGGATGTCCCATATGACAGCGGTTTCGGGCTTGCATACCACGACGTTGGCAACCCTCCTGCTTGCGCTGTTTTTGTTGTTAAAGTGGAACCGTCGACTGGCAGGCGGCCTGAGTCTGATTCTGGTTTGGGGCTTTGTTTTTATGGTAGGATTGCCCTATTCTGCCATACGGGCAGGCATTATGTTTACCATATTGGTGACGGCTACCATAGCGATGAGGGAGTCTGATCCCTTAAACAATTTGGGCGGTGCCGTGCTGTGTATTTTGCTTGGTAACCCCTTTGCGGTAGGGGATATCGGTTTTATGGCGTCGGTGAGTGCTTGTCTCGGTATTATTTTGTTGAGTGATCGGTGCGCCGCCTTTTGTCGCAGTTTTCTGCCGAAATCTTGGCGGCAAAATAAGATCGTGGTGTTTCTGACCGACGGCATCAGCATTACCATAGGGGCGTTTGCGGCAGGCATTCCCTGCTCCCTGCTTTCCTTTTATCGCGTTTCCTTGGTGGCACCCTTGGCCAACGTATTGGGCGTGCCTTTGGCGGGCGGCGTGTTGGTCTGCTCTCTGCTTGGCAGTCTGATTATGCTTGTGCCCGGTCTTGATCTTTTGGGCAGTCTGCTGTTGAACGTAGGCGGATGGTTGGCCGAAGTCTTGATGCAAATTGCCCATTGGTTTTCTCGCGTGCCTTTTGCTTCTGTTTCCTTTGCCTCGGGCTGGTGCCTGCTGGCGGCAGTCCTTGTGCTGATTGGCGGAGTTTTATGCTATCGGTTTCGTGAGCGGCTGACTCCCTTTGTGAAACGAGGAGCGGTGCTGTTGTTGGCTTGTGTGCTGGTGTTCTCCTCCTTTTTGCCTGTATACGGGTCGGATTCCTATGAAATTATGGTGCTGGGCAACGATTTCGATACCTCGGTGGTGGTGATGGGACGGGGACAAACGGTGGTGATCGGATGCTCGTCGACGTATCAGTTGGAGAAGATTTTAAAATCCCGTCACGTCAGCAAGATCGACGCGCTGATCCTGCCCACCCGACAGACTTACGAAGAAGTCCCCAAAGAGTTTTGCGCCATATTCCCTGTGGAACGGATTTATACGTCAAGTACCAATATTGAACAGGGGATGATGCTGTTTGCCCACGGGATTCCCCTTTTAACCGAGACTACGGCAAGCACCTCCCATATTACCGTGACTGCCCACACGGATTTTACCTGCTTTACCATTTCATTGGCAGGGAGGCGGTTTGCCTATGAGGATTCGGCGGGATTGTCGGGTGAATTTGACGGAACGATCCGACATCCTGTTTTGAATGAGCATACCACGGTAACCTGCGGCAAAACCTCGTATCTAGTGGAGAATTGTCTGGCGTTGCAGGTGAACCTGCAAGGGATTCGAGTGTATTGCCCTCGCTTTGTGTACTAAAAAAGCCTTGGTTATAACCAAGGCTTTTGATTGTAATGCGAAAACCCCGCCATAGTGGCGGGGTTCCATAAAGGCTTTGCCGATGAGCAGAAAGCAAATAAAAATTCAGCGTAGAATGCTCTTGTGTCAAAGGCTCCCTTGTGTAAAGGGAGGCTTGGTTTTAGTGCGGGGTTTCGAAACAAATGCATGGCTGACAGGCCAATAAAAGACGCACTTGTGCGTAGCCTGTAGTATTAGGGCTATGCCCGAAACTGAAATACCACCCGCTATGCGGGTGGATTATTATTATGTAAAATCGGTTTGCAGGTTTTTTTGGCAAACGGCGGGGGAGTACCGCCAAGAATCCATATGAGTCTTTGTGAAAAAATAGCGGTGTCCCACAGGAACTTGCGGAGCGTCAAAGGCATCTACGATAATCAATTTGACCTTCATTTTTTCAGGAATAATGCTTTTGATAAACACGGCTGCCTGCTGTCCCGGCACCACGCCTGCCTTTGGCTCGGCAAGCCCTGCCAGATTGGGGGTCAACTCTACAAAGCAACCGTAGGATTCCACCGTGCGGATCAGTCCTGTAACCGTTTCGCCCGCTCGGAACAGGGAAGCGTTTTCTTCCCACGTGCCAAGCAATTCCTTGTGGGTCAAATGGATCTTTCCGTCGGGCTCTATCCCTTTGACCACCGCTTTGGCGTGCTGTCCTGCTACAAAGCGGTCAGCAGGATGGGTGATGCGGGATACTGAAATAGCGTCAATGGGAATCAAGGAAGCCAAGCCGCATCCCACGTCGCAAAATGCGCCGAAGGGCTCTAAATGGGTAATGCCAACGTCGATTACATCTCCCGGGCGCAAACGGGTTACGTATTGGTTACGGCATTGCTCTTGCGCCGCTCTGCGGGATAAGATCGCCAACCGATTGCCAGTTCCATCTACCGTCAGCCGCTCAACCGTAAAGCAGACTGCCTTGCCTACCCGTGCAATCAGCGCAATGTCTCGTACCGTGCCTTCCCGAATGCCCAAAGCCCCCTCGTCGCGGGGGATTACCCCCTTGCAGGCGGGAAGATCTACCCATAAATTATGCTGATTGTCGCACAGGGTCACACGGGCTTCTACAATGGCTTTGGTTAAAGCGGCTTCCTGTAGTTGCGCGAGAGAGGAGAGCCGCTCCTTGTTTTCTTTGGTGTCGATTAATAATCCTTCGGGTAAATACATATGCTTTCATCCATTCTTCTATTTTTATGATCGGTTTATATATATGCACACGTATGTTCGGAAATGTCCCGTTTTCAGCAGGAAAAACAAAGGAGGAATCGGTTGATAAATTGTTGACAACCGGGGGTCTTTGTGGTATGATATTCGTCCCAATGAAAATACTATGATCGTATCATACGGAATCAAAGGAGTGTCAACCATGAGCGATTTTTATAAGGAATGGGACGGTTTTGAAAGCGGCACTTGGATGAAAGAGATCAACGTGCGCAGTTTTATCCGTCACAACTATACCCCTTACGACGGGGATGACGGGTTTTTGCAAGCCCCCACCAAAGCCACTCTTTTATTGTGGGAACAGGTGAGCGAATTGTCCCGCAAGGAGTTGGAAGCCGGCGGCGTGCTGGATATGGATACCGAGGTGATCTCTACCATCACCTCTCACGCGCCGGGATATCTGGACAAAGAGTTGGAAACCATTGTGGGCTTTCAGACCGACAAGCCCTTTAAGCGTGCTTTTATGCCCTACGGCGGCATTCGTACCGCCAAACGGGCCTGTCAGGATAACGGCTACACCGTGCCCAAGCAAACCGAGGAGTTTTTTACGGTGCATCGCAAAACCCACAACGCGGGAGTATTTGACGTATATACCCCCGAAATGCGGGCTTGCCGCTCCAGTCATATCATCACCGGTCTGCCCGACGCATACGGTCGGGGACGCATCATCGGGGACTATCGCCGCGTGGCGTTATACGGGGTCGACCGTTTGATTGAAGACAAAGAAGAGCAAAAACGCACCACCCGTTCGGCCATGTATGAGGACGTGATTCGTGACCGCGAAGAGTTGGCGGAACAGATTCGTGCGCTGCATCAGTTAAAAGAGATGGCTCAAAGCTATGGGTTTGATATTTCCCGCCCTGCCGCCAACGTGAAAGAGGCCATTCAATGGCTGTATTTCGGCTATCTGGCTGCCATTAAAGAACAAAACGGCGCCGCCATGAGTTTGGGACGCACTTCTACCTTCTTGGATATTTATGCCCATCGGGATCTGGAAAAAGGTTTGTTTACCGAATCGGAAATTCAAGAAATGGTGGACCATTTTATTATGAAGCTCCGTTTGGTCAAATTTGCCCGCACCCCCGAATACAATGCGCTGTTTTCGGGTGACCCCCAATGGGTGACCGAATCCATTGGCGGGGTGGCCATTGACGGCCGTCATCTGGTAACCAAAATGTCTTACCGTTATTTGCACACCCTGAAAAATTTGGGACCTTCTCCCGAACCCAATTTAACGGTGCTGTGGTCGGTGAATCTGCCCGAAAACTTTAAGCGGTATTGCGCCAAAATTTCCATTGAAACCTCCTCCATTCAATATGAAAACGACGATTTAATGCGGTTTACCCACGGGGACGACTATGCCATTGCCTGTTGCGTATCCTCTATGCGGGTGGGCAAAGAAATGCAATTTTTCGGCGCCCGCGCCAACCTTGCCAAATGCTTGCTGTATGCCATCAACGGTGGGGTGGACGAGGTTTCCAAAAAGCAGGTGGGTCCCGAATTTACCCCCATCACATCGGACTATCTGGACTATGATGAGGTCATGCGCAAATACGACGCCATGATGCAATGGCTGGCAGAGGTATACGTGAACACCCTCAACGTGATCCATTATATGCACGACAAATATTGCTACGAAAAACTGCAAATGGCGTTGCATGACAAAAACGTCACCCGTTGGTTTGCCACGGGCATTGCGGGGCTTTCGGTGGTAGCTGACTCCCTTTCTGCCATCAAATATGCCAAGGTGAAAGTCATTCGTGATGAGTCCGGCTTGGCGGTGGACTATCAGGTAGAAGGGGACTTCCCCAAATTCGGTAACGACGACGATCGGGTAGACGAGATTGCCCGTGAGATCGTGCACATTTTTATGGAACACGTGCGCAAGAATCACACCTACCGCAACAGCATTCCCACCACCTCTATTCTGACCATTACCTCCAACGTGGTGTACGGCAAAGCCACGGGGAACACCCCCGACGGCCGCAAGGCGGGCGAAGCCTTTGCCCCCGGCGCCAATCCCATGCATAGACGGGATACCAACGGCGCGGTGGCGTCATTGGCATCGGTGTCTAAACTGCCCTTTATTGATGCGCAGGACGGGATTTCCAACACCTTTTCCATTATTCCCGGCGCTTTGGGCAAAGAAGACCGCATTTTCGCAGGGGATCTGGACGTGGATCTGGACTGTGTGAACGGCGCTTGTATGACCCCCACCTTGTTTGACGATATGGATTTTGACGACGAAAGGAGACTCCCCCATGAAAGCAACCGATAATCAAATTGACAATCTGGTGGCATTGTTGGACGGCTACGTGCAAAAAGGCGGTCACCATTTAAACGTAAACGTGTTCAGCAAAGAAACCTTGTTGGATGCACAGGCTCATCCCGAAAAATATCCCCAACTGACCGTGCGGGTCAGCGGTTATGCGGTCAATTTCATCAAACTGACCAAGGAACAGCAGGATGAAGTGATCTCCCGCACCTTTCACGATCAGATCTGATGGAAGGGCGGATTCATTCCAGTGAAAGTTTTGGCACCGTAGACGGTCCCGGCATTCGCTTTGTGGTGTTTTTGCAGGGGTGTCCCTTGCGGTGCCAATATTGCCATAATCCCGATACCTGGTCGCTTGACGGCGGCAAACCTATGTCTTGCGAGGCGTTATTGGCGCAGTTTCAAAAGAACAAAATGTTTTATCAGCGAGGCGGCATCACGGTCACCGGCGGTGAGCCGCTGATGCAAACCGAGTTTGTGACCCGCTTGTTTACCCTTTGCAAGCAAAAAAAGATCCATACCTGTCTGGACACGTCGGGGTGCACCTTTCGGGCAGGTAACCAAGCGTACTTAACCAAACTGGATGCCTTGCTTGCGGTTACCGATCTGGTGATGCTGGATCTGAAGATCATGGATGCCCAAAAGCACCGTCAACTGACGGGGGCGGACAATGGGGGCATTTTAGATTTTGCCCGTTACGTCAGCAAAAAGGGGATCCCTTTGTGGATCCGCCACGTTTGTATTCCTACCCTGACCGATCATCCCGAGGATCTGGCGGCATTGGGCGAATTCATGGCCACGCTGCCTACGGTCAAGGCGTTGGACGTGTTGCCTTATCACACCTTAGGGGTGAACAAATACAGAGAGCTGGGTATTCCGTATCCGTTGCAAGATCTACCGCCCGCCTCTCAAAGAGAAGCGGATGCGGCAAAACAGCAGATCCTCGCCCATTTTCGGAAGGCAAGAAAACAATAATCAACCACCGTGAAAAGAATTTGCTTTTCACGGTGGTTTTGTTTGCGAAAACATTTGCATCTTGCGGGATTTTGTGGTATAATACATTGAATATTTATGTCAAAGTGAGGGAGCAGTCGTGAACATTCAGGTGGGACAGCAAATTCAAATGAAAAAGCCCCATCCTTGCGGATGTCATATTTTTACCGTGACCCGCATCGGCATGGATTTTAAGATCCGTTGCACCAAGTGCGGTCACGAAATTATGATGCCCCGTCACAAATGCGAAAAAGGAATTAAGAAGATTTTGGAGGAAGTCTGATGTTTGATAAATTAACCGAAGTGGAAGCCAAATACGAATCCATTTCTTTGCAACTGCAAGACCCCGCCGTGGTGGGCAATCAGGAGCAGTATAAAAACCTGATGAAGGAATATAAACAACTCACCCCCATTGTGGAAGCCTTTCGGGAATACCAAAACGCCAAATCCCGTATGGAAGAAGCCAAAGAATTGCTTTCTTCTTCCGATAAGGAACTGAAGGAGTTAGCCGAAGAAGAACTGACCGAATCCAAAGCCGATATGGAACGGCTGGGGGAGGAACTGAAAATTTTACTGTTGCCGGTTGACCCCAACGATGAACGCAACGTTATTGTGGAGATCCGCGGCGGCGCAGGGGGCGAAGAAGCGGCGCTGTTTGCCGGGGTGCTGTATCGAATGTACAGCATGTATGCCGAAGCCCGTCGATGGAAGACCGAGATCGTTTCGGCCAGCGAGACCGAACTGGGCGGCTTTAAAGAAGTCAGCTTTATGATCGAGGGGGAAGGCGCCTATTCCCGTCTGAAATTTGAAAGCGGTGTGCACCGTGTGCAACGGGTGCCCGAAACCGAGACCCAAGGGCGGATCCACACCTCCACCGTGACCGTGGCAGTATTGCCCGAAGCCGAAGACGTGGAAGTGGACATCAACCCTGCCGACCTGCAGATCGACACCTTCCGCTCTAGCGGTGCCGGCGGTCAGCACATCAATAAGACCGAGTCGGCCATTCGTATTACCCACATCCCCACAGGGGTGATCGTAGAATGTCAAGACGAGCGTAGCCAACATAAAAACCGCGAAAAGGCCATGAAGGTATTGCGCTCCCGTTTGTATGAAGCCGAGCTTGCTAAACAAAACGACCAAATTGCGTCCCAACGCCGTTCGCAGGTGGGTACGGGCGACCGTTCCGAGCGGATTCGTACGTATAACTATCCCCAAGGTCGGGTGAGCGAGCATCGCATTGGGCTGACCTTGTATCGGTTAGAAGCCATTTTGAACGGGGATCTGGATGAGATCATTGATGCTCTGATTACCGCCGATCGGGCGGCGCAACTGCAAGAAGGAGGAGAAGCGTAAGATGAAAAACATTATCGTAGACGCATTCGGCGGCGATCACGCTCCTCTTTGCAACCTGCAAGGGGCGGCCGATGCCATCAAAGAATTTGGCGTTGCCGTTACCTTGGTGGGGGATGAGCAAAAAATCAAAGATTGCGCCAAAGAAAACGGCATTTCGCTGGAAGGTATGACCATTGTGCATACTGAAGAAGTCATGGGCATGCACGATACCCCCACCGAAATCGTCAAATCCAAACGGAACACCTCTATGGGTGTGGCGCTGGATCTGCTTGCCAAGGGCGAGGGAGACGGTCTGGTGTCGGCAGGCTCTACGGGTGCGTTGCTCACGGGGGCTACCTTGATTGTGAAACGCATCAAAGGCATTAAGCGTCCTGCTCTTGCCACCATGGTACCCACCCCCGACGGACATTATCTGCTTCTTGATTCGGGGGCGAATGCGGAATGCCGCCCCGAAATGCTGGTGGATTTTGCTTTGCTGGGCAACGAATATATGAAACGGGTGGCAGGCATTGAAAACCCCCGCATCGGCTTGCTCAACGTGGGCACCGAAGACACCAAAGGGGATGCCTTGCGCCAAGAAACCTACGGGCTGTTAAAAGAAAGCGATTTGAATTTCATCGGCAACGTAGAAGCCCGTGACGTACCTTCGGGTGTTTGCGACGTGGTGGTGGCCGACGGATTTTCAGGCAACGTGGTACTCAAACTCACCGAGGGTGTGGCTTCTACCATGTTCCGTTTGATTAAAAAGACTTTGATGTCCAAACTCAAAACCAAATTGGCGGCTCTGCTCATCAAAAAGGATTTGGGCGGACTGAAATCTATGATGGACTACGCCGAAGTGGGCGGCGCTCCCTTTATCGGGGTGCGGGCCCCTGTGATTAAAGCCCACGGCAGTTCCAATGCCAAGGCCATTAAAAACGCCATTCGGCAAGCGGCAAAATTTGCCCAGTCCGGCGTGATCGAAGCGGTGGGTCAAGCCGTAGGAAAGAAGGAAGCATAGTGGAACGGTTGCAAGAAACGATTGGGTATTACTTTGGTGACGAGTGGTATTTGGAACGCGCCCTTACCCATTCTTCTTATGCTCACGAAAAGAAAGACCCCCAAAGCTGTAACGAGCGGTTGGAATTTTTGGGGGACTCGGTGCTGTCTATTGTGGTATCGGAATATTTGTTCAATCACTATCCCGATCTGCCCGAAGGGGAATTGACCCGTATTCGGGCGGCTTCGGTGTGTGAAAAAGCTCTGTTCGGCTTTGCCAAATCCATCCATTTGGGTGACAGTTTGCTTCTCAGCCGCGGGGAGCAGCGCACCGGCGGTCGCAACCGCCCATCCATTCTGGCGGATGCCTTTGAAGCGCTGATTGCCGCCATTTATCTGGACGGCGGTATGGAACCTGCCAAAGCCTTTATTTTAAAATACGTGGTGCCAACGCTTGACAATCATCGTAAAGCCGCATTCAAAGATTACAAGACCTTGCTGCAAGAGGTCATTCAGCAAAATCCCGAAGACCGCCTTACCTATCATTTGGTGGGCGAAAGCGGTCCCGACCATAACAAAGAGTTTAAATATGAGGTGCACATCAACTCCAACTTGGTGGGCACGGGTAGCGGTCGCAGTAAAAAAGAAGCGGAACAGGCCGCCGCCAAAGAAGCCTTGCGGCTCATGGGAATCGACCATGAAAACCAAGGCTAATATCGCAATTTTCGTGCCTCATGCGGGATGCTCTCATCGGTGCAGTTTTTGTGACCAACGAGCCATTTCGGGGCAAGTCAAAACTCCCACACCCCAAGAAGTAACCCAAACGCTGCAACGGGCGGTGGCAGGTCTTTCGGATGAAAAGAGTGCCGAAATCGCCTTTTTCGGCGGTAGCTTTACCGCCATTCCCCGTCCCCAAATGGAAGGACTGCTGCGTGCCGCTTTTCCCTTTGTGGACGGTGAGAAAATCATCGGCATTCGGTGTTCCACCCGCCCCGACGCCGTAGACGATGACGTGTTGTAGGTTTTAAAACGATACGGTGTTACCGCTGTGGAATTGGGCGCTCAAAGCATGGATGATAAGGTGCTCGCCTTAAACGGGCGGGGACATACCGCAAGGGACGTGGTGAAAGCCGCTCATCTCATCCGCCAAAGCGGATTGGAATTGGGACTGCAAATGATGACAGGTTTGTATGGTGCCAATGAAGAAAGTGACCGACAAACCGCCTGCAAGTTGATGCAACTGCAACCCGACACTGTGCGAATCTATCCCACGCTGGTGTTGGCGCATACCCGATTAGAAGAATTATATCGCAAGGGAAACTACATCCCCCCGAGTTTAGACCAAACCGTAACCCTTTGTGCCGATTTGTTGCAACAGTTTGAAGCAAAGGGTATTCGGGTGATTAAATTGGGACTGCACGCCGATTCCTTGTCGCAGGTGGTGGCAGGTCCCGCGCATCCCGCCCTGCGGGAACTGTGCGAAAGCAGAATCTATTATAGGCAAGCAAAACAACTGTTGGGAAGCATCGGCGGTCAAGCCATCCTGCGGGTGCATCCCACTTGTGTGTCCAAAATGGTTGGACAAAATCGGCAAAATCTTACTCGGTTTGCCGAAGAAGGATGGCATGTAACGGTGCAGTCTGACCCAAGTCTTGCATCGGGAGAAATTCAGAAAGGAGAAATCTCATGTTCCTGAAATCGTTAGAAGCTCAGGGCTTCAAATCCTTTCCCGACAAAACGGTATTGACCTTTGAGCAAGGCATTACCGGTGTTGTGGGACCCAACGGCAGCGGTAAAAGTAATATTTCCGATGCCATTCGTTGGGTGTTGGGGGAACAATCCAACAAGCAACTCCGCGGCGAAAAAATGGAAGATGTGATTTTTAACGGCACCGCCACCCGCAAAGCGCAGGGCATGGCATCGGTTACCCTTTGTCTTGACAACACCGACCGCGCCTTGCCTTGCGATACCGATGAAGTATATATCACCCGTCGCTATTATCGGTCGGGCGAAAGTGAATATCAAATCAACCGTGCCACCGTGCGCCTGAAAGACGTAAACGAACTGTTTATGGATACCGGCCTTGGTCGGGACGGCTATTCTATGATCGGGCAAGGCAAAATCAGCGATATCGTGTCCCGTCGGTCGGATGAACGGAGAGATATGTTTGAAGAAGCGGCGGGCATTTCCCGTTACCGCTATCGCAAGCAAGAAGCCGAGCGGAAATTGAAAGCCACCGAAGAAAATCTGGTGCGTCTGCGGGATATTATGGCGGAGTTGGAAGAACGGGTCGGTCCTCTTGCCAACCAAAGCAAAAAGGCCAAACAGTTTTTGGAATATGCCGCCGAGGAAAAAACCTTAGAAATCGGCTTGTGGCTTCGCTCGCTGGAACGGTTCGGTCAGCGACTGAAAGAACAAACCGACAAAATGGATCTGGCGCAAGCCCAATATGAAGAAATTGAACGGAACATTCAAAAACTGCAAGAGCAGTCTGAAGCCGCAGGGGGACAAGCCCGCCTGCTGACCGTGCAAATGGATGCCGCCCGTCGCAACGTGGCAAGCATGGAAGAAGAAGCCACCCGTCTGGACGGTCAGGCCGCTGTTGCCGAAACCACCATGTTCCATAATGGTGAAAACATTGCCCGTCTGCAAGGCGAAATGGATGCCACCGATGAAGGCAACACCGATCTGAAACGGGAAATGGAAGAAAATCAGGCGGTTATGGCAAAAAAAGAAGAAGAGATTCATCAAAAGAATCAACTGTTGGCCGATTCCGCTACCCGTTTGGAAGAATTGGTGGGGCAAATGGAAGAGGTTGCCCGCAAAGCCGAAGAACAAAATCGCCAAATTGCACGGCTTACCGAAGAATTGGCAGGTTGCCAACTGCAAAACGTGACCGCTTTGTCGTCGGTAAATGAAATTGCCCATCGGGGAGATGCGGTGGATGAAGCCTTTGCCACCCGCAAGGCCTTATTGCAGGAATATGAAACCGAGCGGGAGGCCTTAAAGCAAGACCTGATTCGGTTGGACGACAAAATTGCCGAATGTGAAAATATGATCAAAGGCAACGCCATGTTGCTCACTTCGGGTGAAAATAAAGCCGCCGAATTAAAGGCCAAGGCAGACGAACTGACCTTAGAAGCCCAATCCAAAAAGCGTCGAGCCGCCTTGTTAGAGGATATGGAAAATTCCTTGGAAGGCTTTAACAACACGGTGCGTCGGGTGTCCAAAGAAGGGGCAAACGGCACGCTTGGCGGCATTAAAGGCCCTGTTTCCCGCTTGATTCAGGTGGAGGAAACCTATGCCACCGCCATTGAAGTGGCGTTGGGTGGCGCGGTGCAACACATCGTCACCGCCACCGAGCAGGATGCCAAACGAGCCATTGCTTATCTCAAAAAAGAAAAAGCAGGTCGGGCAACCTTTTTGCCCATGAACACGGTCAAACCCCGTGATTTCCACGAAAAAGGGTTAGACGATTGTGCCGGCTACATCGGCATGGCCGATACGCTGGTGCAATGCGACGGAAAATATCGGGACATTTTATCCTCTCTGCTGGGCGCTATTGCGGTGGCAGAAGATTTAGACAGCGCCGCCGCCATCGGCAAGCGGTACGGGTATCGCTTCCGTGTGGTCACGCTGGACGGTCAGGTGGTCAACACCGGCGGCTCTATGACCGGCGGTTCCTTTAACCGCTCGGCAGGACTTTTGTCCCGTCGGGGCGAGATCGACAAAATCAAGGCTGAGGCCGCCAAAACCGAACAAAAGGCCGCCGAATGTATGGAAGATTACCGTCAGGCGGTTGCCGCATTAGAAAACCGCAAGGCCGAAATCGATGCGGTGCGCAGTGAAATGACCACCGCAGGGGAAGATAAGATTCGGGTACTTGCCGAAGCCAAACGGGTGGAAGATCAAATCAAGGATGCCACCGAAACCTTGGCACAGTTAGAAAAAGAACAATCCGAAGCCGCCGCACGATTAGAGCAACTGCGCAAGCAGGCGGTAGACGCAGAAGCCTTGGCCGCTTCCTTGCAAGAGCAACTGAACCAAGCATCCGCCGTGCGGGATGAGCTGACCGCCGAAAGCGAGCAGCTTGCAAGCAATCGGGAACAACTGACCGCACAAAACGCCACCGTCCGTCTGGAAATTCTGGCCTTGGAAAAAGAAAAAGAAGCGGCGCTGTTTTTGCAAGAAAATGCCAAACGTCGGCAAGAGGATGCCGTGGGTCATTTTGCCGCTTTGTCGGAACAACTGAAAGCCTTGCAAGAGGCCAATCAAATGCAATCCGAACATAAAGCGCAACTGACCGCACAGGCAGAAGAACTGCGGCAAAAAGCCAAAACAGAAGAAGCCGCCATTGCCGAAAAATTAGAACAACGTTCTGCGTTAGAAGCCGAAGTTGCCAAAGCCACCGCCACCGAGCGGGAACTGACCTTAAAACGGGAAAGTTTGTCGGCAGAATTGGTGCGTTTGGAAGAACGGAAAGACGCGATGACCGCCGAGCGGGATCAGATCATTACCAAGTTGTATGATAAATACGAACTCACCCGAAACGGCGCCGAAGCGCTGGGCATTGAAATTGAAGATCCCGCCGCTTCGGGCAAACGGTTGCAAGAACTCAAAGGCAAGATCCGCGCCTTGGGTTCGGTCAACGTGGCGGCCATTGAAGAATATGAACAGGTCAGCGAGCGATATGAGTTTATGTCCACCCAAATCGGTGACGTGGAAGCCGCCAAAAAAGAATTGGAACAACTGATCAATCAACTCACCGGCAGTATGCAAACCGCCTTCATTGAAAAGTTCAATCAAATTAACGGACATTTCTCCGGCACCTTTGTGGAACTGTTCGGCGGCGGTACGGCGCAACTCATTCTCACCGAACCGCTGGACGTGCTCAATTCGGGCATCGACATTAAGGTGCAACCTCCCGGCAAAAACGTTGCCAGCATTGAGCAACTGTCGGGCGGCGAAAAGTCCATTGTGGCATTGGCCATCTATTTTGCCATGATGAAGGTGGCACCGCCCCCCTTCTGTATGCTGGACGAGGTGGAATCGGCGCTGGACGACGTCAACGTAGACCGCTTCGCCACCTACCTGCGTCGCATGAGCGACCGCTCCCAATTTATTGTGGTTACTCACCGTCGGGGCACCATGGAAGAAGCCGATATTCTGTATGGGGTTACCATGCAAGAAAAAGGGGTCTCCAAACTGCTGAAGATGAATCTAAAAGAAGCCGATAAAATGCTTTCGAAAGGATAAACGCTATGGGATTTTTCGGAAAAATTACAGCGGGGCTCAAAAAGACTCGCGACACCCTTTCGGGTGCACTGGACGGTATGCTTTCCGCCTTCACCAAAATTGATGAAGAACTGTTTGAGGAGTTAGAAGAGATCCTCATTATGGCGGATATGGGTATGCCTACCGCCACCTTCATTTGCGACCAATTGCGGGCCAAGGTCAAGGCGGAGAAAATCACCGATCCTGCCGCCATTAAAGAGGCGCTTCGGGATAGTATTGTGGAAATTTTGGGGGACGATCAAGCCTTGAATCTGTCCACCAAGCCTTCCATCATTGTGATGATCGGGGTCAACGGCGCAGGCAAAACCACCACCATCGGCAAGTTGGCTCACAATTTAAAAGAACAGGGCAATGGGGTGCTTTTGGGCGCTGCCGACACCTTCCGTGCCGCCGCCATTGAGCAACTTGGTGTATGGGCGGACCGCGCAGGGGTGGAAATGATTCGCCAAAACGAAGGCTCTGACCCTGCGGCTGTGGTGTTCGATACCATTTCGGCCGCCAAAGCCAGAGGTAGCGATATCATTTTGTGTGACACCGCAGGCCGACTCCATAATAAAAAGCATTTGATGGATGAACTGAATAAAATTTCTCGTGTTATCGATCGGGAATTACCCGATGCCGCCAGAGAAACCTTGCTGGTGTTAGATGCCACCACGGGACAAAACGCCCTGAATCAAGCCAAAGAATTTGCTAATGCGGCAGGCATCACCGGCATTGTGCTCACCAAGCTGGACGGTACTGCCAAAG
This sequence comes from Clostridia bacterium, assembly GCA_017439545.1. GTDB lineage: Bacteria > Bacillota > Clostridia > Oscillospirales > Acutalibacteraceae > UMGS1484. The sequence continues at coordinate 15,699 of JAFSIW010000019.1, read as the reverse complement.
GCGGGGTTGTGGTTGCCATTAAGCAAGAATTGGGCATCCCCGTGAAATTGGTGGGTGTGGGCGAAGGCATTGACGATTTAATGCCCTTTGACCCCCAAGAATTTGCCGCAGGGATTTTGTAAAACACCTCATCCACCGCAAGCGGTCCCCCTTCCCCTCAAGGGGAAGGCATACAAGCCGCTTCATTGTGAAAGGAATGAGAGAAATGCAATTTATCATCGCCACGGGCAACGCCCATAAACTGATCGAATTAGAACGGATCTTGAATCCCTTAGGAATTGATGCGGTCTCCACCAAATCCTTGGGCATTTCGTTGGACGACGTGGAAGAAACCGGCACAACCTTTGAAGAAAACGCCTACTTAAAAGCCAAAGCCGCTTGCGACAAAACGGGGCTTCCTGCAGTGGCCGACGATTCGGGTCTGTGCGTGGATGCGCTGAACGGCGCGCCGGGGGTGTATTCTGCCCGCTACGCAGGGGAGGACGCCACCGATAAGCAACGGTATGAAAAACTGCTGAAAGAAATGGACGGGGTCGAAAACCGCGCCGCCTATTTTGTGTCGGCGGTGTGCTGTGTGTGGCCCAATGGCGACACCCTTACCGTGCGGGGTGAATGCCACGGCACCATTGGCTTTGAGCCTTTGGGCGAGGGTGGATTCGGCTATGACCCCATCTTTATGGTGGATGGGCAAAGTTATTCCCAAATGACCCCTGCCGAAAAAGATGCGATCTCGCACCGCGGTCGCGCCTTGGTGAAATTACAACAGGCATTGCAAGAGAAGTTGGGGTAAAAGTATGGGGTTCCCAACACGAAAACCTAACCGGTTGCATGGGTATAATTACAGTAGTAACGGATATTATTTTATTACAATCTGCACGAAAGAACGACAATGCATTTTGAGCAATATCGTAGGGGGCGGCGCCTTCGACGCCCCGCAAAGTCAACTAACCGATGTGGGATTGATTGTAAAGCGATATATTTTGTCGTCCAACAATATAGAGAATATTGTTGTGGAAAATTACGTGATTATGCCAAACCACATTCATTTGCTGGTTTGCGTTGAGGGGGCAGACGGGACGTCGAGGGCGCCGTCCCCTACGAATCACACGATTCCTCATATGGTTTCTACTCTGAAACGGTTGGTTAATCAAACTGTGGGTAGAGACGTTTTCCAACGATCTTATCACGATCATATCATTCGTGATCAAGATGATTATAATGCAATTAGTGACTACATTACGCATAACACGCAAAAGTGGAATGAGGATTGTTTTTATATGGATTAAAAAAGAGAAGCCATCGCTTCTCTTTTTTGTTGCAATTTGCAAACACCCTTGCTATAATGCGGGTAGATAGGGGGCGTGCCTTATGAAAAAAGAATTAACCTGTCATCCGTCCTTATATTACACGGAGCAGGATCTACAACTTGTTCAACAACGGATTCAATCGCAAGAGGACTTCGCCAATCGCTTTGCGGTGTTGAAAGAAAAGGCAGAAGAACTGATGACCGCCCGTTGGCTGACCGAAGAAGAATGCAATTCGGTGTGTACCCAACACGGTCGCTACTTTGAGCCGGGTGGTATGTTAGAGACCATGGCAGGCATTTTTCCTCTGCTTTCGTTTGTGACGGGAGAGGAAAAATATTTTGCCTTTGCCAAAGAAAAACTGCTGTATTATGGGGATTTTGCGGTGTGGACCGGTCCTGAAAACGGCAACCGCCGTACTCCTTGGCACGCAGAACTGGCTACCACCCGTTTTTTGAATGCATATAGCCAACTGTACGACGCTTACTACGATTCGTTTACCGAAGGCGAGCGGGATAAGATCGCCGACGCCATGATTAAGAAAGGCATTGATCCCTTATATGCCGACTGGGTCGATCCCACCCGTCGGGTGCACGCATTGGATTCTATGGGGCACAACTGGTGGTCGGTGTGCATTGGCTACTGCGGCATTGGCGTGATCACCCTGTTTGACCGTGTGCCCAACGCAAAGGAAAAACTCACCCGCATTGTGAAAGCAATGGAAGATTTTTGCACCTATCAAGGACACACACTGCTCAATAAGATTCCCAATTTTGACGCCAAAGGGATGTTTTATGAATCGGCAGGCTATTTTTCTTACGGCGTGGGAGAATTGCTGAATTTCCGTTTGGTATTACACCGCTTGACCGATGCTCGCTTGCAAGCACCCGTGCTGAACAAGGTGGGGGATGCCATTCTTTCTATGGTGTATCCCGTAAAGGATGCCGATCCCATTCGGTTGGTCAACTTCGGCGACTCCAACGTGGTGGGCAGTGGCATTGGCTTGTTGTGTAAAATGTTGTTGCTAAACGGCTTGGGAGATGCCCGTCACCGCTATTGTTACCACAGTTGCAATCCCCAACATTCGGCTTTGGATCTGATTTACGATGACACGTTGCACGCGCCGGCAGACCTTTCTTGCTTTGCCCATATGGAGCGGGAAGAAATGTATCCCGAAACCGGTTACGGCTTTTGGCGGTCGGGATGGGGCGAAAACGAGACCTTGTTTGGCATTCGTTGCGGCTACACCTGGAATCACGCCCACAACGATGCAGGCAGTTTCATTCTGTGGGCAGGGGGCAAGCAGTTGCTGACCGACAGCGGTTCCACCAATTACAGTTCTCCCCATTACCGCTCCTATTTTACTGCCGACAAAGCCCATAATCTGGTGACTGTCAAAGGACGGGACGAAACGGGCGTCAACCATTATCGCGGCACCAAATTCCGCGGCACCATTCCCGAATATCATCATAAGGATTGGCTGTCCTATTGTCTGTGCGATGCCACCGGTCCGTCGGCGGACGTTTATTTGCGGAATTATCGGAACTTTTTGAAATTGGATGAAGATCTGTTTGTGATCATTGACGATCTGCTCGCCCATAAGCCGGAGACCTATCAATGGCTGTTGCATTATGAGGGAGAAGCCATCCAAAAGGACGAGAGCATCCGCATTCAAAATGGGGATGCGGCGGTGGACGTGTACCCCGTGTATCCCTCTTGCCGTCAAACGATGGAAACTGCGCCTGCCGGGGGTGCTTACAGCACCGGCGCGCAGGTGAGCGACCAAACCACTGAGTATATTCAGCGAGAAATCACTTCCCCCACCAAAGATGCTTGCCTGATTCACCTGCTTGCTTTGTCGCCTGTCACCGTTACGCCCTTAAGCGGCGACAGTTACGAGGGAGTGCAGGTTACCAAAGGGGACGTGACCTGGCGGGTGTATTATAACAAAGAAGCAGACGGTCGCAAAATGCACGAAAACAGCAATAACCGTCTGGGGGATTACGACACCGATGCCTATATTTTAGTGGAGCGCACCGAGGGAAAAAAGGTGCAACGGTTTATGGCCTACGGCAGTTATTTGCGGCAGGGCAAAGATGTTCTGTTTGCTGATTTTACCAAGCAATTTTTGTTTATGGAGGAGACGATCTTATGAATCAACCCCTTACAAGAGACGAGATCATTAGGGTGATCGAGGGCAAGGGATGCGCCCATCGGGTGCCCAATGCGGTTGCCCCTTGGTCGGACGTTTGTCTGTTCCCGAATCACGCAGAGGAGTACAACCGATTAATGGAGCAGTATCCTTGCGATATTGAAGTGGTACGCCTCAAAATGCCGTCGGTGTTTGAAGGCGACCCAAATGACCCGTCTTATCGTTGGCTTCCTTTTGAAAATCCCTTTGGACCAAACGTTTCGTTGGATGCGGTTAGTGCCATAACAGATATGGAAGCCATTGACGAGATTCTTGCCACCTTTCCCGACCCGAATTCGGTGGCGCTCATTCCCCCCGCCCCACCCGTGGGACAAACCTATCGGGTGGCCCATTGGTGGTATTTGTTGTTTGAACGGTTTTGGTCGTTGCGGGGCATGGAAAACGCTCTGTGCGATTTTTTGGAGTACCCTGACGAGGTACACAAGCTGTTTCGCAAACTGACCGACTTTTATAAGGTGGTCATTACCCGATGCAAAACCGAATTGCAGGCAGATGGCATCTGGACCAGCGATGACATCGGCGCACAGAACGGACCGATGTTTTCTCCCGGGGTGTTCCGAGAATTTTTTAAGCCGTATTATCAGGAGATCATTGACCACACGCACGCCTTGGGCATGCACTTCTGGTTGCACACCTGCGGCAACGTGCAACTGTTTTTGCCCGATTTGATCGAGATTGGCTTGGATGTGATTCATCCCATCCAAAAATACACCATGGACGAGCGGGAAATTGCAAGGGAATACGGAGACAAAATCTGCATTTGGGCAGGATTTGACGTACAACGCACCATACCCTACGGTACACCCGATGAGGTACGGAAAGAGGTGCGGTTTATGATAGACACCTACGCTCGTCCCGACGGTCGTCTGATTTTCGGTGCAGGGAACAATTTGACGCCCGATACTCCCTTTGAAAGCCTGCAAGCGCTGATGGAAGAATCCTTTACCTATTCATAAAGAGTATAAATAAACGAGCGAACACAGAAATGTGTTCGCTCGTTTTTGTTAGGAAATTATTTTTTCAGCTTCAGCTTTTTTTCTTCCCCTTTAAACAGCCGTTTGACGTTATCTTTGTGTTTGATGATGACCAACAGCGCTGTTGCGGCGGCCACCAAGGGTACCAACAACTGCATAGAAAAAGAAACCGAAGCGTGCTCGGCAATGGCGTTGACGGCATCGGCAGGGGGGAACACCCCAAAGCACAACCAAGCGGTCAGAGGATAGGCCAATGCGGCGGCAAGGGAGCCCACCGAAATAATACGGGTGATCAAAAACAGAATCAGAAAGACGGCGACCTCCAGCAAGAAGATGCGCCAATCCAAAATCAACATAGCACCTGCGGCGGTCACAATGCCTTTGCCCCCCCGAAAGCCGAAAAACAAAGGATACACGTGACCCAGCAGACAGAAAAAGCCTGCCAATACCGCCCCGTAAATGGGCATCACCGCCAAGGTGTCGGGGGTCAAGTCGGTAACGTACAGTCCCGCCAGATAGGGCAATAAATATTTGCCCAGCGACACGGCGATCAAGGCTTTGACAAAGTCCCCCGCAAAGGTGAGCACCCCCGGCAAAAAGCCTGCGGTGCGCATCACGTTGGTCATGCCGGCATTGCCACTGCCCGAATCCCGCACGTCACCGCCGGTAAAAGCTTTGGTGGTGATAATGGCAAAACTTACACTGCCGCACAAATAGGCGGCCAAGCAAAATATAACAAATAAGAATATCAGCATAGCTTATTCTCCCCGTTCCCGTACCACCATGCGCACGGGTGTGCCTTCCAGACCAAAGGTGGCGCGGATCTGATTTTCCAAATACCGTTGATAGGAAAAATGGAACAGTTCTTTATTGTTACAAAAACAAACGAATGTGGGGGGCTTGGTAGAGGCTTGGGTAATGTAATAGATCTTCAACCGCTTGCCCTTGTCGGTGGGGGGCTGCACACGGGCGGTGGCATCTGCCAGCAGGTCGTTGAGCATCCCCGTAGAAATACGCATGGAGTTCTGATCGTTGACGTATTTGATCAGTTCAAACAACCGTTCTACCCGTTGTCCAGTTTTGGCCGAAATAAAAATGATGGGCGCATAAGACATAAAGGCAAGCTCGGTCATAATTTCTTTGCGCATTTTGTCCATGGTTTTGTCGTCTTTTTCCACGTCGTCCCATTTGTTGACGGCTACGATGCAAGCCTTGCCCTGGTTGTGGGCAAGTCCCGCTACCTTGGCATCCTGTTCGGTAAAGCCTTCGGTGCCGTCAATCATAATAATGCACACGTCGGCGCGATCCACCGCCATTTCGGCGCGGATAATGCTGTATCGTTCAATATCGTCGTGGGCTTTGGTCACCCGACTTTTACGGCGAAGCCCCGCCGTGTCAATAAAGGTGAACTTGCCGTGATCGTTTTCAATGTTGGAGTCAATGGAGTCGCGAGTAGTGCCCGCAATATCCGACACAATGGCACGTTCTTCCCCTGCAATGCGGTTCACAAGAGAGGATTTGCCTGCATTGGGCTTGCCGATGACCGCCACTTTAATGGCGTCCTCTTCTTCCTCTTCCTCTTGGCTTGCGGGCAGGTATTCCAACACCTGATCCAATAGATCTCCCGTGCCGTGACCGTGCACCGACGAAACCGCAATGGGATCGCCCAATCCTAAATTATAAAATTCGTAAAATTCTGCAGGAACTTCTCCCACGCCGTCGCATTTATTCACGCAAAGAATCACCGGTTTGCCGCTTTTTTGCAGCATGGCGGCTACTTCTTCGTCGGCGGCGGTCACCCCACCGGTCAGGTCGGTGACCAACACGGTAACGTCGCACAATTCAATGGCAAGCTCGGCTTGCAGGCGCATTTGAGCAGGTATGATTTCGGTAGAATAGGGCTCAATCCCGCCGGTATCCACCAACATCATAGAACGACCGCACCATTCACAGGGAGCGTAAATGCGGTCACGGGTGACACCGGGGGTGTCATCCACAATAGAAAGCCGTTGCCCGATCAGTTTGTTGAACAGGGTAGACTTTCCCACGTTGGGGCGACCAACAATGGCCACCATGGGTTTAGACATAACGAAATCCTCCTTTTTATAGAGGTAAACAACCAAAAATTTGAATCAATTCTGAAGTAACGCCCTCGCCTTGAACGGCGGCGCGCCCTTGATAGACCTTCAAGGCGGCGGTCAAGGCATCGGTGTTATTCGATGCAAAACAAAGAGGAACGCGGCAAACCGACAGCGCATCGGCAAGCAGGTGGGCATCCTCGGCGCTTTGCAGGGATAAAACCACCAGATCGGTGTCAGGGTCTACGTCCATCAGATCGTCCATTAAATCTTCGGTAACGGCGAAGGTTTCGGTAACGGGATTTTGAGATAGGGCATAGACCTGCCGTTCATCCGACAGATATTCTTCGGTGGATTTGGCAGTTTGGGGCGTTTTGCCTTGCAGTTCATTTACAAGGCAGGCGATATGGTCGGGGGTGGTTCCGCAACAACCGCCCAAAATGACGGCACCGCAATCCGCAAGGGATGCGGCGGCTTGCCCAAACTGTTCGGGGGGCAAGGGATTGCCCGGTTCGCCTGCATTGGGCTTGGCAATCAAAGGTACTTTGGCAACAGGAGCGGCTTCCTTTAACAGTTCTGCCATAGAAACGGGACCGCAAGAGCAGTTCAGTCCAACCGCATCTGCTCCCATAGACTGCAAGGTAACCACCGCCGCAGGCAAACTCATCCCCGACAGGGTACGTCCGCCCGCTTCCACCGTAATGGTAACAAAAGCGGTTAATCCACGTTTTTTGGCGCAAATCAGAGCGGCACGGGCATCGGCCATGGTCATTTGGGTTTCAATGACCACCAATTCCGCTCCCGCTTGCTGTAACGCGGCAATTTGAGCATCGTAGAGTTGCAGTAAATCATCAAAGGTGGCATCGCCCATGGGGGCTAAAAACAAGCCGCTGGGAGAAACGTCCCCCGCCACCACGGCGGAATCGCCTACTCCCTCTACCGAAAGGGTATATAATTGCTTGTTGAGCGAGTCGGTCTGCGATTCCAAATGGTAACTGCTCAACTTTTGGGGGTTGGCACCAAAGGTAGAAGCCAATACCACCCCAGAGCCTGCTTTGACAAATTCTTGTTGCAGGTTTTGCAATACAGCGGGGTGTTCGGCAACCCAGGTTTCCACACAAACGCCGGCAGGCAAGCCTGCCGCCATCAGGTTGGAGCCTGTGGCGCCGTCTAACAGTAAAAATTCACCTTGCTTGATGAGATTCATATTACATCGTCTCCGGTGCATCAATTTTCAGAAGGGATAACACGTTGTTTAAGGTTTGCTTTACGCATACGCACAGGGCAAGACGAGCATCGGTCAAGGCTTGGTCGTTGCCTTTTACGCGGCAAGCGTTATAGAATTTGTGGAACAGAGTAGCAAGCTCCATGGCATAGCGGGTGATTTTAGAGGGGTCGTATGCTTTGGCGGCTTCTACGATTTGATCGGGCAACGAGCCCAGGTGACGGATCAGTTCCATTTCCGCAGGATCGGTGAGGCATTCCATTTGGCTTGTGGTTAAGGTTTTAGCGGTAATGCCTTCGGCGGCCAGATTTTTGAGGATACTGCAAATGCGAGCGTGGGCATATTGCACGTAGTAAACGGGGTTTTCGGAGGATTGCTCCACCGCCAGATCCAGGTCGAATTCGCAATGGGTATTGGGCTCCCGCAGGTTAAAGAAGAAACGAGCGGCATCAATGGGTACTTCTTCCAAAAGGGTAACCAAGGTAATGGCTTTCCCACTGCGTTTGGAAAGTTTAATGGTCTCGCCGCCTTGTACCAAGCGAACCATTTGCATCAGTACCACGTGCAAGCGAGCAGGGTCAACGTCCAAGGCTTGCAGAGCGGCTTTCAGACGGGGCACGTAACCGTGATGGTCGGCACCCAACACGTCAATAGCCATATCAAAACCACGGGTCACCAATTTATTATAATGGTAAGCAATGTCGGGCACTACGTAGGTGGGAATGCCGTTGGACCGCATCAACACAAAGTCTTCGGTGCCGAAATCGGTGCCTTTGAACCAGATTGCCCCTTCGGCTTCATAGGTATGGCCTTTTTCGGTCAGCAGATCTACGATTTTTTTGGTGCCGCCATCGGCGTGGATGGTGCTTTCTTTAAACCACACATCATATTCAATGCGGTATTTTTTCAAATCCCGTTCCAGCCCTTCAATATTCAAAGGCAGAGCGTAAGCAACCAGTGCGGCTTTGCGCTCATCGGGATCGGCAGAAACGTATTTGTCACCGTGGAGCTGAGCAAAGGCTTTGGCGTGGTCGATAATGTCTTGTCCATGATAGGCGTCTTCGGGCATTTCTATCGAATCGTCATACAGTTGCAGGTAACGGGTTTCCAGCGACAGACCGAATTTGTTGATCTGATTGCCGGCATCGTTGATGTAAAATTCACGGCAAACCTCAAAACCGGCGGCATCCAACACGCTTGCCAAACTGTCGCCCAGTGCACCGCCGCGGGCGTTACCAATGTGCATAGGGCCGGTGGGATTGGCGGAAACAAATTCCACGTCTACTTTTTTGCCTGCACCAAAGTCAGAACGACCGTAAGCATCCCCTTTGGCTTGAATGTCGGCCAGAATGCCTGCATAAAAGCGGGGGGCAAGACGGAAGTTGATAAACCCTGCCCCTGCAATTTCGGCGCTTTGGGCCATGGTGGAGTCCAGATCCAAATTTTCTACAATGATTTCGGCAATGGCACGAGGGGCCATACGAAACGCACGAGCCGAAACCATGGCCACGTTGGCAGCATAGTCGCCGTGGGTGCGGTCGGCGGGCACTTCAATTTTAAATTCGGGAATGGGCTCGGCAGGCAGTTTGCCGTCGGCAACCGCTTTGCCCAGCGCATCCAGAATGGCTTGTCTTAATTCAAATACTGATTGTTCTGCAAGATTCATATTTGATTTCTCCTCTATGATTGTACGAATAATTCTACGGTGGTTTCGCCGGCAGGTGTGCCGTTCATAGTCAGGTCGTAGCACAGTTTCATACTGCCGCCGTCCGCATCCATTCGGCAAAGCACTTTTTTGCCCGTAACACCTAAATCCATTTTATAAGGTCCCATTTGATAGGGGGCGGTGTGGGTGGCACCTTGTTCAATGACCATACGGCCGTTATGTTCCATGGTGGCTTTGGGGGCGGACTTGTCCATCACCAGTCGGGTGGGAACGTCATCCTTCACCCGATAAGATACCACGTAGGCGTCCTCTTTATTTTCCAGCTTACCCATGGCAAAGGTTTTGGTGGTTTCGCTTTCCCCATCTACCTTTTGGGTGGTGAGAATTTTAATTTTTACTTGCTTCATAGGCTACTCCAACACCACCTGAGAAACGGAGGGAATCTCCCGCCCCAAAAACCGGCCTGCCACTTGAGCAAAGGCCTCGGTACGGTCGCTGACGAAATAGGATTGCTGACCGCCTGCCGACTCGTTGAGCAGGTTTTGACCGGCAAGATAGTCTGCCACGTAGTCTGCGGTGGCTTTGCCGCTGTCGATGAGGGTGACCCCCTCGCCCATCACCTTGCGAATGACGGGAATGAGCAGCGGGAAGTGGGTGCATCCCAAAATCAGAGTGTCTACCCCTTGCTCTTTCAACGGCTGTAAATAGCGTTCACACACCGCAAGGGCGATGGGGTCGTTTTCACCAATGAACCCTTCCTCCACCATTTGCACAAACAGTTGACAAGGCTGACCGAACACCTGCACCGTATCATCCAGACGGGCGATCTCTTTGGAGTAAGATCCGCTGGCAACGGTGGCGGCAGTACCGATCACCCCGATTTTTTGATTGTTGGTGGCTTGCACCGCCGCGGCGGCGGTGGGCTTTACCACCCCCACAAAGGGCAGACCGCAGGCTTCCCCGATATGAGAAGCCACCGAACTGACCGTGCCGCAGGCGGCAATGATCAGTTTCACGTTTTTGGATTGTAAAAAGGCGATATCCTGCCGTGTGTACTGTTCAATGGTCTGACGACTGCGGGTGCCGTAAGGGACTCGCCCCGTGTCGCCGAAATAAACAATATCTTCGTTGGGCAACAGTTCGGTCATGGCGCGCACCACCGAGAGTCCGCCCAGACCGCTGTCAAAGATTCCGATAGGTTGACGGTTATTCGTAATCAACACCGCTTTCCGTTAGTTTTTTGCCTTGACCTTTACGGCAAATTGCGCCGCCACTTTTAAGTGGGGATGCTCTTCCATATATTTTTCGGCGGTCGCCATCCGATCGGGGTTGTTCCGCAGAGCACCTGCCAACAGCACGGCAGAAACCACCGAACGGGCATCTTTATCCCCGTTGCAATATACATGATTCATCATATCAAAGAACTTGACCAGCCGTTTTTTGTCGTCGGCATCCAGCAGAGCGCACAGGTGGGGAACGGCGATCTCTTCAAAGAAGTGTACGTATAAGAAATTGCCGTTTGCGGTCAGATAGTTCTGATATTCGTCTTTAAACTGAGGGAAGACGGTCAAAAACCGACCGGCCAGCACGGCGGGGGTGGGATCGTCGCCGGGGGCTTCTTTAGCGGCGGGCAGGGATGCGGCCGTGGTGGTTTTGGCAGTGGCAGGCTTTACGCCCAAAAATTCCCGCAGGGTATCTTCAAAGTCGTTGGCGATGGATTTGGCGTCCTTGACGGGGGCATCCTTGCCAAACAGCCAACTGGACAGGATCTTCCAGCTTTCGGCAGGGGTTTCTCCCTCCATAACCGCCTGTTCCAGATAAAACAGCTCGTGTTCTTCGTCATACCGTACCCGTACGGCGGCAGTGCCGTCGGTAAAATAACTGCCTTGTTCCCCGTCAACGGGATGATATTTTTTCGACGCCAGAATATGAGAGATGGTGTCAATAATCAGATTATATGCTTCTACGTTCATGGTGATTCTCCTTTATTCTCCAATGATTTTGATCAAAACGCGTTTGTTGCGCAAACCGTCGAACTCGCCGTAAAAGATTTGTTCCCAGGTGCCGAAGTCCAGCTTGCCGTCGGTGACCGCAACCACCACCTCACGCCCCATGACCGAGCGTTTTAAGTGGGCGTCGGCATTGTCCTCATAGCCGTTGTGGTCGTATTGACTGTAGGGCTTTTCGGGGGCTAATTTTTCCAGCCACCGTTCAAAGTCCCGATGCAGACCCGATTCATCGTCGTTAATGAACACGCTGGCGGTGATGTGCATGGCGTTGCATAGCAAAAAGCCTTCCTTGATGCCGCTTTCCCGCAGGGCTTCCTCGCAATAGGGGGTGATGTTCACATATCCCCGTCGAGAGGGTAGGCGAAAGGTTAGTTCTTTACGGTAAGATTTCATAGCAGTTCCTTTCTGATGAGATTTCTCATCAAGCGCAGTTAATCAGTTTATTATAACGGCTTTTGCCTGAATTTGTCAATGGGTTTCGCTGAATTTTCCGCTTACATTATAATATATATAAGGGAATCGTTGGATTTGGTTGACATAACACCGCGAATTCTGTATAATAAACACGAAAAGACAAAGCAGAGCAAAAAATCCGTCGCCTGAAAGGAAATTTGTTGCATTTTTCAACCGAATATGGTAATATAATAATCTAAATATCTTAAAGGAGGGGCAAAAAATGAAACTGATTTTTGCCATTGTGAATGATGATGACGCCGCCCGAGTGCTGTCGGTACTCAATCGGGCAGGGTTCGGCGCAACCAAGCTTGCCACCACCGGCGGGTATTTAAAATCGGGCAACACCACCTTCATCAGCGGTGTGGAGGATGAACAGGTAGATCAGGCCATCTCGCTGATCGGTCAGAACGCCCGCAAGCGCACCCAACTGATTCACGATACCACCTCTATGGGCAGTTTTAATACCATGTCAATGCCCCTTGAAATTCAAGTGGGGGGCGCAACTGTGTTCGTGTTAAACGTAGAACGGTTTGAAAAGCTGTAAATGAGAAGAGACGATTGGTCCCTGTTTGCAGGGAATGAGCGGTCGGTGGCCGCAGTGCAGACCATGCTGCGCGAGGGTCGCGTGCCCCAGGCGCTGGTCATAGAGGGTCCTGCAGGCAGTGGTAAAAAAACCTTGGCACGTCGATTGGCGGCGGGGCTTTTGTGCCGTAACGGCGCACCCTGTTTTGATTGTTCGGTGTGCGATCTGGTGCTTTCCGATCATCACCCCGACGTAATACCGATCACCGCCGAAAAAGATAAGTCCGCCATTGGGGTGGGCGCCATCCGCAAGGTGCGGGGGGATGCTTACCTGCTCCCTCAGCAAAGTGACCGCAAGGTGTTTATTATTGCCGATCCCATGAACGTGGAGGCACAGAACGCCTTGCTGAAGGTGCTGGAAGAGCCGCCTGCCCGCGTGGTGTTTATCCTGCTGTGTGAGCATCACAGCAGTCTGATTCCCACCGTGCTGTCTCGGGTAACTGTGATCACCTTGGGGGGCGTGACCTATGAGCAGGCAGAGCCTGTGCTGGAACGATTGGGTTACCCTTTGGGGAATGAGACCCGTGAAAAATTAGAGGCTTGCCAAGGCTTGATCGGCAAGCTGTTGCAAAGTGACGAGGGAGAATCCCTTGCCCGTCAGGTGGCGACCGCCTGCGGTCAGGCGCTGGCACGGGGCAAGCGGGAGGAGTTCTTGCAGGCGGTTACTCCCGTGGTGGGAGAGCGCGCCTTGCACAGCGAGGTGCTGGCCGCCCTCAGCGCCCTTGTGCGGGATGCTTTGCGATGCACCGTAACGGGTGCGGGGGACGGTGTGGCGTTACAGCTGTCCCGTCGGCTGACCCGTGAGCAACTGCTGGCGGCAGGGGAGCTGCTCGCCGCAGGACAGGAAAAAATCATATACAACCCCAACGGGGGATTATTCTTTACGGCGCTGTGCGCCCAACTGTTTCCCAGACAGTAACGGAGGATGTTATGCCGGAAATTATCGGAGTACAATTTAAAGAAAAAGGAAAATCCTATTATTTCGATGCAGGGCAACTGTCCATTCAAAAAGGGCAGATGGTCATTGTAGAAAACGCCCAAGGCATCGATTGCGGCAAATGCGTGCAGGGGAATCATCCCCTACCGGAGGATTTTGACCGTCCCTTAAAAAAGGTGGTCCGCGTGGCTACCCCGCAGGATCTCAAGCGGATCGAAGAGAACCGGAAAAAAGAGGAAGAAGCCTTCGGCGTCTGCCTTGAAAAAATTGAAAAGCACGGACTGGAAATGAAACTGGTCTCGGTGGAATATACCTTTGACGGCAGTAAGATCCTGTTTTATTTTACCGCCGACGGTCGGGTGGATTTCAGAGAACTGGTCAAGGATCTGGCATCGGTGTTCAAGACCCGCATCGAACTGCGGCAGGTAGGCGTGCGGGACGAAGCCAAGATGCTGGGCGGATTGGGCATCTGCGGCAGAGAATTTTGTTGCAGTCGGTTTTTAAACGATTTTCAGCCGGTAACCATTAAAATGGCAAAAGAGCAGAATCTGTCCTTAAATCCGGTGAAGATCTCCGGCACCTGCGGACGGTTGATGTGCTGCCTCGGCTATGAAGAAGAGGCTTACGAATATCTCAACCGCATCACCCCCCGACCGGGCGCGGCGGTCAAGACCCCCCGAGGCAAAGGGGTGGTGGCAGAGCGGAGCATTCTTACGGGCAAGGTAAAAGTGCGGCTGGACGTTGCCCCCGAATCCCTGCCCGAGACCTTTGATTGCAAAGACGTAAAGCTGCTGGAAAAACGGCCTGCCGAGGGCGGCAAGGAGTCTGCTCCCGAAAAAGAAGAGACCAAGTAGAAATTTTTGTAATTTTGGCGTTTGGTGTTGCATTTTTTATAAAATGTGATACAATGCACATAGAAATGGTGAAAGAACTGTTTCATTCACCCTACAAAAAAGGAGGTGCGACCAATGGCTTACAAAATCAGTGATGAATGCATCAAATGCGGCGCTTGCCAAGCGGATTGTCCCGTAGAAGCAATCTCCGAAGGGGATGCTACTTATGTGATCGATGCTGATGCATGCATCTCCTGCGGTGCTTGTGCAGCAGGCTGCCCTGTGGACGCAATTGCCGAATAAGGTCGTTCATTACGGTATCAATGGGTACTCTTTGGGCGTTGGCCGAGCCGTTCCATATTTTTCAAGGCGCATTTCACAAAAAATGTGAGATTTTTGCTTGACAAATAAGATTGGCTCTGCTATTATGTCAGTAGAGATGCCCAAAAATTTAAAAAAGGAATGATTTCAAATGAAAAAAGTAATCGCTTTGGTTATGTGCATCGCTATGATCGCTTGCGTTGCTGTGACCGCATCCGCTGCTGACTACACTGTTACCTACACTGTAAGCAGCTACGAAGGCGCCAAAGTTGGCGACGTTGTAACCGTAACCGTATCTTTGTCCAAAAACTCCGACCTGGGTGCTTTGGAATTCGACGTTGACCTCGACGACGAATATTTGGAAGCTACTTCCATCACCAATGACCGCGGCAAGCAACAATGGTATGCCGGTATTGATCCCGTTGCCAAAGGTGCTTCCGTAATGGGTTCCGACGGTTTGAATGCTGACAGCGGCACCTACAAATTCGCTTTTGCTAACGCTGAAGGTATTTACCAAGAAGGCGCTTTGGTAGAATTCTACGTAAAAGTTTTGAAAGACCTTCCCGAAGAAGGCGCTGCCATCACCTTGACCGTTAACGCTACCACCCACTATGACAACAACCAATTGACCTACGAAAACAAAATCGTAAACGGCGTTATTACTCCTTATGTGGAAGAACCCAGCACCACTCCCAGCACCACTCCTTCCACCACTCCCAGCACCACTCCTTCCACCACTCCCAGCGATGACAAACAACCCACCACTCCCAGCAAACCCGCTGAAACTGACACTGATACCAACCCCGCCACCGGCGATGTAACCGGTATCGCTGTTGCTGCTGGTCTGTGCGCTGTGATGGCTGCTGCTTTCGTAATCACCAAGAAAGTTAACGACTAATTCTTCATTGGGCGATTAAACAATCTCTAAAAAGACCGCTTCCCCTTGTGGGAAGCGGTTTTCTTTGTAAGACGAAAACCCCGCCATAGTGGCGGGGTTCCATAAAGGCTTTGCCGATGAGCAGAAAGCAAATAAAAATTCAGCGTAGAATGCTCTTGTGTCAAAGGCTCCCTTGTGTAAAGGGAGCTGTCAGCGAAGCTGACT
>JAFSIW010000018.1 GCA_017439545.1 Clostridia bacterium | reverse complement strand
CTTCGAACCTACAAATAAAATTTTTTTGTGTTTCAGGAAGTCGCAAACCGCAGGCATACTCGCGTATGTCAAGGTTTAAGACGATGTGAAACCGTAAAAATTCATTTGTAGGCGTTGGCAGGTTCGAGCCCTGCCAACTTACGGGAGGAATGTTTGTGCCCTATAATTTTAGGTAAGAGGAGAGTGGATTTTCCGGTAAAAAGAATTGACAAAAACAGGGGATTTTGCTATATTGAAGGCAGAGCAGTCCCACGGGCTGTGACGTTGATTTTATGCTGAGGTGTTGTGTATGAGCCTGCAAGAAAAAGTATCAAAAATCCTTGGTTACCCTTCGGTGGATGACCGTTTAAAAGCTCAGCTTCGGTATGCTTTGCGCATTGCCGAGGTGTCTGACGGCGCGTTTGATTCCCTTGTCAGTACGGTGTGCGATGAGCTGTTGGCTAAGCTTGCCGACCGTAGGGTGATCGATAACGATCTGACCGCTTGGTTTGAACAGGCAATGTCGCCGATGGCTGAAACCGCCAAATCCTATAAACTGCATATGGTAGCCCACGCCCATATTGATATGAACTGGCAATGGGGCTATCAGGAAACGGTGAACGTCACGCTGGACACTTTCCGCACGATGCTGCGGCTGATGGAAGAATACCCTCAGTTTACTTTCTCACAATCCCAAGCCTCTACCTATGCCATCTGCGAAGAATATGATTCCGACCTGTTTGAAGCCATTCGCAAGCGGGTGCAAGAGGGACGGTGGGAGGTAACCGCCTCCACCTGGACCGAGGCGGACAAAAACCTGTCTTCGGGGGAAAGTCTGACTCGCCACCATTTGTATACCAAACAGTATATGAAAGAAAAGTTTGGCTTGACCTCTGCCGCTTTGCAGTTGGACTTTGAGCCGGATACCTTCGGACATTCCGCTTTTGTGCCAGAGATCCTTCATCAGGGCGACGTGAAGTATTATTATCATTGCCGCGGAAAAGAGAATCAGTATGCCTATCGGTATCAAGCCCCTACGGGAGCAAGCGTGCTGTGTTATCAGGATGCTTATTTCTATAACGGGGTGCTGGATTCGTATTTTATTGAAAACGTGCCCGTTATGTGCAATCGCTACGGCGCGAAGTGCGCCCTTCGTTTGTACGGGGTAGGGGATCACGGCGGCGGTCCCTCCCGTCGGGATATTGAAACCATTTTAACGGTGCAAACTTGGCCGATCGCCCCCACCGTGGTGTTCAGCCACCTGCACACCTTCTTTAAAGAACTGGAAGCGGTAGCCCATCAATTACCCGTAATGGACAGCGAGCGGAACTTTATTTTTACCGGTTGCTATTCCTCTCAATCCGAGATCAAAGCAGGCAACCGCTTGTGTGAGGATCGGCTGTATACCGCCGAAACCTTGTCGGCCTTGTCCAACGTGTTCGGCAACGGACGCAGCGACGTGAAGACGTTTGAAAAAGCCTGGCAACGGGTGATGTTCAATCAGTTCCACGATATCCTTCCCGGCTCCTGTATGCGGGACGGACGTCATTACGCTATGGGGTTGTATCAGGAATCCCTATCTTATTCCGGCGCAGGTCTTACCGCGGGAATGCTGTCTTTGGCAGAAACCATTGATTCCTCTGCGTTTATTGAAGAAGGCAATCAAATGACCCGTTCGGAAGGGGCGGGGGTGGGTCACGGCAGTGCCCTGCACGAGTTTGCTTTCCACACCTCCGCTGAATACGGAAAAGGGAAGACCCGCGTGCTCCACGTGTTTAACCCCACCTCGTTTGAACGCAGCGAGGTTGCCCATCTTACGCTGTGGGATTGGGAAGGGGATGCCGCCCGCCTTGTGTGTCAAACGGCAGACGGGAAAAATCTTACCTTTGCCAACAAGGGTTTTGCCGATTACTGGGGACACAGAAAGCTTACCTTGGGCGTGTGGGTAACCGTTCCTGCCTTTGGTGTGACCACCGTGGTGGTGAAGGAAGGTCCTCTGCAGAGTTTGCCCGTGGCAAACGGCGAGATCGGCGACATCAACCACCGTGTGGAATATGTTCGCCCCTTGGTGCTGGAAAACAGTCGCATCCGCGCGGAGTTTGACAACGATATGTGCCTGATCTCATTGTGGGATAAGCAAAATGAGCAAGAACTGATTCGTGAAAAAGCCGCATATTTTGAATACTATGCCGAAAGCAGTCGCACCCATATGCCTAACGCTTGGAGCGAAGGTCCTGCCGTGCGGGTTGAAAATATCAACCAAGTGGCAAAAACCTACATTGCCGACCGTGACTTTCATACGGCGGTGGATCAAAGCATTGATTATGATCTGGAATATCACGATACCCGTATCCACGTCAACGTGTGCCTGCCGATGGATTCCACCTTATTGCAGTTCAGAATCAATACCGATTGGCGGGAAAACGGCTTCCACGGACAGGAGATTCCCACCTTGCGCTTCCGTGTGCCTTTGAATTACGCTGCCGATACCGCTTGGTATGATATTCCTATGGGTATTTATGAACGTAAGCCTTTGCCCCACGACGTACCCGCCCGTAGTTTTGCTTTTGCTCCCAATGGGGAACAAAACGGAGTGGCGGTGCTGTGCGATACCCAAGGGGCCTACCGCAATGAAAACAATACCTTGAGTGTCACTCTGCTTCGCGCAACCTCCATTCCCGACCATCTGCCGGAGTTCGGAATGCATTATCATCGGGTGGCGATCGGTGTGTTGCCTGCTTGCAAGCAGACTGTCCAACAGACCGCACTGAGTTTTATCCATCCAATGCCTTACACTTCGGTTTGCCCCCACAAGGGTACCTTCCCGTGCCACGGTCAATGGATGGCGCTGGAGGGCAACGTGGTGCTTTCGGCGGTCAAAACGCCGGAACAAACTGACCAAAAGGAATTGATTGTTCGGGTGTATAGTTTGAGCGAGCAACCCCAAACCGTGACCTTGACCTTGCATAGTGCCGTGCAAAGCGCATGGCTTGTGAACGGTCTGGAGGAGAAGATCGGCGACGTGACGGTGAAGGATAAAACCGTTTGTTGGCAAGCAGATGGGCTGTCCACTACCGCCGTGCGTGTGCGATTTTAACGGATAAATATAAGGAGATTCATCCACAAGGATGAATCTCCTTTGCTTTCGCAATGGATAAATAAACGACAGGTTGAAACCTGTCGTTTTTTGCGAAAGGGTGTACGAATACGATGCCTTTTTAATTTTTTACCTATGTGTTCGAACCCATATATATTATAATTCGTGCCGTAGGCACACCGAAACTTCTTCACTATTCACTATTACTTATTACTTGCCAAAATCGACTTCAAGAGAAAAGTGAAAAGTGAAGAGTGAAGAGGTAAAAAGTAAAATCGACAAGCTTCTTTCAAAACTTGTCGATTTTGGCAGAGCGGATGCAGTTAAATCCGAACTTAAATCTGAGTTTTCGATTTCACTCAGTCTAACAGTTTCAGAGCCGTCCTTATGCAATCCTCGGCAACAAGGTCGTGGGCAACATTAAGTCGGCAGACATTAAAAACTTGCTGAACCATTGGATGAACAAGGGATATGCCTACACCACCGTGAAAAAGGTTTACGTTATACTAAACGAATACTTCCGCTACCTAATGCAGCAGGAGTTAATTCAAAAGAACCCGATGCAAAGCGCACCGATGATTAAAAAGGCGAACTTTATGGCGGCGCAAGGCAAGGAAAACCTGCCCACCAATGAAACGGTTACAATCTTCACGCCCGAGGAAATAGCGAAGCTGAAAGAAGAAGCTTCAAAGCAATACGCAACGGGCAAGAAGCTCTACAAACAAGTGGGTGCGATATTCCTTATGCTGAACACGGGATTGAGAACGGGCGAGGTGCTTGGGTTGCTGAACAGCGACATTGATTTGGAGAACCGTGTGTTGCACGTGCAGAGAGCTGTCAAGCAAAGGAACGTGCGTGACGGTTATGAGCAGGTTGGTCCGAAAACCGAGATGGTGGTTGGTAAATTGAAGTCGGCATCGAGCAAGCGAGATGTGCCATTGAACGACACGGCGATACAAGCGATCAAGGAGATGCGAGAAGAAATCTACTTGGGCGAGGACTTCCCTCTTATACCTGACATCAACGGAAACTTCCTCAAGCCAGAGCGATTCAGACGGCGTTATTACCGCTTGTTAGACGGCGCAGGGCTCGAACACCGTGGGCTCCACTCACTACGTCACACGTTCGCAACCAACCTTGTAAACGGCGTTAAACAGCCCGACGGCACGATTATATCCTTAACTCCAAAACAAGTTGCGGATATCCTCGGGCATAGCACCTCGCAGATAACCGAGATGTATTATGTAAAAAAGGACACCACCCGACTGAACGGATTGACAGACGCGTTCTCAATATAGTGTCAATGGTTGGTTCGCAATAGACAAAGAAAAGCCGCCGAGGAATCTCGGCGGTTTTCCTTCATTAAGTTGTTCTAATTTGCTTTAGTATAATTGCAATCTCTTTCAAAAACGTAATAACACGGTTCCATACTGCCATAGATATAATCGCCGCTTTTCCATTCAAT
>JAFSIW010000017.1 GCA_017439545.1 Clostridia bacterium | reverse complement strand
TTTTACGTATTTATATACCTCGGTTGAACCGTTCTGATCGGTGGGAGTAACCTTACGATACAGATGCTCGGTGGAACGGTCAACAAACTGTGATTCCAAGCGTTTTGCAATCTCCTTTGGTGTACCGTCAGCCATTGTATCCACCAATGTTTTGGTCAATTGATTGATCTCCTCAATAGGGAGCGCTTGCGCTGTTCTTTCTTCTGCCAATAGATTTACCTCCATTTTATTCGAATGTAATCTTTGAAATAGAATCCCAAAGATTTTCTGCGGTATTACTTATAATCTTTTTCTCTTTGTCGCTGACAGTTTCAAACAATGTGAATGTGAAATCCGCGTTTTTCTTTTTCCATTTGCCTACCACCTTGCCGTTAAGAAGAATTGGCGGCATAACGATTCCGGCGAGGTTGGAGATGCTTCGCAAATGCTCCTGCGGCAAATAGAGACTTTCCTTCTTTTGATAGCCGAGCATTAGCTGGTCGAATCCTGCGAGAAAGATGCAGGTAGGGATTTCATTGTCATAGGCTTTGCCGTTTGGAATGTAGTAATATGTTTTGCCTTCACAATCAATGGACTCGACGGGCAATTGATTAAGCCAATTCTTCACTTCAGCCTGCTTTGCTCCGGTGTAGTACATAGCATCATGAATCGTCGCGGGACCCATATTTGTAAAATAACGACGTGCGATTTCCAATTTAGCTTCTTCCTCAGGAATGGGCTTGAATTCGGGTGAGGCAATATATGCCTTTTTCTCCTGCACCACGTAGTTCATAAATCCGCGTTCACACAACTCGCGTATACCACCGCCCCATTGATCGAACATAGAGGCTTCTTCACCCGCATCCATTCCGTGTGAACGGCAAAGTTCCTTGAGTTCATCTCGTGTGTATGGACTTTCGGTTACCGCCGACACTATAATATCAGCAAAATATTTTTGACGTTCGGGAGTGAGCGCCCATTTATCGCGCTGATTCCAAAAGGTATAGCCACCCCATTCATTTTTTCGGTAAGCTTCACCGTTATTGCAACGTATGAAAAGCGGCAAATCACTTTGGGCAAATACATGCACTGTACCGCGCACCGTCCAATTCTTTGCAAGTCCGTCGACAATGGTGTTTTCGTCAAAATCATTGCAACGAATCTTGAGCGAGTGCATCGCGTTCACCATAAACTGTGCCTGTACTCCACACAGATCGCGGATAACCGTCATTTTATCTGCAGGTTGAATAAGATGTTGATTAGTTAGTTGACGAATTTTTAATTCTTCAATTCTATCGGCACTATTCATAAATCACCTCATAGTTTCTTCAAAACGTGTTCAGCCACGCCTTGAATGATAATGTTATCATAGATCTGATTAGGATAATTCTTCTTATCGTCATTCTCGGCTTTCAACACCACTTTACGGTTTGCCCGATCATAGGAAAGCGTTTTGAGCGTAGCTGAGTCATCAATCAAGGCAACGACAATATCGCCCTCGTTGGCGGTGTTCTGTTTGCGGATCAATACTAAATCACCACTGTCAATTCCGGCATTAGTCATTGAATCGCCTTTTGCGCGAAGCCAAAAGTATTCGCCCTTGCCGACAAAATCGGTTGGTATCGGAAAAGAATCGTCGTGTTGCTCCTCCGCATAGATCGGAGAGCCGCAGGCGATGTCACCGCTTACT
>JAFSIW010000016.1 GCA_017439545.1 Clostridia bacterium | reverse complement strand
CCGTGCCACCTCCCTTTACACAAGGGAGGCACGGAACACGGTGGGATGGTTTCGTTTTTCACGGGATGTCGTGGGCGCCATCCCCTACCAATTCTGACGTAGGTGAGGACCCAATACGTCACATAAACGTAAAACACAGACAACCCGCGTCTGCGATATATCGCAATCATGAAACCATCTGCCGTGGTTGTCCGTAGGGGAGGGGCTCTGTCTCCTCCCGTTTCGGATGACCCACCTCCCGTTTCGTAGGGGCGGGCGTCTCCGACCGCCCGTGGTGGGGAAAAACGGATTCTTCGCTTGCGCTCAGAATGACAGGTTGGTTGCAAAACAAACCTTTTTTTCAGATCGGACTTCATACGTTCCCTGCACGGAAACCACTCCTTACCCGCCTCACAGGCTTTCTCCCGAGCCCTGAAAGCTCGTTAAATATTTGTCAATCTTTTTCGCGCGGCAGTCGGTGGGGATTTATAGAAGCAGGCAATCACTCCCGTTGATCCTATCTCCCTATTTTCTGTAAATAACCCCCACACAAACCAAAAGGGATTTGCGGCGCATTACCACAAATCCCTTTTTTCTTTTACGCTAACTCGGCGGTAAATCGCTTAATGGCCTCAAAGGACTCCTTGCTGATCGCGTGTTCGATTTTGCAGGCATCCTCCGACGCCACCTCTTCGGAAACACCCAGTCGGGTGAGCAGATCGGTGAGTACCGTGTGCCGTTCATACATGGTCTCGGCTACGTCTCTGCCAAGATCGGTGAGCAGCAACGTTCCATCGGCACCCACCTCAATAAATCCGCCTTTTTTCAGCAGACCCATGGCGCGGCTGACGCTGGGTTTGGAATACCCCAAATAGTCCCCCACGTCCACCGAGCGGCATTGACCGTTCTTTTTGGTGAGCACGTAAATGCTTTCTAAATACATTTGACCCGATTCTTGCAAATGCATAGTGAATAACCTTCCTTTATCCGATTTTGTCGGTACCCATGTAGGGGCGAAGGGCTTCGGGCACGGTGACGGTACCGTCTTCGTTTTGATAATTTTCCAAAATAGCGGCCACCGTACGACCTACCGCAACACCCGAGCCGTTGAGGGTGTGCACCAGTTTTGCCTTGTCGCCTGCGCCGTTTTTAAATCGGATGGAGGCACGACGGGCTTGGTAATCTTCAAAGTTGGAACAGCTGGAGATCTCGCAATAGCGGTTATAGCTGGGCAACCACACTTCAATGTCGTAGGTTTTAGCGGAGGAGAAGCCGATATCCCCCGAAGACAGGCAAACCACACGGTAAGGCAGACCCAACCCTTGCAGTACCCGTTCGGCGTCGGCGGTCAGAGATTCCAATTCTTCATAAGAATGCTCGGGATCGGCAAATTTCACCAATTCCACCTTATTGAACTGATGTTGACGGATCAGCCCGCGGGTATCACGACCTGCCGAGCCGGCTTCGCCGCGGAAGCAGGCGGAATAGGCGCAATATTTCACGGGAAGTTGGGTACCGTCCATAATTTCGTCCCGATGAATGTTGGTGACGGGTACTTCGGCGGTGGGAATGAGGAAATAGTCGGTGTTTTCTACCTTAAAGGCATCTTCTTCAAACTTGGGGAGCTGACCTGTGCCGGTCATGGAAGCCCGATTTACCATGTAAGGAGGCAGAATCTCGGTGTAGCCGTTGGCGGAATGGGTATCCAAAAAATAACTGATGATGGCACGTTCCAGACGAGCGCCCAAACCACGGTAGAAGTGGAAACGGGTGCCGGTAACCTTGCCTGCGGTTTCGGGGTCTAAAATGCCCAAATCGGCACCGATATCCCAGTGGGCCTTGGCTTCAAAGCCGAAATCACGGGGAGTACCCCAACGACGGATCTCAACGTTGTCGCTGTCGTCTTTTCCGTCGGGAATGTCAGGATTGGGGGTGTTGGGAATGGTCAGCAGCAAATACCGTTGCTTTTCTTCCAGCTCCGACAGCTTGGCGTTGCATTCTTTTACCTGCTCCGACAGGGTTTTCATTTCTTCCATAATAGGGGTCACGTCTTCCCCGTTTTTCTTCATCATGGGAATTTTTTTGGATGCGGCGTTTTGTTGCGCCTTCATATTGTCGGCTTTGGTAGAAATTTCACGCCGTTGCACGTCAATGGCAAGCAGTTCGTCAATGGCGGCATCGTAATCCGCATTGCGGCGACGAAGCGCATCTTTGATTTCTTGGGGATTTTCTCGAATTCGTTTAATATCTAACATGGGTAAAACTCCTTATTCAAATTTCAATGCCAGATGTTTCAGGTCATCGTCGTTATAAAATTCAATTTCCAAACGGCCTTTGCCGTTTTTCATGGTTACCTTTACGGGACGTCCCAACCGCTCCTGCAGCGACAATTCCACTTCTTTATAATACGGGGTGGTGGGAGTGGCAGGTTTTTCGGTCTTTTTGGGAACATCGCCTTTTTTGGCCAGCCGTTCAATTTCCCGCACGTTAGCGCCAAAAGAGGCAATGCGAGCGGCTTTTGCCTGCTCCTCTTTGTCTTTAAAGCCCAGCAGAGCCCGTCCGTGACCCGCCGAGATCTTGCCCGATTCAATCAGAGCGAGAATGTCTTTCGGCAAACCCAGCAGGCGTACCGCGTTGGCAATGGCCGAACGGGATTTGCCTACCCGTGCTGCCACGTCTTCTTGGGTTAAACCGAAATCATCCATCAATGCTTGATAACCTGCCGCTTCTTCAATGGGATTCAGATCCTCCCGTTGCAGGTTTTCCACCAGCGCAATTTCGGCCACCTCGCTGTCGGTCAGTTCCCGAATCACCACGGGGACTTCGGTTAGTCCCGCAATGCGGCAAGCCCGCCAACGGCGTTCGCCCGCCACCAGTTGATACCCCACCTGCAAGGGGCGCACGGTCAGGGGTTGCAACAAACCGTAACGGCGAATGCTGTCGGCCAGATCGTCAATGGCATCCTGATCAAAGTGCTTACGGGGCTGATTTTTGTTGGGTTCAATTTCAGAAAGCCGCAGGTTGACGGGTGCGTTTTCTGTGGTTTGATTTTCTTCAAACAAGGCGTTGAGCCCTTTGCCCAACCCACCTTTTTTAGCCATAATGTCACCTACTTATTCTTTTTGATGAGCTCGTCGGCCACCGACAGATAAGCGTCGGCACCTTTCGAGGATTTATCGTAATACAGCACCGGCATACCGAAACCGGGGGCTTCGGACAGGCGCACCGCACGGGGAATGGGGGTGGCGAACACCTTGCCGGGGAAAAACTTCTTCACTTCTTCTACCACCTGACGGGTAAGATTCAGCCGATTGTCAAACATGGTCAGCAACACGCCTTCCAGTTCCAGCGTTTCGTTATACAGCCGTTTGATCTGCCGTACCGATGCCATCAGCTGAGAAAGCCCCTCCAACGCATAATATTCGCATTGAATGGGCACCAGCAAGGAATGAGCGGCGCAAAGACTGTTGATGGTGATCAGCCCCAAGGAGGGAGGACAGTCAATGAGAACGTAGTCATACGCATCCTTTACGGGAGCAAGAGCCACCCGCAAACGGGCGTAACGCTTGTCCATTTCAGACAGTTCCAGTTCGGCGGCGGCAAGATCGATGCCCGCAGGCAATACCGAAACGTTTTGAAACGCCGTTTCTATCACGGCCTCTTTGGCAGAGGATTGCCCCAACAGCACCGTATAAGTGGTGTGAGCGAGCCCCCGTTTTTCAATGCCGTATCCGCTGGTGGTGTTACCTTGAGGGTCGGCGTCGATGAGCAAAACCTTTTTGCCCCGTGCACCAAGGCTTGCGGCCAGATTGACCGCCGAGGTGGTTTTGCCAACGCCCCCTTTTTGGTTGGCGATTGCAATGATTTTAGCCAAATAGACACCTCCAAAATTGATGTGTATTTTAGTATAACACACCCCGTTTAAAAAGAAAAGGGGTAAATAGAAGAAATTTTGTTTCACGTGAAACATTGGAACGGGAATAACGTGGTGAACAACCTCAAGAGCCGTTTCTGCCTCCCTTGTGTAAAGGGAGGTGGCACGGCGAAGCCGTGACGGAGGGATTGTTTAAAAAATCAACCTTACCGCACGACAAAACGGACGGATGTGGGCATTACGGATTGCGACGGCTTCGCCTCGCAATGACAGGTTAAATTTATAAATTAACTTGTCATTCTGAGCGCAAGCGAAGAATCCGTATCTTTTGATTATACCATCCACCGCGGTCGGGGACGCCCGCCCCTCCAAAACAGAAGGTGGGTCATCCAAAACGGGAGGGGACAGAGCCCCTCCCCTACGGACAATTATGGAAGATGGTTTCATGATTGCGATAAATCGTAGACGTGGGTTGTCTATGTTTTACGTTAATGTGACGTATTGAGTGTCCGCCTACGTCAACATTTGTAGGGGATGGCGCCCACGACATCCCGAAAAAAGCACCAATCTTCCGTGAACGCGTAGGGAACGGCCGTGTGCCGTTCCGTTTTTATTTTGCAATAAACCTGTCATTCTAAACGAAGTGAAGAATCCGCGTCTTCTGTTTTCCCACCACCGCGGGCGAATGTGGGCATCCGCCCCTACAAACCATGGGTGAACCCTTGAATGTTTCACGTGAAACATTCTGTTTTTGGTATTGAAACAACCGCCAATCAATGGTATAATTGTTTCACATGAAACATTTTGGAGAGAAACCATGAAGCACGATTATGATATTTTAATCATCGGCGGAGGCGCAAGCGGTTTGTTTGCCGCCGTTACCGCCGCCAAACAGGCGCCCCATCGGCGGATTCTGTTAATAGAACGGGAACAACGGATGGGCAAAAAATTGCTGACCACAGGCAACGGTCGGTGCAATTTGTCCAACGCAAGCGGACTAAATGACCGCTATTTCGGCGACGTAACCTTTGCCCAAACCGCCTTTGCCCAATTTGGGGTGGAACAGACCCGCCTTGCCATGGCAGACCTTGGCATCCCCACGGTGGAGTTGGAAGAAGGCAAACTGTACCCTTGCTCGTTGCAGGCAGGCTCGGTGGTAGATATGCTTCGGTTTGCCGCCGCCGATGCGGGAGTGGCGTTTCTCACCGAAACCACCGTGCAGTCCATCAAGGCAGGCGACCCCTTTTTGGTGCAAACCAACGGTCCTGCCTTTACCGCCAAAAAGGTGCTGATCGCCACGGGCGGCAAGTCCTGCGTGGGAAAATATGAAGGCCCTACGGGGTACGATCTGCTCACCGCGCTGGGGCACAAACTCACCAAACTGACCCCCGCCATTGTGCAGGTCACCACCGAAAAAGAGCCCATCAAACCCTTGACCGGTATTAAGGTAGATGGGGTGATCACCGCCCGTTGCGGGGATGAGATCCGCACCGAAGCGGGGGAAATCCTGTTTGCCGAATACGGCATTTCGGGGCCTCCCGTGTTGCAAATTTCGGGAATGATCGCCCGTCACGGCGGCGGTCAACTGTCCCTTGATTTGTTGCCCGATTGGTCGGCAAAAGCGGTAAATAATGAAATTGCCACCCGATGCCGCCGATTCGCCCATCGCACCTGCGAAGACCTGCTCACGGGGCTGATGAACAAACGGTTGGGGCAAACGGTGCTCAAACGGGCAGGAGTGGAAAAACTCTCCCGTAGCTGCGGCGATCTGACCCAAAAAGACGTGGACCGCATTGCCCAAATGATCAAAACCTTTCCCTTGACCGCCAACGGCACCAAAGGGTGGAACAGCGCCCAGGTCACCTGCGGCGGCGTGGTCACCAAGGATTTCGACCCCAAAACCATGGAATCCAAACGGCACAAAGGGCTGTTTGCCGCAGGCGAAGTGCTCAACGTCACAGGAGATTGCGGCGGCTTTAACCTGCAATGGGCGTGGACGTCCGCCTATCTGGCAGGCATCGCCATGGGGGAGGATGACCGATGATTCAACTGAGCAATGTGACCCTTTCTCCCGATACCGATTTTTCCAATCTGCCTGCCCTCATTGCTAAGGTAAGCGGCTTGCAGGCGCAGGAACTTCGGGATTGCCGTCTGATCAAACGGTCGGTGGATGCCCGCAAAAAACCCAACGTCACACTGGTGTGCACCTTTGGTTTTTCTGCCGATCATGAAGAAAAGATGATCAAAAAAATCAAACACAAATCCACCACGTTGGTCAGCCAAAAACAAAATGATTTACGGGTCATCCCCTGTAAAAAACATTCTGAACCGACGGTGATCGTGGGGTCAGGACCGGCAGGCTTGTTCGCCGCGCTCATTCTGGCAAAAGCAGGTGCCAAGCCCATTGTCATGGAACGGGGCGAAGCGGTAGACGACCGCATCCGTACGGTCAACGGCTTTTGGCAAGGGGGAAAACTAAACCCAAACAGCAACGTGCAGTTTGGCGAAGGGGGCGCAGGCACTTTTTCTGACGGCAAGCTGAACACCGGTACCAAAGACCCTCGCAATCGGTTTGTGTTAGAAACCTTTGTCCGCCACGGCGCTCCTGAAGAAATTCTGTGGGAGACCCGTCCTCACGTGGGCACCGACAAGCTGGTGGCGGTGGTGCGCTCCATGCGCAAAGAGATTGAATCTTTGGGCGGGAAGGTGCTGTTCGGGCATCAACTCACCGATCTTGTGGTAGTGGGCGGACAAATCACCGCCGCCGTGGTGCAAACCCCTGACGGGGTAAAGGAGTTTCCCTGCCGCCGTTTGGTGTTGGCTTTGGGACACAGCGCACGGGACACCTTGCGTATGTTGCACCAAAAGGGCTTACATATGGAGCAAAAACCCTTCTCCATGGGGGTACGCATCGAGCACCCTCAATCTTTGATAAATATTTCACAATATGGCAATACATGGGGCGTTCCTCCCCTGCCTGCCGCCGAATATAAATTGAGCACCCATCTGCCCGACGGACGGGGCGTATATACCTTTTGCATGTGTCCCGGCGGTCAGGTGGTGGCGGCGGCTTCCCAAACGGGGGGCGTGTGCACCAACGGCATGAGCCTGTTCGCCCGCGACGGACAAAACGCCAACAGCGGACTTTTAGTGGGGGTTTCTCCCGAGGATTTTGCCGATTCTCATCCTTTGGCGGGGGTGCATTTGCAAGAACAGGTAGAAAAAGCCGCATTTCAAGCGGCGGGAAGCAACTATTTTGCCCCCGTGCAGTTGGTGGGGGATTTTTTGAAGGATCAAAATTCCACGGCGTTTGGCAGCGTGCACCCCACCTACCGTCCCGGCACAACCTTTTGTCGGTTAGAGGAATATCTGCCCGATTTTGTCACCCGATCCTTGCGGCAGGCCTTGCCGCTGTTGGGGCAAAAGCTCAAGGGGTTTGATGGAGCGGATGCCTTGCTCACGGGACCCGAAACCCGCAGTTCCTCCCCTGTTCGCATGGTGCGAAATGAGGTGTATCAAGGCAATATCGGCGGGGTTTACCCTTGCGGCGAAGGGGCTGGCTACGCAGGAGGCATCACCTCGGCCGCCGCCGACGGCATTCGGGTGGCGTTGGCGATTTTGGAGGAAATGAAGTAAGAAAAAGAGATGGTGGTAGAGGCGCACTCCGTAAGGAAGTGCGCCTCCGTTATATTCGCCTATCGGCGAGTGATATTGCTCCGCAGTGATATACGGCTATGCCGTGTGATATTCGGCTACGCCGAGTTTTTATGGCGAATATAATATCACAAAAGCCGTAAGCTTTTATATCACTTTTGCTGTAAAGCAAAAATATCACTGCAAACTTTTAGTTTGCAATATCACTTTTACACACCGAAAAAATGTTGTTTTCGGTTTTGTTGGATTGGTAGGGGATGGCGCCCACGACATCCCGAAAAAACGAAACCATCCCACCGTGTTCCGTGCCTCCCTTGTGTAAAGGGAGGTGGCACGGCGAAGCCGTGACGGAGGGATTGTTTAAACCCCACCTTGCCACACGACACCACGGGCAGATGTGGGCATTACGGATTGCGACGGCTTCGCCTCGCAATGACAGGTTAAATTTATAAATCAACCTGTCATTCTGAGCGCAAGCGAAGAATCCGTTTTTCCCCACCACGGGCGGTCGGGGACGCCCGCCCCTACAAAACAAGGGATAGGCTAACCAAAACGGGAGGGGACAGAGCCCCTCCCCTACGGACAATTACGGAAAATGTTTCGTGTATACGATATATCGCAGACGGAATGGTGGCGGTGTTTTACGTTAATGTGACGTATTGAGTGTTCCCCTACGTCGGAATTTGTAGGGGATGGCGCCCACGACATCCCGCGAAAAACAACAATCTTCCGTGCCCGCGTAGGGAACGGCCTCAAGTGCCGTTCCGGAAAAGGTTTGTTTTGCAACCAAGGTGTCATTCTGAACGGAGTGAAGAATCCGCGTTTCTTTTGTTTCTTCGGCAAGAAGTCGGGTTTTCTCTACTTTTGGTTGAATGATTAGAAAATTATCTAATCACTATTGACACGGCAACCCGAGAATCCTATAATACAATCGAGATCTCAAAAAATCAAAAGGAGTGAAAAGGATGACAGCGTTAGAAATCGATCGTGCTCTTAGTCGGGTTATGACTGATCAATGGAACAAAAGCAAACAAAAATTATCCGATCTACCGTCAGACGCTAAAAATGAGCGAAAAGCGATTCAGATCGAAGTGGGAATGTACAGTTTATTCATGCGATTTGGGCAACTATGTTCCGTAAAAGCAGAGGAAATGAAAGTCGAACAACGAGAACGTGTTTTTTATATTGAACAACGAGAACGTGTTTTATATATTCGGGAACAAATGATCCTGCGGGAAAAACAGTTGTCGGCTTTTCCGAAGATCAAGGCGTTATACGAAGCGGCGGATGCCGACGAAAAACAGCGGATCATTGCGGCGTTTCAAGGGGAAATCCAAATGCGTTGCCAGATGTACGCCCGATATCTCAAGGATTGGGAGGCCGCCAAGCAAAACGGAGATGCAGAAGAGTCCTTTGAAGCAGGCGTAAAGGTGGCGGTGGTAGAAGAGGGATTTCGGTTGTGGGAGCAATGGCGAAAAACCAACGGCATTTATCCCGATCTGATAGAATAGGAGGGAACGCTATGGACCACAACAAGATCTTACAGTTATTAGGCAACGAGACTCGGATGAATCTGTTGTATTTATTGTTAAAGGAAGATTCCTACGTGGAAAAACTTGCCTGTGAACTGTCTTTGACACCGGCTACCATATGCTATCATTTGAAAAAAATGGAAAACGCCGGTATGGTGCGGTGCAGTCGCTCCCAGTTTTATATTATTTATTCCATAAATCGGGAGGTGTTTGACCTGCCGTTGAAGGAATTTATTCAAAAAAGTCCCAAAGCAGATCAAACGGAAGAAGAAAAATATCACAACCAAGTGGTATCCAACTTTTTTCGGTATGGCAAATTGACCCGGATCCCTTCGCAACGAAAAAAGCGGGAAGTAGTGTTGCGGGAAATTCTGAAATCCTTTGAGCCTGACCGCAGATATTCCGAGCAACAGGTCAACGATTTGATTCACGGATTCCACGAAGATCATTGCACCATCCGTCGGGAAATGGTAATGTTTGGGATGCTCAGTCGGGATCATGATGTTTATTGGGTGACGCCATGAGACACATTACCATTGCCGGACGCATCAAGGAATATCGGGCGCAAGAGGGTATGACACAGGCAGAGTTTGCCAAGCTGGCGGGGGTCTCGCCTCAGGCGGTGTCCAAATGGGAACGGGGTTACCCGGATATTACCTTGTTGTGTCCTTTGGCGCGGCTGCTGAATTGTAAGGTGGGCGATTTTTTTGAAGGGGAAGGGTACAAAAAAGACTGCGAGTAATGATTCTTGCAGTCTTTTTGCTTTTAGAGAAAAAGTGTATTTGTCATTCTGAATGAAGCGAATAATCCGTATTCCCTTTTGCTTGCTCTGTCGGTATTTTACGTTTATGTGACGTATTGGGGGTTCACCTACGTCAGAATTGGTAGGGGATGGCGCCCACGACATCCCGAAAGAAACGAAACCAACCCACCGTGTTCCGTGCCTCCCTTGTGTAAAGGGAGGTGGCACGGCGAAGCCGTGACGGAGGGATTGTTTTCAACCCCACCTTGCCACACGACACCACGGGCGGTCGGGGACGCCCGCCCCTACAAAACAAAAGATGGATCATTCAAAACGGGAGGGGACAGAGCCCCTCCCCTACGGGCAACCACGGCAGATCGTTTCATGATTGCGATAAATCGCAGACGTGGGTTGTCTGTATTTTACGTT
>JAFSIW010000015.1 GCA_017439545.1 Clostridia bacterium | reverse complement strand
CCCGCGCTCCCAGCTGCGCCACACCCGGATATTTATTAAATTTTTCTCAATTGTGGGATAAACTGTGGTCAAAACGATTTTTGACCGATTTTTTGATTTTTACAAATGCCCGAAACCCGCATGAATACAGGGGTTTTGAGGTTTTTTATTTTTCTGGGCATTAAACGCCCGACACGCTCCCAAAGCGGATGCGCTACCAATTGCACCACACATCAGATTTAGATTACAAAGACATTATATCGGCACAAAAGGGAAAAGTCAAGGTAAATATTATGGATTCCCTTATCTTTTCAACGGTAGAATCAGGCTTATTGAATACGGCGCGCGAAGATTTCACGCGCACCGTTCGACGGATTGGAAAATATGGTTTTACGGCTTACAATTTCCGCAAGGGGAGTAGCCGGCGTCAATCACTACCTGACGTTCACCGATAAAGTCCTCCCGATTGGCTTCTTTGATCTTTTCCACCGATGAACAGTCTGCCAGATGGAAGGTCTTACTATTGCGATTCAGTACATATTCCTTGATCTCGCCTTCCGAAGGGAGCGGTGACGATTGCTCATTCAGACTGTTCTCGCCTATCAATTTGCTTTTGCCGGTAGCATAGTCGATTCCAATGCCGGGCTGAACGTTGGGACAATACACATAAAAGCAAAGGCCTTTACCGTTATCTTCAACCGATTTTGCCTCCAGCGTTACGCCGCTTGCCAGCAGATTCGTCCCTTCGAAAACGGGGGTGACACGATATAGAACGTGGTTGTCAGTTTCTTTTACGTATTCAGCAATCTGATTTTCAAAAGGCAACATTCCTTCTGTGTTCAGATAACGCGTACCGGTGATCAGATTGCGTTCATTGGCGTTTTCGCCGGTTAGCTGATAGCCAATCAAGTGACAGCGATTATATAAATACTTTCCGTCCACTGAATCATATTTCACGGTATGCCAACCTGTTGGCTTGACCTGACCGATTGCCCCCCGTTCTTCGGTGGGCATAATATCCTGTCCAATGCAGGCCATAGCAACACCGCACCGTCCCAATTGGTCCAGCGGACTGTATGATTCATAAGATTGCACAGTCAAATCTTCGTTAGTAAACAAAGGCTGATTGCCGTTCATTTGTGTATATGCGGCACTGGCCGAGGCCGGGACGGATACAGCCGGTGCATTATAGGGATCTCCGCAAGCGGTCAACAAGACAAATATGCAAAGAATAGGGAGCAGAATACGATAAAACTGTTTCATACGACACCTCCTAATATATGATACAAATTAAGGGAGAATTTGTCAAGAAAATTCATCCAATGATATTTTTTCAAAAATATAGATGTATTTTTGGTTGAGATGTGTTATGATGGTAAAAGAATGAATAAAGGATTTGTCATAATGAATTTGATGAAACAGTTGCCCGGCGTGCTTATACCTTGGCATCAGGCCAATAAACGAGATTTGCCTTGGCGTACCGACCCATCACCGTATCATACGTGGCTGTCAGAGATTATGCTGCAACAAACCCGTATTGAAGCGGTGATACCGTACTACCATCGCTTTTTGGCGGAATTGCCTACCATAGCCGATTTGGCAGATGTGTCGGAAGAACGGTTGCTCAAATTGTGGGAAGGGTTGGGCTATTACAGCCGCGCCCGTAATCTGAAGAAGGCGGCAATGGCGGTGATGGAGCAGTACGGCGGCAATTTGCCGATCTCCTTTGCTGAATTGCGTGCTCTGCCCGGAATAGGGGACTATACTGCAGGAGCAATCGCTTCTATGGCGTTTGGACAGCCTGAGCCCGCAGTGGACGGAAACGTGCTGCGTGTGGTTACGCGTCTCACGGGGGACGATGGCGACATTGCCATGAACGCCACCAAAAAACGAATCACACAGTTGTTGCGGGAGGTGTATCCCGTTGGCTCGGATGCAGGCGATTTTACAGAGGGTTTGATGGAACTGGGTGAAACCATTTGTATTCCTGCGGGCGCTCCTCGATGCGAGGAATGTCCTGCTCGTCACCTGTGCGTTGCGTATGCGCAAAATCTTACACAGCAATTGCCGGTGAAATCCGCCAAGAAAGAACGCAAAATTGAGAATAAAACCCTTTTGCTGCTTCATTGTAACGGGATGTACGGGATTCGCAAGCGGAGTGATGCAGGGCTTTTGGCAGGAATGTGGGAGTTTCCGTGGGTAGCAGAACCTATGACCGACAAACTGAAAGAAAAAATTGCAAAGACTTATTACTTAGATGAGGCGGGGGTTATTCCAATTGGTTCAGCAACTCACATCTTTACACATATTGAGTGGCATATGGATGGATACGTGGGTACTTGTACAAAGCCGTCGGAGAATCTGATTTGGGTTACGCCTGACCAACTGATTCATGAGATTGCTTTGCCAACGGCCTTTCGTTATTATAAAAAATGGATTTTAGATCATAAGGAGAATATGTGATGTTATATACCATTGAAAATGATTTGATTCGGGTAGAAATTGATTCCCTGGGGGGAGAGATGATGTCGGTAAAAACAAAGGCCGACGACACGGAGTATTTATGGCAGGGGGATCCCGCCTATTGGAAGGGGAGAGCCTTTCATTTGTTCCCCATTTGCGGTCGGTTGTACGGCGGAGAATACACCTATAAGGGGAAAAACTATCCAATGAATATTCACGGCTTTTTGCGGGCAAGTGATCTGACCGTTACCGAACAAGCAAGGGATACCATCACTTTTTTATGCACCGACAGCGAAGAGAGCCGTCGCCAATATCCCTTTGCTTTCCGTTTTTATCTGACCTACCGACTGGTGGACCAAACCGTTGAAATTGATTTCGCAGTAGAGAATACCGACGGTAAACCCTTGATCTTTACCTTAGGCGGACATCCGGGTTTCGGTCTCCCCTTGCAAGATGGACTGGCTTTTGAAGATTATACGGTGGAGTTTGCTGCCCGGTCACCTGAAAAATTGCTGTTTAGTCCTACTTGCTTTTTAACGGGCGAAACTGAGCCCTTTGCCCTTGAAAACGGTCGCCTTGCTATGCGACACGATTTGTTTGATCAGGATGCCATCTTTTTGCAAAATATGGGAGATTGGGTTACCCTGCGTTCGGATAAAGGCACGAAAGGGGTAACGGTGCGCTGTCCCGATATGAAGTATCTGGGACTTTGGCACAAGCCTTTGAGTGATGCTCCTTACGTTTGTTTAGAACCGTGGCTGGGGATTCCGTCATACGAGGGGAAAATCGACGATCTTGAAACCAAACGGGACATGATTCATTTGCCTGCCGGTGAGACTTTCCGAAGCGGATTTTCCATCACCTTGTTTTAGCTTAGTATGAAAGATCGGATCAGTATTCCGTCTGCACCCTTGCAGGCGATCAAACGATTGAATCAGTGCGGCTTTGAGGCATATGTGGTAGGCGGCTGTGTGCGAGACGCATTACTTGGCAAAACCCCGTATGACTGGGATATATGCACCAATGCCTTGCCGCGGGAAACCATAGCTTGCTTTGCTGATTTTCATACGGTACCCACGGGAGAAGAGCACGGTACGGTTACCGTGATCATTGACCAAACCCCAATGGAAGTAACCACCTATCGCATTGATGGGGCATATACCGATGGACGGCATCCCGATGATGTTGCTTTTACCCGTAGCTTGCAAGAGGACCTTGCCCGCCGTGATTTTACGGTCAATGCAATGGCTTTTCATCCCCAAAAGGGGCTCGTAGACCTTTATGGTGGACAGGCCGACCTTTCTGCGCAGGTCCTTCGCTGTGTGGGCGAACCCGCTGTGCGATTTGCCGAAGATGCCTTGCGGATTTTGCGAGGATTTCGCTTTGCTTCACAGCTCGGTTTTGCGCTGGAGCGGGAAACCGAAAAGTCTGCTCTTGCCCTGTTGCCTACGCTTGAACGGGTAGCGATCGAGCGAATCTATCAGGAATTGAGCAAATTGATATGCGGTACCCATGCCCATCGTGTGTTGGAACAATATCCGCAGGTGGCAGAAGCCGTTTTCCCTTTTGCAGAGAAGGTATCTTCCAACACTCTGCAGGCATTAGGACGCTTGCCCGCCTGCCAAGCACTACGATTTGGTATGATATATCGCGATAACCCAAAGGCGTTGGAGGGTTTATACGCCTTACGTGCTCCAAAAGCCTTGGCGGAGCAGGCAAGCTTTTTAGCAAAAAACGGCTCTCATCTTTTACCGGATACATGCGGCGAACTGCAAAAACAGATCTATTGGTTTGGCAAAACGGCGATCGAGCAAATGCTGATATACCAAACGGCGCTACAGATTCTTCCTCAAAACACCCCCGTTTGCTGGGATGTTATTCAACAACAAGGCCTTTGTTGTTCCTTAAAGGATTTAGCAGTATCAGGCAGAGATCTGATGCAGATCGGATTTCCTGCCGATCACACTTTGGGGGAAGCGTTGGAGCGACTGTTGTTTTCCGTTATGGAGGGAACAATTCCTAACCAAAAAGAGGCGCTGTTAGCCTATGCAGCAACAATAAAAAACTGAGATGCATCGATTGCATCTCAGTTTTTGTTTTAGTGTTTGGCGTGCTTGCCTTTTTTGCGAGCTTCACGGCGACGGTACCAATCGGGATAGGTTAGCTTGGATTGCTTGACCTTTAAATTGAAATAGATCAGCAACACGACCATCAAAACCGAAAGGCAACCGAAAACGATCATACCGTATGTAAAATACTTGGCATATTTCTGTGCCAGAGCAGAACGGTTGGCAGGCGCTTTGTCCTTTGTATTGTCCTTATCTTTGTCTGAAACATCAGAGCTTAATCCTGTATAGGAGCCGTGATATTCGTAACTACCGTCGTTATAATAATGTTCATCGTAAAAATCCGGCGCACCGCCTTCGCTGACCTGAGAAACCACATCTTCTGATGAAACGTCAGAAGCATCTGATTCGCCGGATTCGCTGTCTTGGATGCTTTCATCCGATTGGGTATCTGATTCCTCTTCGGAAACATCGGAATTTTCATCGGAGGAATCAGAGGAAACGCCATCTGATTCGTCTCCCTCACCCGAAGATGTACTGTCGGAGGACTCGGGCAGGGAAGAAGTGTCTTGTGAAACGGTTGAACCGGCCTCGGAAGGGGTTGATTCGGTGGCAGAAACCGTGCTGTGTAAAATAAAACAAAGACTAAACACAGCAAGGCAAACCATTAAACCCGATAAACAGCGTTGAAAATATTTGGCATACATAATTCCAAAGCTCCTTTATCTTAATATTGTTTGCCCCAATACACCATGGTTTTGGCAGGTTTGCCGCAACAAGGACAAACGTCATCCAGATGTTCTTGTTCAAAGGGCATACAACGAGAGGTAAGACCTGCTTTTTCTTTAATGGCTTCTTCGCAGGCAAGATCACCGCACCACATAGCACGAACCAAGCCGGGTTTGTTTTCGGCAATGTCAATCATTTCTTCCATGGTGTGAGCATCATAGGTCATGGATTCGCGGCGTTTCAAAGCCTTTTCATATAAGCCGTCGTGCACTTTTTGCAACAGTTCGGGAATTACGGTATTCAGTTCATCCAAAGACACAACAATCTTTTCACGATTATCGCGACGCACCACAACACAGCAGTTGTTTTCCAAGTCTCTGGGACCGATTTCTAACCGCAGGGGAACGCCCTTCATTTCGTATTCTGCAAACTTCCAACCGGGGGATTGCTTGCTGTCGTCAATCTTCACGCGGCAAACGGATTTGAGTTGTTCACACAACTCCTGAGCTTTTTCGGTCACACCGGGTTTGTGAGCGGCAATGGGGATTACGATCAATTGAGTGGGCGCTACTTTAGGAGGCAGGACCAGACCGTTGTCGTCCCCGTGGGTCATAATAATGCCGCCGATGATGCGGGTGGACATGCCCCAAGAGGTTTGATGGGGGTATTGAAGCTTGTTTTCACGATCCATAAACTGAATGTCAAAGGCGCGGGCAAATCCGTCACCAAAATAGTGGCTGGTACCGCTTTGCAATGCCTTGCCGTCGTGCATCATGGCTTCGATGGTATAGGTGGCTTCCGCACCGGCAAATTTTTCCTTGTCGGTCTTGCGGCCCTTTACCACGGGAATAGCCAACACTTCTTCGCAGAAATCGGCATATACGTTGAGCATTTGCTCGGTTTCCGCCAGAGCTTCTTCGGCGGTCTCGTGCATAGTGTGCCCTTCTTGCCACAAGAATTCGGTGGTGCGCAGGAAGGGACGGGTGGTTTTTTCCCACCGAACAACCGAGCACCATTGGTTATAGAGTTTGGGCAGGTCACGGTAGGATTGAATGATGTTGGCATAATGCTCGCAGAACAAGGTTTCAGAGGTAGGACGAACACACAGCCGTTCTTGCAGTTTTTCGCTACCGCCGTGGGTGACCCAGGCAACTTCGGGAGCGAATCCTTCTACGTGGTCTTTTTCTTTTTGCAACAGGTTTTCGGGAATAAACATGGGCATCATCACGTTTTCGTGCCCCAAAGCTTTAAAACGAGCATCCAGATCCTTTTGAATATTTTCCCAAATGGCATAACCATAGGGGCGGATGATCATACATCCTCTGGTGCTGGCGTAGTCCACCAACTCTGCTTTTTTAACAACGTCGGTATACCATTTGGCAAAATCCACTTCCATAGAAGTGATTTCTTCTACCATTTTCTTTTGATCTGACATAAAAATCACCTAATTCATTATGATAACTTATTTATTATACTATCTTCTTCGACAAATTTCAAGTGTTTATTATGTGGCATTGGTATGATCCGTGCCGGTAAACACTTCTTGGAACATAGCCATACGGGATGGTGGCTCGTTGCCAAGGGCAAGATGAGAGGTATCACCCATTTGAAAACAGCGAAAAGAGACCAATCCTTTGGTACGTTCCTCGGTAACCAACGTGGTGACTGAGCTGGGCGGCATACAAAACCCGTGCCACAGCAAAAAGGGAGATACGTTGGTTAAATAACCGATGATAGTCATTGCCAACGCCATATGGCAGAACAAAACAATGGTTCCTTCCCGATTGTTTTCACAGCGATATAACGCCCCTTCTTTTACATAGCCATGGCGGGCAAGAAGGGCATCTAACCCGTCGCAGGTCTCTTTGTATACCTGAGCGGGTGTTGGCGTATCAGAATTCATCAGCGGGTGTTCCAGCCAGCGGTTGCCATCTAGTAAGATAGGATCCTCCCGCCAAAAACAAGGTTTTAAGTCCCAAGGCATTCGTCGGTTGCCGGTTTCCGGATCGGCAATGGCGGCTCTGAACTCCCGTAGCCAGTCTAAAATCTCAAGGTCTTTGCCCAATCGCTCCATGGTTGGTTTGGCAGTATCCTTTGCCCGCCCCAAGGGAGAACAGTAATATCCCTCGGCAGGGGGGAGAGATATCAATCGATCGGCAAGCAAATTTGCCTCGCGCCAGCCCTTGGGAGTAAGAGAGTCAATGGCGTAGTCCGGTTCGCCGTGACGAATCAGCAGTATTTTCATAGTATCGCCTCTTTTAACGGGAAAATCCGCGAATGATTCCCATCTTTTTACAAATTAATAATATAGCATATTCCATTAAGCTTGTCAATCAGCAGGGTGCGGTAAATTCCCTTTCAAATTTTTCTTGTGAATTACAAGAAAACTCTTGCATTTGGAGGTGTTTTCTGTCATAATAGGAGAGAATATGAAAATGGGGAAAATTGGTGTTTTCTATCGGTTTTCCGCAAGAGAGGATTGCACAGCATGAGTCAAGAAGAACTTCTGCAATTAACAAATCTGCTGTTTCCCAAAGCGTTGCCTACGCCACAGCAGTTAGAAGAACAATATCCGCCTCGTAACCTGCCTGAAGGGGCTCGGGTTACCCGTTATGCTCCCAGTCCTACGGGGCATATGCATCTTGGTAACCTGTTTTCCGCTTTTATCAGCGAACGGGTGGCCCATACCACCGGCGGTGTGTTTTTTGTTCGTATTGAAGATACCGATAAAAAGCGGGAAATCGAAGACGGTGTTTCAGCCATTTTGCAAGATCTGGCAAGTTTTGGCTTTCAAGTAGACGAAGGTGTCACCGGCGTGGGGGAAGAAACCGGCATTTACGGTCCTTTCCATCAACGCCAACGGGAAGAGATCTATCACGTTTATGCCCGCGAGCTGACCTTACAGGGACTCGCCTATCCTTGCTTTTGCACGGCAGATGAACTGTCCGCCTTGCGAGAACGGCAAGAAGCCCAAAAGCTTACGCCCGGCTATTACGGCGAATTTGCCGCTTGCCGCAATCTGACCTTGGATGAAATCAAAGCCAAGTTGGATGCCGGCTTGCCTTACGTTTTACGGTTGCGCTCTCCCGGCAAGGAAGAAGGAAAAGTGTTCTTCGATGATATGATCAAAGGCAAGATCGAAATGCCCGAAAACACGCAAGACGTGGTGCTGTTAAAGTCCGACGGGATTCCCACCTATCACTTTGCCCACGTGGTGGACGATCATTTGATGCGCACCACCCACGTCGTGCGGGGAGATGAGTGGATTGCTTCTGCGCCCATCCATTTACAACTGTTTAAACTGCTTGGCTTTAAACCGCCTAAATATGCCCATATTGCCCCTTTGATGAAAGAAGACAACGGCGGCAAACGGAAACTTTCCAAACGCAAGGATTTAGAAGCCGCAGTTTCTTATTACTTTGAACAAGGATATCCCGCAGGGTCGGTGAAAGAATATTTATTGACCCTTGCCAACTCCAACTTTGAAGAATGGCGCAAGGTGAATGGGGATGCTCCTCAGGATTCCTTTGCTTTTAATCTGAAAAAAATGTCCTCTTCAGGCGCGTTGGTGGATTTGGTTAAGTTTAATGACGTAAGCAAGAACGTAATTTCTCGCCTGTCTGCCGAAGCGGTTGCCAAAGCGGTAACCGATTGGGCAGGGGAGTATGATAAAGACTTCCACCAAAAACTGACGCGGGACGAAGAATTTACCAAAGGTATTTTTGCCATTGACCGTGGCGGTAACAAGCCTCGCAAAGACTTGGCTTGCTGGCGGGACGCTGTGGATTACACCGCCTATTTCTTTGATGCGCCCACCGAATACGATCTGCCCGAGAACATTTCGGCTGCCGATGCTGCCGCGATTTTAGAACGGTATGTGGCTGATTATGACCACGACGTGGATAAAGACGGTTGGTTTAACGGTTTGAAAGCCATTTGCCCCGATCTTGGTTACAGCCCCGACGTCAAGGCCTATAAAAAAGACCCCGATGCCTTTAAAGGTCACGTGGGGGACGTAAGCACGGTCGTTCGTCTTGCCATTACAGGTCGTCGCAACACCCCTGATCTGTATGCGATTATGCAACTGCTGGGCAAGGATGAATGTGTGAAACGGATTCAGAACGCTATGGCATTCTTTCGACAATGAAGATTCTTGTGTGTAACGAATCATCAACCATTATTATGAAAAGGTAGGAATCCAATATGGAAGAAATGATCAAAGAATCCTCAAATTTTATACACGACTTGATTGATGAAGATCTGGA
Organism: Clostridia bacterium; assembly: GCA_017439545.1. Classification (GTDB taxonomy): domain Bacteria; phylum Bacillota; class Clostridia; order Oscillospirales; family Acutalibacteraceae; genus UMGS1484. The sequence goes on along the minus strand of JAFSIW010000015.1, from coordinate 5,608 downwards.
AAAAGGCGTGTACTCCCACGTGCAAACCCGTTTTCCGCCGGAGCCCAACGGCTATTTGCACATCGGTCACGCTAAAGCCATTTGCATCGACTTTGGTACAGCCGAAAAATATAACGGTAAGTGCAATCTGCGGTTGGATGACACCAATCCTGTCAAAGAAGACACGGAATACGTGGACGCCATTATGGAAGACATCAAATGGTTAGGCTTTGAGTGGGATAACGTGTATTATGCCTCTGACTATTTTGATTTCATCTATGAATGTGCTTTGAAACTAATTGATATGGGTCTGGCGTACGTAGACGATCTGTCGGCCGACGAAATTCGTGAATATCGCGGTACGCTGACCGAGCCGGGGAAAGAAAGTCCTTATCGCACCCGCAGTATTGAAGAAAACAGAGATTTGTTCCGTCGGATGACCGAAGGCGAGTTTGAAAACGGTTCTCGCGTTTTGCGGGCGAAAATCGATATGGCTTCTCCCAATCTGAATATGCGCGATCCTGTGATTTACCGTGTGCTTAAGGCGCACCACCATCGCACGGGGGACAAGTGGTGTGTTTATCCTATGTACGACTTTGCTCATCCGCTGTCGGATACCAAAGAAGGGGTAACTCACTCTCTGTGCTCTTTGGAGTTTGAAAATCATCGTCCTTTGTACGATTGGTTCTTGCAAACTCTGGGGTTGGAAAATCCTTCCCGTCAAATCGAGTTTGCCCGTATGAATCTCAACTACACCCTCACCAGCAAACGGAAGTGTCTGAAACTGGTGACCGACGGCATTGTCAGCGGATGGGATGATCCCCGTATGGCTACCATCTGCGGTTTGCGCCGTCGTGGGTATCCTGCTGAGGCCATTCGCGATTTCTGTGATCGCATCGGCGTGGCAAAAGCCAACTCGGTGGTGGACTTTGCTCTGTTAGAGGCCTGCGTGCGCGACCGTCTGAATCAGGTTGCTCCCCGCGCTATGGCAGTGCTTCGTCCCTTAAAGGTGATTGTTGATAATTATCCCGATGGGAAGACCGAGCTGATTGAAGTGGACGTGAATCCCAACGATCCCGATGCCGGTAAGACCGCCGTTACCTTCTCTAAAAATCTTTATATTGAACAGGATGACTTCGCATTAGAGCCGCCCAAAGGCTTCTTCCGTTTGTGTCCTGCCCGTGAAGTTCGTCTGAAAGGGGCGTATTTCCTGAAATTCGCTTCGGTGGATTATAACGAAGACGGCTCTATTGCCGCGGTGCATTGCACCTATGACCCCGAAAGCTACGGCGGCGAAAGCCCCGACGGCCGTAAGGTAAAAGGCACGCTCCACTGGGTGTCTGCTGATGCCGCTGAAGACGTGACTGTGAATTTGTATGACCGTTTGTTTATGGTTGAAAACCCATCTAACGAAGTGGGTGTGACCGATTTTACCGAAAACCTCAACCCTAATTCCATTGAGGTGTTAGAGGGTGCTAAGGTAGATCGCTCTCTGCTTGGTACCAAGGTGGGAACTACCTTCCAGTTTATGCGACAAGGCTATTTCTGTGCGGATGCTTCTTCCACCGATACTCACTTGGTATTTAACCGCACGGTAGCGTTAAAAGACAGTTGGTCTAAAAAATAAATCGAATTCAAATTCCGATAGGAGGTGTCAATCGTGTTCGATTTTAATATTGGCCTTGATAACTTTGTGGGCACTGACCCTAATGTATGGTTTGTATGTGCCATGGGCATTGGTACGGTATTTGTAGGGCTGATCTGCCTGATTATTGTTTGTAAATTGCTCTCTGTTTTGGTAAGAGGCAATGACAACAAGCAAGAACAAGCAGCCGCTCCCATTGTAGCGCCTGCCGCACCGGCTCCCCAACAGCCCATTGAAAACAAACAAGAATTATTGGCGGCAATCTCTGCTGCTGTAGCGGAAGAATTGGGTACTGACGTTAGTGGTATTCGCATTACTTCTTTCAAAAAATTATAATTGTGAATCTAAGAAAGGTGATCTCTTATGAAACAGTATAAAGTAAACGTAAACGGAACTCTGTATGAAATTACTTTGGAAGTGGTAGAAGGTGCCGAAATCGCTGCTGCTCCCGCTCCTGTTGCCGCACCCGTAGCTGCTGCTCCCGTAGCAGAAGCTGCACCTGCTCCTGCACCTGCCGCTGCACCCGTGGTTGCCGGCGCCGGTGAAGCCATCATCGCTACTATGCCCGGTAACATCTTGGCTGTAAACGTAAAGGCCGGTGACGCAGTGAAAAAAGGCGACGTGCTGATGATTCTGGAAGCCATGAAAATGGAAAATGAAATTATGGCTCCTGCTGACGGTACCGTGGTTTCGGTTAACGTGAACGTTGGTGCTACGGTAGAAACCGGCACCGCTTTGTGCGTGCTTGGCTAAACGGAGGAATCATCAATGAACGCTATCCTTGATTTTATTAAGGGTACCGGATTTTCAATGCTGGCAGATAACTGGCTGAGCATCGTAATGATTATTATTGCTTGTGTGCTTAGTTATCTGGCTATCGTAAAAAAATTCGAACCCCTTTTGTTATTGCCCATCGCCATTGGTATGTTGCTGACCAATCTGCCCGGTGCGGAAATGTACCACGCTGATTTGTTTAGCGGCGGTCACGTCAACTGGGAACTGTTTGGCGGCGCTGAAATGGTCAGCACCACCAACATTGCTGAAAATATGCTGGGGTATTTTCAGGTGTATGAATCGGGCGACGTAACGGTCGGTCAATACATCTTCGGTCATATCGCAGGTTTAACCATGGAAGGCTCTGCTACCATCAATGCTTTGGGACAAGTTGTTTCTCAAAGTGGCGAGATTTTGGCTGAATCTGCCAATATTGTGATTGATATGGCAGGTCTTACTACCCAAGACGGTGCACTGTATATGGGCGAAACTATGCTGGCTACCCAAGTCTCGTCTATTTCGGCAGGTCTGCTCGACTACCTCTACCTTGGCGTTAAGTTGGGTATTTATCCTTGCCTTATTTTCCTTGGTGTTGGCGCTATGACCGACTTCGGTCCCTTGATTGCCAACCCCAAGAGCTTGCTTCTTGGCGCTGCCGCGCAGATTGGTATTTTTATTACCTTCCTGGGTGCGATTTTCTTGGGCTTCAATGCCTTGCAAGCCGGCTCGATCGGCATCATCGGTGGGGCAGACGGTCCTACTGCCATTTATGTTACTTCCAAGTTAGCTCCCGATCTGCTGGGACCCATCGCCGTAGCCGCTTATTCTTATATGGCTTTGGTGCCTGTGATTCAGCCACCCATTATGAAATTGCTGACCACCAAAAAGGAACGTCAGATCGTCATGACTCAGCTGCGTCCCGTATCCAAAACCCAAAAAATTATTTTCCCCATTGTGGTTATCATCTTTGTTTCTTTGCTGGTGCCTTCCGCCGCTCCGCTGGTTGGTTGTCTCATGCTGGGTAACCTGTTGAGAGAATGCGGCGTGACCGAGCGGTTGAGCAAGACCGTACAAAACGAATTGATGAACATTGTTACCATCTTCCTTGGTATCTCGGTTGGTGCTACTGCTACCGCCGCTAACTTCCTGAATGTGCAAACCTTGTTTATCCTGCTGCTGGGCGTTGTTGCCTTTAGTATGGGCACTGCAGGTGGTGTTCTGCTTGCCAAGTTTATGAATCTGTTTACCAAAAACAAGATCAATCCTCTCATCGGCTCGGCGGGTGTTTCGGCTGTTCCCATGGCCGCTCGTGTATCTCAAAAAGTGGGTCAGGAAGAAAATCCCGGCAACTTCCTGCTGATGCACGCTATGGGTCCCAACGTGGCAGGGGTAATCGGCTCTGCCATTGCCGCAGGCGCACTGATCGCTATTCTGTCTTAAGGAGGAAACAACAATGGATATGGTTAAAAAACCTTTGCAAATCACCGATACCATTTTGCGTGATGCGCACCAATCTCAAGCCGCTACCCGTATGCGGATCGAAGATATGCTTCCTGCCTGCGAGATTTTAGACAATATGGGCTATTGGTCGCTGGAATGCTGGGGCGGCGCAACCTTTGACTCTTGTATGCGTTTTTTGGATGAAGATCCTTGGGAACGCCTGCGGGCGCTCAAAAAAGCCATGCCAAAAACTCCTTTGCAAATGTTGCTTCGCGGTCAGAATATTTTGGGTTACAAACATTATGCTGACGACGTGGTGGATGCTTTCGTGAAGAAATCCATCGAAAACGGTATTGACGTTGTTCGCGTGTTTGACGCGTTGAATGACCCTCGCAATATGAAAAAAGCTATGGAAGCCATCAAAGCCTACGGCGGTACTTGTGAAGCGGCCATCAGCTATACTACCAGCCCCGTGCACAACGAAGATTACTTTGTTGCCTTGGCGCAACAGCTGGAAGAAATGGGCGCTGACGTCATCTGCATTAAAGACATGGCGAACCTGCTGTTACCCATGGATGCTTACAGCTTGGTGAAAAAACTGAAAGAAAAGGTGAGTGCTCCCATTCACCTGCATACCCACAATACCAGCGGTACCGGCGATATGACCAATCTGATGGCCGCTTTTGCCGGTGTGGATATTGTAGACTGTGCTCTGTCGCCTATGGCAAACGGTACGGCTCAACCTTCCACTGAATCCTTGGTTGCCACCCTGAAAGGTACCGATCGTGATACCGGTCTGGATTTGATGAAACTGAGTGAAGCCGCTACCCATTTCCGTGGCGTAGCCGCCAAATTGAAGGAGCAAGGAAGTCTGGATCCCAAGGTGCTCAACGTGGATACCAATACCTTGTTGTATCAAGTACCCGGCGGGATGCTTTCCAATCTTCTTTCTCAATTAAAACAAGCCGGTGCAGAAGATAAGTTTTATGACGTATTGGCTGAAATTCCCCGTGTTCGGGAAGATTTCGGTTATCCGCCTCTGGTTACCCCCACCAGCCAGATTGTTGGCTCTCAGGCGGTTATGAATATCATCGGCGGTCAGCGTTATAAAATGGTTCCCAAGGAATCCAAAGGCCTTTTGCGGGGTGAATACGGTGCTTTGCCCGCTCCCGTAAATGAAGAGGTCCGCAAGCAATGTATTGGTGATGATGAAGTGATCACCTGCCGTCCTGCGGATCTGCTGGAGCCTGAATTGGAAATGTACCGCAAGCAAGCAGGGGATCTGGCGAAATGCGATGAAGACGTGTTAAGCTACGCTTTGTTCCCCCAAGTGGCGGAAAAATTCCTGAAAAAACGCAATGCCGCAGCCGACAGCGACGGTGTTCGCACCATTTACGTGCAAGATTTAACCTAATTCAATTACAGGAGGCTGTCGTAATTATGCGACAGCCTCCCTTATAAGGATGATTTTGATGAATACAAGCGCAAAAAATCAAATGGCATTTCTTGTTGCCACCGCTCTGGCAGATGCTACCCGATTGGAAATGATTGACATCATGCAAAACGGTCCTACTACCGTAGCTGACTTACAAAAGCAATTTGGTGAAGCGGTATCGGAGCATTTGTCAGTGCTCAAAAACGCAGGACTACTGTTGGGCGATATCATGGGGGAAGACCCTATTTCTTTATCTCCTTTTGGGGTGTATGGTGCACGAAAAATTTTGGACGAAGTGCTTGCTACCACCCACGAAGACGGTCAGTGCGGCGGCT
>JAFSIW010000014.1 GCA_017439545.1 Clostridia bacterium | reverse complement strand
CAGACCCTGTTGGCAGGTCTAAAAATAAAAAATCCCTAAGGCAACAATCTGCCTCAGGGACGAAATGGTCATTCCGTGGTACCACCCTAATTACCGCATACGCGGTCACTTTGCAAGGCTCCAACAAGCCTCCTGCCATGGTAACGGGGCAAGCCGTAGTAGCCTACTCTCGCGCGGATTTCGGTACTCTGCTCAGGAGCCAGAATCCCATTCGAATCGTACCGCCCTCCCAGCAACGGCGGCTCTCTGAAACGATCGGATGAATGGAAAATTCTCCTTCAACGCATTTAGTGTATTAAAGCGATGAAAGAATTATAACACCGCCCCACCTGCTTTGTCAAGTGGGGCAGTGCGAATTTTTGTAAGAGAATGGTCGGTAAATGAAAAAGCGGAGATTGGCTTACTCCTTTTTCTCAAATTCGTTTAGGCGTTCTTCTAACGATTTCACCCTTTTCTCAAGACCCGTTACCATTTCACCAAATACGAACACGAAGAATGACAAGACCAACGCCACACCGATCTCAATCAAAATAGGATCGCCGCTTTCAAACAATTGCCAACCCCCAAAAAAGACAAACAAATAGATAAGTAAAAAGCAAAGCAGAAAAACAACTGCCCATTTTAAGAAAATCTTAAATTTCTCTTTCACTGGTTTCCCTCCGTCAAATTCTTGTATGTGGATTTAATTATGCTATACCTTTTCGTGTGTTGCAAGCGCCCGTTTAGCCACCGCAGGCGGCGCGGATAAAGGCGGCGGTATCCCCCATCAGTCTTTGACTTCCGTTTGTTACGGATTTATCGCATTTTTTCCTTTCACGGCGCCGCAGAACGTCAACCCATTCTACAAATCATACAATTATGTGTAAAAAATGCCAACTGCCACAAAAACAAGTAACACAAAAGCAAGGACAGCGCCCAAGGATATATTTTTCAGCACTCTTTGCTGCTGTACTTTTCGACTTATCGCAGCAACAATGATGCCGACGACGGAAACCACAAACAAAACAATACCATAACCCCATCCAACGCCGAAGTAATCCAATCCGCTTGCGCCAGGGTCATTGGTCAATCGCGTCCACTCACAAGCAAAACCAATGCACAAACAAAGCGAAGCCATCAAAAGAAGCCCCATCACTGTCAGCAAAATGATAGATAATGCTTTTTTCATAAAACAATCTCCTTTATTCGTTACAAGATTACTGTTTTCTCCCCTCAAACGACCCGATTTCGATCAGATTGCCTTCGGGGTCGGCGATATAGCAGGTGCGCTGTCCCCATGGTTCGGTGGTGGGCTCCAATACGGGGCACGCGCCCTTCGCCACGGCATCGGCATAGGCCAAGTCCACATCCTCAAACATATCCACAGACAGGGCGATTTCAAAATGCCCGTTGAATCCTTTGAGGTATTCATATTTTCTGTTGGTCATTTTCTCAAAGTTTTTCCGTTCATACAGCATAAACAGCGTGCCGTCTTTGATGAGATACACGTTTTCGGCGTTCTCGCTCTCGGCAATCTCAAAGCCGAGGACGTCTCGGTAAAAACGCACCATCGTAGGCATATCCTCCACGAATAAGCCAAAACCGTCCAGTTTCATTGCGACACCTCCGACAAATTCTTATTCATCTGCTTTATTATAGCACACTGCTCTATGACTTGCAACCGTAGCCTCCCTCCCCGAGGGAGGTGGCATTTGCGCTAGCAAATGACGGAGGGAGTCTTTACGCATTGAGAGGAGAACTCCCTCAGTCACGGCTATCGCCGTGCCAGCTCCCTCACAGAGGGAGCCTTTGCTCTATCCAACCAAAAAAAGACGCACAAGGTCGATAACCTTGTGCGTCTTTTTACATCTCAAATTACAACTGCACGGTCCAGCCGTAGGGGTCGTCGATCTTGCCCCACTGGATACCCGTCAAGGTGTCGTACAGCATCTGGGTCACGGGACCGATCTCGCCGCCGTTGACGGGATACTTCTCGCCGTTGTAGGCCAGCTCGCCGATGGGAGACACCACCGCGGCGGTGCCGCAGCCCCAGGCCTCCTCCAGGGTGCCGTCCGCCATGGCGGCGGTCAGCTCGTCAATGCTCAGCAGACGCTCGGACACGGCGTAACCCTTACCCTTCAACACCTCGATGATGGACTTGCGGGTGATGCCGGGCAGGATGGAGCCGGACAGCGCCGGCGTCACGATCTCGCCCTTGATCTTGAACATCACGTTCATGGCGCCCACTTCCTCAATGTACTTGCGGTGGACACCGTCCAGCCACAGCACCTGAGAATAGCCCTTCTCCTCCGCCCGCTTACCGGCGCGGTT
>JAFSIW010000013.1 GCA_017439545.1 Clostridia bacterium | reverse complement strand
TTTCTTTTACTCCCTCCGTCACGGCTTCGCCGTGCCACCTCCCTCGTGGAGGGAGGCAAGAGGGTGTGTTCGTTCCCAAACGGGAGGGGACAGAGCCCCTCCCCTACGGAAAATCCTTAGGTTTCGTGGTTGCGATAAATCGTAGACGTGAGATGCGGCGGCGTTTTACGTTAATGTGACGTATTGGGTGGTGGTTTTACAATCAAGGTGTCATTCTGAACGGAGTGAAGAATCCGCATTTTTCTTTTACGGGTATTACGGATTGCGACGGCTTCGCCTCGCAATGACAGCTTGGTTTTGTGTGCAACCCACGGGCGGTCGGGGACACCCGCCCCTACGATAAATGGGGTAGGATAACCCAATCGGGCGGTAAAATAAAACGTCCGCAAAGGCTGACCCTTGCGGACGGTGGGGATTATTCTTCTTCCAGCGGCTCTTCGTAGGGGGTGTGATCTACAGGATGGGCCAGACGGTATTCCAAGTCTTCCAGCTCTGCCTGTACCCCGTCAATATCCTGTCGCAATGCCTGCACCCCTTTGCGGGAGGCGGCATCGTCACCGTAGCGGTAATACAGCTTGCCCAGCACCTCGTACAGGTGAGACAGGTCACTTTTCTTTTTCATAATCGAAAGACGCAGTTTTTGTTGCTCCACCGTATCCACGGTTTTTTGCGATGCCATTTCCAGCCACGCTTTGGCGGTATCCATGGTTTCATCAAACATGCTCATTGCAATCACTCCTTACGATTATTATACGGGGTTTTAAGGCAAATGTCAACGGTTGATGTGAGGATTCTCCGTACGGCAAAGCAAATAGTCAATGCTGACCCCAAAAAAATCTGCCAAAGCAAGCAAGGTCTCGGTAGGCGGTACTCGCTCCCCCGTTTCATACTTGGATAGCAAGGCTTGCTCAACGCCGGTCTGCATTTGCAATGCCAGTTGTGTCATTCGCCGTTCTTTTCGTAGTTTTCGTAAATTGTTTTTCATATCATCACCTAATGACATTTTGTCATAATTTTTCCTTGACAAATATGACATATTGTCATATAATCAAAGTACTTTCATCAGTATTTTGCGGAAAAAGGTGAGAATATGAAAAAAATGATCCGGCTTGTATTAATTTTCCTTTTGATCTTCGCAACGGTGGGCTGTTCTGCCGGTGGGATCCTGACACAACCAAGAGACCCCTCTTATGATACCGACAGTACGGTTTCGTGGGAAGACGCTCTGTTGACAAGCAGTTCGGACACCGACTCAGAAGACGATGATTACGATTCCGACGACGCGTATACCGATTATTACAGTTCCTCCGGCAACAAATATTATACCAAAGAAGAATTTGTGCGGGAATGTCGTTCGGTGTTGGAAAACGATTTAGAAACCGAATTCCTCACCATTCAAAACGTAAAATACGAAGACTGGGGCGTTACATTTGATATTGTCGCAGAAACCAATAATACAACAGTTGTTTTTGCCGGCGTAATAGGTTCCATTCTCAAAGAAGATCAGCCCAATGGCAGGATCACCGGTGTTATCTGCACAATGACCACTGAAGCACTAAAAGTAGTCAACAATATGGAACCTTCAGAAGGCCTTGGTGCGTCGTGGGTCATATTGGCGCCGGTAGCGTATGCTTTTATGAAGCCCCACGCCGGGTACGATATATCCTGGGAATCATTCATTGAGAAAATATATATCGAAAGTCGCTCAACCACTAAAAATATCCACCGCGTTAACATAGGAAACGAAATCTGCCGATTCGGCTTTGGACAAAAAGTGTTTATGATGGGTTGTGGCAGTATGAGCGATAATATTGACGGACTTGTGTTTTAAGGAGTAAAAAAATGAAGTATTGTCCTGATTGTGGCGGCATCCTGACCGATCCCAACACCAAATTCTGTCCCCATTGCGGGGAGCAACTCATAATTCCCACCGAGCCGGAGCGCAAGCATTGTCCCAACTGCGGCAGACCGATGATGGGAGCCTCGCGGGTGTGCATGGGGTGCGGCTACACCATAGGCGGCGCCGACAGCCGACAAGGCGACGGCGATTACGACCATTGCGTATGGAACGCCACCGTGACCAACGTGATAGCCGCCGTGTTGCTGGGATTGGGTGTTTTGTGCGGCTTTGTGATCAATATTTATTTAGGAGCCGCTCTTTGTCTGGTTGGGGAATTCGTTGCCTTGATCCCCAACACAAAATTGCAAAAAGAGATCAAACGAAATAACGCCAACATCAGCCGCTCGTTTTTAAGAAAACAGATCAAAGAGATCCAAAGCGGATTAAAGGGGCGGTACGCTTCGTTCCGTCTCTCCCGAATTCTGGGGGTAGTTTGCTTGGTGACCTTGGTTGCGCTGTTTGCGCTCTATTATTACATAGGCGCACTCGCCTGACAGACAGGAGGATTATCGATGAAAAAAGGAGCACCTTTGATCGGCACCATCGTGACGTTGGCAATCATAGGATATTTCTGGTTTCAAGTCAACCAGCCTTTCTTCAACTACGAAAAAGAAGCCGAGACCTACGTAAATTCCTGCGTATACAAAGACCTTGGGATTGTGGCCGAACGGTTTACCGGTGACGTTGTATACCAAAAAGGAGAGGACGTGCTGGTGGAAGTAAAGTTCTATCTGGAGGGGGACAGCACCTGCGACGGGGTATACTGTGTTTATTTCCGCAGTAAATACGTGTCCAGCTGTACCGAAATGCTTCCGTCCGGTTTTGACTGTGAGACCCGACTGGATGAACTGAAAGCCCTGTTCGGCATATAGAGAATGGAGAGTGTATGAACCAATACACTCTCTTTTTATTTCTCCAGCACGCAACCGGGATAATACCACGACAGGATCTCCTCATAGGTACTGCCCTGCTGTGCCATCACCTTGGCGCCGTACTGACTCATTCCCACGCCGTGGCCGTAGCCCCGCACCGTAAAGGTAACCGAGCCGTCGGCTTCTTCCACGTCAAAATTGGCGGAGCGCAAAGAAAATGCCGACCGCAGGTCGCTCCCCTTATAGGTTTTGCCCATCACGCTTAGGGTGAGCACCAAGCCGCTTTCGCTTCGCACGGGCTGACCGATGCCCTCGCCCACGCCATCGGCATTGGGCGTGCCGTTCAAGGTGCTGACGGTGGCAAGAAACTCCTTACGGCTGACGGTTTTTTGGGTGATGTACTGCTCGTTCATCAGATCCCCCACGCTCTCTACGGGGGTGAGATAGGGGTAATCGCCGCCCCACACGGTCTCGGCGGACTCGGTGCGGCCTGCCGACAGGGCGTGATACACCGTCAGGGCGGGCTTGCCCCCGTAGGTCAGAGTCTGTCCCGCCACCGATGCAATGAGGGCATCCAATTTGGTTTGGTAAACGTCAGCCTGCGCTCCCCATTTTTCCAGCGCAGCTTCACGGGGCAAAAAGCCTTGATCCACCGAGGAATCGTCGGTCATTTGCGCTCCCTGCAGGCGGTCGTCGGGGGTGACCGCTCGCCGGGCAATGCGATACTGCATCAGGGTATAGGCGGCCACCAGCTGCGCCTTCAGCGCCTCGTCGGGATAAGAGAGAGGCATTTCTGCCGCCGCCACCCCAAACAGATATTCGGTTACGGGATAGGATTTGACCTGTGCGCTGTCGTGATGCAGCACCGTAACCGTGGGAGTGGCTTGCACCTGTCCCATGGTGGGCAGGGCGGAGACGGGGGCTTTGCCCACCATAGCAAAGGCGGGCAGTCCGATTAAGCATAACAGCACCGCCAACGCCGTGATCATATGTCCTTTTTGCACCTTGCTCATCCTTTCTGACTGTGATTGAAATTTGTTGTAGAATTGTATAAATATATTGACAATTTGCATAAAATATACTATAATATTAACAAAGAACGATGTTAAGAGAGGGTGTGACTCCAATGGGCAGTTTTGTTGACCAAGGTAAAACCGAAAACCATGTAAAATACTCCTATTGGAGAAAGGGCTGATTGTATGAGGAAACTCATATCGATTTTACTGGTTGTTTCGTTAATTGGGTTAACAGCCATAGCAGAAACTGCAGATGGTTTCATTGATTCTCAACCCATTGCTACAGAAACAGCAACCGACATCACTCTTCCCGAAGAAGGCGACTCGGCAAGTGCAACCGCCACAACAAAAACTACAGATTTTGTATGTGTATTAAAGATTACAGAGCCGAACATTTTTACCATCGTTTCTGTTGATTTGTTGTTTGCCACCCCAACCTTCCACTCGTGTGCGCCATACGGCAACTTCGAGCATCCCGACAAAATAGAATTTGAGAATTTAACAACGGTGAATTACAATTATCGAATGCGGGCGAGCTTTACCGGAAGTATTCTTCCGCAAAACACCTATTTGCTTGAGTATCGTTTTTCTACCACAGGAGCCTTTATTTCATCCGCTAATTCCATTTATGATTTTTCCGGCGTAGCCATTAAATACGGCGATATAGAAAACGAATATACCAACTTTGCCCAGAAAATCGTCGTTCAGATCGGCGACGTAAACGGTGATGGCACCGTTACCTCTACCGACGCTTTGCAGGTTACCCAGTATGTAGACGGTAGCATCACCTTAACCGAAAATCAACGCATTGCTGCTGATGCAAACCGCAACGGGGTTGTAGATATGCAAGACTATCTTATGATCCTGCAGTATACCTCCTCAGCGATCTCCTCATTTTGGTTTGATAAAACCATAACCAAAGCCGAAAACACTGCCATTGATACTACCAAGGATTATTATTTGCGAAATATCGATGCACAAAGTTATTTAAGCGAAGGCGTGCCGGGATTTTGCCTTTTTGGCGACTATGATATCTACGATGAGGACGATTGTATCTTTAACTTCACCCACATCGGAAATGGGCAATATAAAATTTCCCGTTACGACGATCCCGATACGGTGTTATATTTAAAGCCGGATAAAACGCTGGGATTTACTGATATTTCCACTACCAATCGCTATAAGTGGTATTTGGTAGGCAGTGGCTCGACATTTCGCTTAGTAAACTATATAGCTCAGCAAGAAAGCATATCCTATAGCAAAAACGGACAACCGGGATCGAGTTACAACCAATACGGAATGCTTTGGACAATTCAGGAGCATATCCCACGCGTATGGATCGACACCTATTTTGATTATGGTTATGCGATACGATACGGTAACAACAATAATGCAACCACACAACAAGAGATTACTGCTTTAACAGAATTTGTAAACCAAAAACTCTATGCTCAATTCGGCATTGTTTTAGGAGAAATGCCACAAGGCAGAATTGAATCTTACGGCGATCGGTGTTATGGTATCAATAACATTACGTTAGCCAAAATCGAGCAAGGTTGTCTACACCAGACTACAGAATGTGATGTGGATTTCTTATGTGAGCATGCGTTACAAGATCTTCCTGCAACGCAATGTTCAAGCACCTGTTTAGATCGATATCATCACAATTGTCCCGATAAAATATTCAGTTATTTTCAAACCAATCAAACCCGAAGCGAACCCTACATTTCCGCCCTGTTTAGTGGATACAATCGCTGTGCCGATACTGAGGGTGGCGGGAGTATGGCTTGGCAACATGATTGCTTGATGATGAATTTAACGTGGCAACGTTGGGAAGAGCAGACGGAGATTCAAATGAAACAATTTGACTATTTGCACGAAATCGGGCATTGCTTAGGTGCACAGGGGGATGAAAACTGTACTACTTCAAGTTGTATCATGTCTTATAATTATCATTTAAATCTCGATGATATCAAAAAGATTTTCAACTCAGGCAAAAATGCTTTTTGCACCCAATGTGAAAATCAAATTAACACCAATCTTTCGACTGTAGTATAAGGAGGAATATATTATGAGGAAACACCTTAGTTATTTATTGATTTTAGGGGTACTTCTTACCTGTTTGGCAGGGTGTGCAACCAAACAACCGAGCACTCCTACCAATATTACCCCTTCTCAATCCAATCCTGCACAAGTGGAAGAAGCATCGTTGATACAAAAGCCGACTGCAAACGAAACAAACGACGAGCAACCGAAACAAACCAATCCATCCCAATCCATAGAAAACAACCAAATACAAAAGAGTTCGACTGTTCAAAGCGTGGTTCAACAACCTCAAAAGGAGTTGAACAAGGAGGTTACCGGTTCCCCTGCGGGTCCGTTAGCTTTTAGAACCGGAGATGTTTTAGGCAATTTTAAAAAGTGGATTGAAACCGTACCGCTGATGCCGGACGATGTACAAGCGGGTAGCGAAGCATATTACTATTATTTAAACCCGGAATTTCAGGAAATGCTTGTTAACGACCGCTATTATCTATTGCCCATCGCATCCGAAGGATACGCGTTGAAAAGCATTTGGATCACAAATGGAATTACCTTTTATTTTGAGAACAACGAAGGAAATCTAATTCAATTTTCCTATGCTACATGGAGAGAACAATTACCGAAAGAGCTTTCTGCAGAAAACCAAAAACTCGTGCAATTCGGCGGTGTACAATACTTGCAGGAAAAAAATACGTACAAAGGTAGTACGAACCTTAAACTCACGCGGAATTACGACAAATACACCATCAGCGTTAGCTGTGACAATGCAAACAAAACCGGCATCACCCCCGAGCAAGCCGCCAACTTATTCACCTTTACCAAGGTAGACCTGCCGCCGCTGAAAGCGGTTATGCAATAATCGTCCTTTCCCGCCGTCCCCTTCGGGGGACGGTTTTTTTGCAGGACAACCGGCTTTGCCATTTTCCGTTGGGTTATTTTTGCAAAACACATTGACTTTGCGGTTGATTTGTTGTAAAATAATAGTTCAATCTAAGTTGGCAGGGCTCGAACCTGCCAACGCCTACAAATGAATTTTTACGGTTTCACATCGTCTTAAACCTTGACATACGCGAGTATGCCTGCGGTTTGCGACTTCCTGAAACACAAAAAAATTTTATTTGTAGGTTCGAAG
>JAFSIW010000004.1 GCA_017439545.1 Clostridia bacterium | reverse complement strand
CGGGATTTTTGGAGCTGGTTGACGGACTTGAACCCCCGACCTGCTGATTACAAATCAGCTGCTCTACCAACTGAGCTAAACCAGCGAGTGAAACGAGCACGGTCTAGCGAAGGCGGTGGAGCGACTCTACACAACTGAGCTAAACCAGCGAATGTAACGCTGTTTATTATAGCAATCGAAGAAACGTTTGTCAAGACATACTCAGACGAAATCAACGTAACCTTTTCACTCATCACCATCTTGCTTTTTTCACACCGTTCTGCTATAATTTTCCATAACAAGGAGGTGCCGTATGGACAAACAAAAACACTTACTCAAAAAAATCATTACCTCGGCAATTATTCTCACTATGCTTGCAAGCGTAATGGCCGGTTGCTCTGGCAAGGATAAGGAGCCGACCCTTCCCAAGGATGCCGCTACCACCGCATCACAGATCACCAACACCACAACCAACGCTCCTGCCACTACCACGTCGACTACAGCGGGCGACCCCACGTCCGAGACCACGTCCGCCACGACGCCGCAGTCTTCTGCGTCTGCCACGGTTACCAAAGGCTCCCAGACCAAGCTGCCTACCTCTGCCCACACGATGACAACCACATCCGCAACCAAACCCACCACCAAACCCACTACCGCGCCTACCGACGACAGTGACGAAACCAACTCGGTGGAAAAAGTAACCGAGATTTTTGATTTCACCTGCGACTTCCCCGACACCGAGGTGAAGATCGAGGTTTACAACGACCCCAAAAACGGCAAGAGACTCCCCTATCGCCTGTATATGCCCGCTAACTACGATCCGTCCAAGAAATACCCCGTACTGCTGGTCCTGCACGGCGCAGGCGAGATGGGCAACAACAATTCTCTGCAGCTGCACAACGTTAAAAAGATCTTCGAGTGCAACGGCGATATCGTATCCCAGGGCTTTGTGCTCTGCCCGCAGACCGATGAATGGTGGGCTTTGGGCGGCAGCCAGCTCACCGGCAAACTGGGCAGCGTCCTGCACCTGCTGGAGGAGGTGCAGAACACCTATTCCTGCGATGCCGACCGCATCTACGTGACCGGCCTTTCTATGGGCGGTTACGCCACATGGGATCTGCTGGCCAACTACGGCCACCTCTTCGCGGCAGGTATGCCCGTCTGCGGTGGTAACAACCAGATCGGCAATGCTGCCGCGATGAAAGATATTCCCCTCAAGATCTACCACAGCAAGGACGATGGCACCCTGCCCTTCTCCTATTCTGAGGACACGTATAATGCCATTGTCGCCGCCGGCGGCAAAATGGCTGAGTTTATCGTCTTGGATGGGTATAATCACAACGCGTGGGACTATGCCTACGCCGACCGCGACGCTTTCAGCTGGCTGTATGCACAGAAAAAGTCCACCTACGGTATCGACTCGTACGAATACGTCCCCTATTTCACCGTGCGTGATTCTAAAGGTAACGTAGTCATCTCCGAGGAAGACGTCCGAATGATGTATTACATCGGCGGCTACGACGAAAATGAAAAATACGTCATTACGCTGAACATGATGCTGACCGACAGTGGTCTGAGCAAGCTGGAAAAAGCCTATACGGGTAAGAGCAATACCTTTACGGTCTACTGGGCCAATGAAAAGCTGTACACATATACCGCCAGCGGAGCACCGCAAAGCAACATCTTCGCCATGGTAGGCATTTTCAATGACGAAACCGTAACCAAATTCTACGAAACGGTCAATTGGATCCTTGAAAATCGGGATTAAAATCACAAACAAAAGGAACAGCCACCCCATCGGGGTGGCTGTTCCTTTTGAAGACTGACCCTAATTGCGATACACATGCACCCGCTTTTAAGGTTAGGGGGGTGCAAAGCCTTTTTAGGTGGTGCAAAACGCAAATTAGCACACACCCAATTCCTTCATTGCATTCAAGAATATATCGGCTTCTCCATTAATATTTGCATTCTGCGTTGCTTCTATATCGTACCATGCGTATTCAAGTCCATGAATAATGATGGGAAGCCTTCTGCCGAATTTCTTTTCAATAAAAGCTTCTTGCTGCAGGCGCTTAGCAACGTCAGAAACAAGACCTAACAGTTCGTAATGACCTACGGGACCTTTTCCAATGTAATTGCAGTTTTCATCGTAGCAATCTTCGTTTTCTTCGCCGATGTTTGTAATACCATTCTCCTGGTACCAATCAAACAAAAGATCCGTCAATTCGTTCGGTGTATCCGGATCAATAACAGGCGATTCGTCCTGGCGCCAAAAAGCATAGTTCCATCGCTCCTCATCGTATTGTCCTGCACCCTCGCAATCTTCTTCGGTATTGTAGCTAATAGCAAAGGACGATACAT
The DNA here is from genome assembly GCA_017439545.1 of Clostridia bacterium. Taxonomy (GTDB): domain Bacteria; phylum Bacillota; class Clostridia; order Oscillospirales; family Acutalibacteraceae; genus UMGS1484. The sequence goes on along the minus strand of JAFSIW010000004.1, from coordinate 696 downwards.
TACTAAATCCATTATATTGGTAAGATTCATTTGAATACACGAAGAACGAAATAGCATAAATACCTTCTTCGTTCCAATTAGCCATGATTGATTTTACTGCAGTATATAGTTTTTCGGAAATGTGTACCATAGAAAGACCTCCTTTTGACTCAATTCTACCATAGAATCGCATAAATATCAACACTTCAACGATACTTGTATTTTAACGATTTGAAGTGGAATTAAATTGTCATTTTAGAGATTTCTCTCCCAAAAAGTTCTCAAAATGCTGATTTGGGGTATAAAATAACCGTCATTCCGTTGTATCAGAATGACGGTTATTCTTTGGCGGAGAAGGAGGGATTCGAACCCTCGAACCGCTTTTAACGGTTACACGATTTCCAATCGTGCGCGCTCGACCAACTACGCGACTTCTCCAAGTGGTCAAGTGATGCGCTCTCTTGAGCGCTTAGCCATTATAATAAATTTGTTGCTACTTGTCAAGGTGCAAACGACAACTTTTTTAACAATTTTGAAAATAGTTTTTTAATTTGACTCTTTTGTCTTGACAAACGGTTGTGACAATGCTAAAATAATGTGCGTTGACTGTACGGAGAGGTGTCCGAGCGGTTTAAGGAGCCGGTCTTGAAAACCGGTGACTCGAAAGAGCCAAGGGTTCGAATCCCTTCCTCTCCGCCAAACAAGAAGGACACCCTT
>JAFSIW010000001.1 GCA_017439545.1 Clostridia bacterium | reverse complement strand
CGTGCTGTCGCCCATGCAGACCCACGCACTGGATATCAAAACCCGTATGCCCGATGCCAAGGTGGTATTTATCGGCCCTTGCATTGCCAAAAAGGCCGAAGCCGAGCGGTACGAAGGCTACGCCGATGCCGTACTCACCTTTGACCAGTTAGACCGTTGGCTTGCAGAGCAAAATATCGCCATCACTCCCACCGGAGAGGGGGCGCAGCACAACAAAACCGCCATTTTTCCCGTTACCCGCGGCATTATCCGCGCCATGGGCGAGAAAAATCGGGATTACACCTACATCGCCGTGGATGGGGTGAAGGAATGTGTGGAAGCCTTGAAGGAAATTCAAAAAGGCACCATGCACAAGTGCTTTATCGAAATGTCCGCCTGCCAGTCGGGTTGTATCGGCGGTCCGGGACGGACCACCACCACCTTGTTGGACGTATCGCTGGTGGAGCAAAACGTGGACAAATCCTTTGCCTTTACCCCCGCTTATACGGGGAGTATGCATAAGGAGTTTTTGCCTATTCCCCGCAAACGGGAGTATCCCGATGAAGAAACCCTGAAAGAAATTCTGGCTCGTATGGGCAAAAACACTCCCGAAGACGAACTCAACTGCGGCGGTTGCGGCTATTCCACCTGCCGTGACAAGGCGGTTGCCATTTATCGGGGCAAGGCGGATATCTCTATGTGTCTGCCTTACTTAAAAGAAAAGGCGGAGACCTTCTCCGACACTATCATTAACAACACCCCCAACGGCATCATTGTGCTCAATCATCAGTTAGAGATTCAGCAGATCAACCGTTCGGCCATGAATATGCTGGGCGTGGAGCATCGTATCGACGTGATGGGCGAGCCCATCGCTCACCTGATGGATCCCGATATTTTTGCGGTACCCTTGGAAAAGAAACAACGCATCTCCAACCATCAGTTGCATATGGAAAAAACCAACACCTACCTTGAGATCACCACCATTCTGGATGCGGCATATAATATTGTAATTGCCGATATGCGCAACATTACCGAAGAAACGCTGGAACGGCAAAAGAAAGAAGCCATCACCGCCCAAACGGTAGAGATTGCCGATAACGTGGTAGAAAAGCAAATGCGTTTCGTGCAGGAAATTGCCTCTCTGCTGGGTGAGACCGCCGCCGAAACCAAGATCGCTCTGACCAAACTGAAGGAGTCGATTGCCGATGAATAGTTTATTTGCCGATATCGGTTATCAGAGTATGAATAAGTATGGTGAGCAGTTGTGCGGCGACCATATTGACGTGTTGGAGCAGGGAGACAACTCCACCGTGATCGTGTTGGCAGACGGCTTGGGCAGTGGGGTAAAGGCAAGCATTTTGTCCACCCTTACCTCCAAGATCATCTCCACTATGATGGCGGCGGGGCTTTCTATGGAAGAATGCGTCAACACCATTGCCGACACCTTGCCCATTTGCTCGGTGCGGGGGGTGGCATACTCCACCTTTACCCTGATCCATTTGCTGGACAATAAAAAAGCCGAGATCTATCAATACGATAATCCTCTCATCATTCTGCTTCGCAACGGCAAGCATTATTGCCCGCCCAAGCATACCCATCAGATCGGGGATAAGCTGATCTATCACTCCCATATTGATCTGCAAGAAAACGACCTGTTCATTGCCATGAGCGACGGGGTTACCCACGCAGGCATCGGGTTGGATCGCAAGTTCGGTTGGGAGCGGGAGGATATTATTCAGTATCTGGTATCCATTTACGACCCCGATTTTTCCGCCAAGACCTGGGCTACCATTTTGCTGGAAGAGGTCAACAACCTCTACCGCTTTAAGCCGGGTGACGATACCACCGTGTGCGCCATTCGTCTGCGCAAGCGGGAGGTGCTTAACGTCATGTTCGGCCCCCCTGCGGTGCACGAAGAAACCGAGAATATGATTTCTCAGTTTTTAGAAAGCGAAGGCAAGCACGTGGTGTGCGGCGGTACCACGTCATCTTTGGTGGCGGACTATCTGGGCAAGGAATTAAAGCCCAATCTGAACTATGAAGACGAGGATATTCCTCCCACCGCTACGCTGGAGGGGATGGAACTGGTGACCGAAGGGGTCATCACCGTCAACCGTGTGCTGGAATATGCGAAAAACTACCTGACCGATAACGAATCCTACGTGCGGTGGGGCTATAAAAAAGACGGGGCGTCGCAGCTTTGCCGTATGATGCTGGAAGATGCCACCGATATCAACTTTTTTATCGGTCGTGCTATGAACCCCGCCCACCAAAACCCCAATCTGCCCATCAATTTCAGTATTAAAATGCAATTGATCATCGAACTGACCAAAATCCTGAAAAAGATCGGCAAACGGGTCAAGGTCACCTATTATTAAACACTCTCCAAAGGAATGAGGATTTTTTTATGAAAGCGTACAAAGAAATGACCACCGAAGAACTGCAAAGCCTGCGGGCAGAACTCCACAACCGGTATAAGGAGTATCAGGCGCGCCATCTGGAGCTGAATATGGCCCGTGGCAAACCCGGCGCCGATCAACTGAATCTGTCCATGGGTATGATGGACGTGCTCAGCTCGTCGGATGATCTGACTTGCGAGGACGGTACCGATTGCCGCAACTACGGCGTGCTGGACGGCATTGCCGAAGCCAAACAGCTTATCGCTGATATGATGGAAGTGCCTGCCGATAATATTATCATTTACGGCAACTCCAGCCTGAACGTAATGTACGATACCGTAGCCCGCGCCATGACCCACGGCATTATGGGCAACACCCCCTGGTGCAAGCTGGACAAGGTAAAATTCCTGTGTCCCGTGCCCGGTTACGACCGTCACTTTGCCATTACCGAATACTTCGGCGTGGAGATGATCAATATTCCCATGCACGCCGACGGTCCCGATATGGATCTGGTGGAGCGCTTGGTGGCAGAGGATGAAGCCATTAAGGGCATTTGGTGCGTGCCGAAATATTCCAATCCCACCGGCAATTCCTATTCCGACCAAGTGGTGCGCCGCTTTGCCCGCTTAAAGCCCGCCGCCAAGGATTTCCGCATTTTTTGGGATAACGCCTACGGCATCCATCATCTCTATGACGACGTGCAGGATGAACTGATCGAGATTCTTGCCGAATGCAAAAAAGCAGGCAACCCCGATATGGTGTATAAGTTTGCTTCTACCTCCAAGATCAGCTTCCCCGGCTCGGGCATTGCGGCCCTTGCCACCTCCCACAACAATATGGAGGACATTAAAAAGCAATTGTGCATCCAGACCATCGGTCACGATAAGGTGAATCAACTGCGCCACGTGCGGTTCTTTGGGGATATCAACGGAATGAAAGAACATATGCGCCTCCACGCCAACATTTTGCGTCCCAAATTTGAGATGGTGCTGAACATTTTCCGCGAGGAATTGGGCGGCTTGGAGATCGGCTCTTGGATCGAGCCCAAGGGCGGCTACTTTATCTCCTTTGATGCCCTGCCCGGCTGTGCCAAGAAGATCGTCAGCCGTTGCAAAAAGGCGGGGGTGGTGCTCACCGGTGCCGGCGCAACCTACCCCTACGGTAACGATCCCGACGATAGTAACATCCGTATTGCCCCGTCTTATCCCCCTGTTGCCGATCTTGAGATCGCCACCCGCCTGTTCTGCCTGTGTGTGAAACTGGTGAGTGTGGATCAGATTTTGGCTGATCGGGCATAATGATCTATTAAATATTGTAAATGTAAGAGGACAAATCTTCGGGATTTGTCCTCCTTTTGTTACAAAAGAAACAACCAAGAATAGGTTATGCAATGTATACAAAAGCGTATCGGTTATTTTATGCGAAATACCAAATTGAAACGAATGGTATCGTGTGTTACCGTGAAAACGCCTAACGTACAGCGCGGCCGCAAAGGCTGTGGAAGATGTCATCGCCGCTCTGACGCAAAAAGTCTTTATGTTCAACGATTGCGATAAGAACAATGATGAAGGCGGTACCGAAATCATTGCCAACGACAACCCACGTGTACGATATATCGTATACACGAAACATTTTCTGTGATTTCCCGTAGGGGAGGGGCTCTGCCCCCTCCCGTTTTGCTTATCCTACCTCATTCTCCGTAGGGGCGGGCGTCCCCGACCGCCCGTGGGTTGCACACAAAACCAAGCTGTCATTGCGAGGCGAAGCCGTCGCAATCCGTAATACCCGTAAAAGAAAAATACGGATTCTTCACTCCGTTCAGAATGACACCTTGGTTGTAAAATCACCCCCCAATACGTCACATAAACGTAAAACACAGACAACCCACGTCTACGATTTATCGCAAATGCGAATCCTAAGGATTTTCCGTAGGGGAGGGGCTCTGTCCCCTCCCGTTTTGCTTATCCTACCCCATTCTCCGTAGGGGCGGGCGTCCCCGACCGCCCGTGGTGGGGAAAAACACAGCCCAAGCCTCCCTCCGCGAGGGAGGTAGCACGGCGAAGCCGTGACGGAGGGAGTAAAAGGGGAACGCGGATTCTTCACTCCGTTCAGAATGACAGCTTTATTGCAAAACCACCACCCGATACGTCACATAAACGTAAAACACAGACAACCCACGTCTGCGATATATCGCAATCATGAAACGTTCTGCCGTAATCGTCCGTAGGGGAGGGAGAGAAAAGGTAAAACCACCCCGCAGTCGGATGCCGCCGACAGTTGCCCTCTACGGGGGGATCAAGAAGCAAACCAATAGAGGAATTGCTTTTCTCATGGGTGGGTTTCGTAAAAATTTACAAAAGTGCTTGACAATGCGGCTGTTTTGTTGTATAATAAGCGTGCACGGACACAAAGGGTGTCCGAGTTTTATTTTAACCAAACTGTGCACGGGCACAAGGGGGGGGACACATTGTCTGACTTTTTGCAGAGCAAATTCTGCGGTTTATCCTGTGCGCAGATCGTTAAACAATTTTAGGAGGTAAGTAATATGAAACGAAAAATCAGTTTAGCTCTGGTGCTTTGCCTGCTGTGCTCGCTCATTCCCTTTGGGGCAATGACCGCTGTGGCGGCTAACAGCGTAGACGCCCAATTTTGGGCCGCCGATAACGGTGGTCTGACCATCTACGTTGACGATAGCCCCAGCTATAACACCGAAAACTTCACCGAAGGTACCGCCTCGTTACAGTTGGAGGCCAAAGAGGACAATCCCAATTTTGTAATGTTCCTCACCACCAATCCGGTGGATATCACCGGCGCTACCCATTTGGTATTTGACGTGTGGTGCCAAAAAGACAATCAGTTAGACGGCTCGGACGGTTGGACCGATCTGTATGCCTGGTCGGAAGCCGCCAAAGGCACTATGGGATGGGATGAAGCCCAACCCTATGCCAACGCTACTGCCGCAGGCAACGCCAACTATAACGACGAAAAGCAACAAGCCTTCAAAGCCTGCTATGCAGGACTGAAAGCCGGTTGGAACACCGTGACCATCCCCTTGGATGCTACGGTGACCGACGGACAGAACGTTGCCATTTGGCGGTTGCGGTTTGCTAACGTTTCCAATATGAAAAAAGACGAGGTCATCTTGTTTGACGACTTCCGTTTTGTGGATGCCGATACGCTGGCAAACGTAGTACCCGACCGTGCCGAAGCCAAAAAGGTGATTGCGAAACTGGCACAAGGTCTTGCTAAATTAGACGTTGCCGAAGCATTGACCGCTTATAACGCTTTGACCGATGCTCAAAAAGCCTACGTACCTGCCGATCTGCTGGCTCAAGCCGAAGATCTGAAAACCGGTGTGGACGTGCAATTCCGTTCGCTCGACACCAAAGATTACATTGGCTCTTATTTCCACGACCGCGACGGCAACAATGACGCGGTATTTGTAGATGCCGAAAATTATCTGGAAGGTACCGCCGCTGTGGGCGGTGTGATCAAAGCCGACCGTCAGGATATTTACCTGTTCCTGCAAAACAACGGCAACGCCGTGGACGCTTCGGGTGCCGCTTATCTGACCATGGACGTTTACGTGACCAAAGACGGTCTGTTTGACGGTGCCGAACAATATTGGTCCGACGTTCGCGGGGACGATCCCTCTCACGCCAACCAATGGGGCGAATACGATAATCCCGCTGTCAAGAGCATGCCCGACAACAACAACGGCATTCGTACCGCTATGACCGGTCTGAAAAAGGGCTGGAACCACGTGGTGGTTGCTCTGGATGCCAAGGTGACCGCTACCGAGCTGGTTTCAATGCGTTTGCGCCTGACCGGTGGCGCCAATATGACCAACTGCACCGTTGGTGAAGAAGTAATTTTTGACGATATCCGTCTGGTCAGCGTTGACGTGCTGGAAAACGTGATTCCGAAGCGCAACGCCGCCAAAGACGTAACCGTTTTGATCCGTGCCCTGCCCGCAACCATCTCTTTGGGTGACGAGCAAGCCGTAAACGATGCCAAAGCCGCTTATGATGCGGTAGACCCCGCTTACCAATCGGTCGTGATCGGCGTGGATAAGCTGAATGCCGCCGTGGCTCGCATTGCCGAACTCAAAGAAAATGCCGCTTCTCCGGAAGATATTGATGCTGCCGCCGCGGTAGACAGCAAGATCGAAGCCATTGGCACGGTAACGGTAGACAGCGAAGCCGCTATTACCGAAGCCCGCGCCGCTTACGACGCTTTGACCGACACCCAAAAAGGCTTGGTTACCAAGCTGAACACCTTGATCGCCGCTGAAGAAGCCTTGGTTGCCGCAAAGAAATCCGCCGCCGACAAGGCTGCTGCTGACGCTGTTTCGGCAAAAATTGCCGCGTTGCCCACCGTGGACACCGTTGCCATTGAAGATGAAGCCGCTGTCAAAGAAGCCGAAGCCGCCTATAATGCCCTGACTCCTGACCAAAAGAATCTGGTGGTTGGCGCTGACGCGATCAACGCTTTGAAAGCCAAGATCGCCGAACTGAAACTCAACCAAGACGTGGATCCCGAAGGCTTTGTGGTAGACGGCAAGCTGGACGAATTCTACAAAGAAGACGACGGCGGTATGACCGTGTTCCATTATTCCAGCCAAAACGGCGATATTGACACCTTCTATGCCGACGGCGGTTGGGATATGTATTTCGATGAAGTAGATCACGACGTGGATTTCTGGACTGCTTACGACGAAACCTATATGTATTTCTACGTTCGCTCCTTCGACACCGATTTGAATAACACCGGTGACGGTAACCGTAACGACTCCATCGCTTTGTATCTGGACCCCGACTATATGAGCCGTTCCATCTCCAACAATCCCGAAGGTCACTTCTACGTACAATGCGACGATTCCAACCAAGGGGATATGAAATTCCGTCTGCACGGTCACGATCTGTCGCTGGACGATATGAGCCCGAATCCCAAGGTATTTATGGGCAATCTCACCATTGCACAATATCTGTCTGACCCCAATAACTTCAACGCTTTCTATTTTGATGAAGACCAAGACGGCAACAACGACGGCTACGGCTTCGAAGTACGGATTCCCCGTTGCGAAGACGAAAGCAACTGCTATGCCGTGAACATCGCTTGCGGTAGCTACCGTGAAGATTACAGCCAACAATACACCTACTCCTTCGGCAAATCCTGGTGGATGGACTACTCCTCCATGGTGCTGTATGAGTTTAACGACGACTACAACCCCTTCTTTAACGACGGTCCTTATGTTGACCCCAACCAAGAAGCCGCCAAAGCGGTAGATGCTCTCATCGACGCCATTCCCGACCCCGTTACCCGTGATGCCGCCGACGAGATTCAAGCCGCCCGTGATGCCTTCGATGCGCTGACTCCCTTGCAAAAGGCATTGGTTATGGGTCTGGAAAAACTGGAAAAAGCCGAAGAAGATTTGGCAAAACTGCCTGCCGACGGCACCGTTCGCGGTGACGTAGACGGTGACGGTAAGACCTCTGCCGCCGATGCGCTGGAAATTCTGAAATTTGTGGTTGGCAAGGTACAATTGACCGCAGAGCAAAAAGTCATTGCCAATTTGAACGGCGACAGCGGCATTGGTGCCGATGATGCTTTGATTGTTTTGCGCATTGTAGTAGGCAAAGAATAATCGAAAAAATCGGGCTGTTGCCCGCATAGGGTAGAGTGACAAATCCGCCTTTAAAAACGGAGTTTGGATTTGCCGCTCTACCCTAAGTTGGCAGGACTTAACCCTGTCAACTTAACCTAATTCATAAAACCGAATCAGAGAAATTAGAGTTTTGCTTTTTTCTTCCTCCTCGCTTTTTCTTCTTTCTTTTGATTCGGTTTTGTGATACAATGAAACTATATCGATGATATAAGGAGGGATACCAAATGCGAAAAGCAATCTGTATCCTGCTAACGATCTGCCTGTTGATGACCACCATGGTGGTTTCGTGGGCAGAAGAATCACCCATGTGGGGTGATTTGAATCAAAACAAAGAAGTAGACGCAGGAGACGCCCTGATGGTATTGAAAAAGGTGGTCGGCAAAATCGAACTGACCGACGCGGTGGCTGCCATTGCCGACGTGAGCGACAACGGCGAGATAGACGCCACCGATGCGCTGATGATCCTGCAATACGTGGTGGGCAAGATCACCCGTTTCCCTGCGGATAAGATCGTCATTGACGACACTATGACCAAGGAAGAATACTATGCCGCTATGGACAGTATGTATCACGTAAACGGCGCAGATTTTGCCGATTCCTCGGTCACCGATTATAACGATGCCGCACAGGTGAACAAGGTCTTGGGGCAACTGCCCGCCGATACCGACGTGAACGGGCATCAACTGAACAGCGAAGGCAATATTATTTATAATCCCATTTCTGCCGAAGCGAAAAAGCAAGGTACGCTGTCGCTGTATAATACGGCGAGCAAGAAAAGCGGCTCCCTTACGTTGCAGGACGGTACGGTGCTGACCTATTCGGTGCCCACCGACGTGACCGCTTATTCGGCGGTGCCCATGACCTATTCGGTCAAGGGGGGCAAAAACGCCCAAACGGTGCACGTGGAAGCTACCACCTACGAAAATCCCAATCGGATCAATCAATCCGCTTATTATGAAAACACCTTGCCGGGCAACGTAAACGTGTCGGTGAATTACTTAGGGTTTGCCCAGGCCACCAACTTGAACGGCGCGGCCAATCCCTTCTGGAACGCCAATCCCGCCAAGGATAAAATGGGCACGGCTTATCCTCCCTATGAAATCACCAATCTGAAAAAATCCGGCACCGTGCCCGCAGGGCAAGAAACCTTCTTTAAATTCTCCGCCACCAACAACGGCAACACCATCTTGAAGGGTGACGGGCAAGGCTATTTCTGCTTCCGCCCCATTTTGTATAAGCAAAGCGGCTCGGCTTACAGTCAAGTGGCGGAATGTGACAACCTGTATATTCGGTTGTACGACCATTGGTATCCCGGTGAGACCATTGAATTTTGGGTCAAATTCGGACAAGGCGGCTACGGCTCCATTCCTGAAGGCAACTACCGCATTGAACTGCGGGGCGAGCTTGCCAACGAACAAGGCTCTCCCAACTGGTCCGATATGTACGTAGGCGGTCGCTACGTGACCCAATCCACCTTTGATTTTACCGCAGGCAGTGGCAGCTCCACTCCCAACAACGTGGTCAACAAACAGGTGAAGACTGCCACCCGCAACAGTTGGCTGGGGGTCTACGAGGAGTTCCAAACCTCCTTCCACACCCACTTATACGTTGATACCGCCAAGGCAGAGCAGGATACCCTCTACTTCCAGCCCGCCCCTTGGGATACCGCCCTTACCCTTCGTCTCATCTCCGAATCCTCGAATCAAATGAAGCTGGTCACCATTCCCTTGAAGGTGGAAAGCGATTCGGTATCTCTTACCCTTAATCCCTTTAACGAAAATTACGTGGTCAAAGCCGACGGCACCCGCGAGCCCATTTTGGGTACGCAACATATGGCGGATATGCGGGGCAACTATCAATACGAGCCCTATGCCATGGACGTGCTGGTCAACGACTTTAAGGATATGGAAGAAGCGGGTATCAACTATCTCACCTCCACCATGGCCTTTACTTACACCACCGGCTCAGGTAATATTGCCGTACTTGCCAATCGGGTGATGATGGATATGGCAAGTCTGCTGGGCTTTAAGCTGGAGGGCTACGGAATGTATCCCTATGAAGGCTCGGTGAGCAAAGCTGCTTCCATCACCAAGCCCTATGCAGGGGTCACCGCCGCCTACGGCAACAACAAGGTCAACGGCATTCTCAACACCTGGACCTATGAACGGTTTGGGGATATGTATTGGTCCAATCCCCAAGGCATCACCCCCATCGCCCAGGAAGACAGCCGCGGCTGGATGACCATCGACCACGACTGGCGGATGGATCTGACCGATGAATCGGTCGCCGATCTGCAGGAATGGCTGAAAGAAACCTACGGCACCATCGCCGCTCTGAATCGGGCTTACGGATCGGATTTTTCCGCATTCAGCGACATCGATCCCCGTGTGGATGGGACGATCAACGGCGGTCACTATGACTTTACGGGCACCAGCTATTTTTCGGTCTATCACGAAAAATCCAAGGCGATGCGGGATCTTGACCTGTTCCGCACGGTCAAACGCATTCGGGATTATAAAGAATCCCTGATGGTGACCGGCGTGCCCAATCCCAAAATGATCGCCCGTTACGAGGGTAGCCCCCTCATCACCGTGGGACTGAAACCCACCACCAAAAATCCCCATTATCGTGAAACCTATTATCAAATGTATCGGGCAGGTCTGGTAGGGGAACTGCTGGCGGCGTCGGATTATATCTATGGTACCAGTACCTATGTCAATACCCCCTATACTCCGTCAGAAACCTATGAACTGACCAAGCACGCTCAATTGGCAGGTCTGCATACCATGAACTACCATATGAGCTATCGGGATCAGATCTACAACACCTTCTACGGCGACGGCAAGGCCGACGTGAATCTGCATCTGAAAAACGGCGAAATGAAGGTGACCTCTATTAACACCTATGCCGCTTTGTTCCCTACCTTCAAGGCCACCTACGAAGCAGGCGGTGCCAACGGTATTATGTGGATGGACTACTACTGCAACGGCTTTGTGACCTCCACCAAATACAAGGAGTTGCAATTCTACACCGAAAAAGTGCAAGAAATGCTGTCCACTGAGCAGGGCGCAAAATGGGCAACCGACTTTGATGCCACCGGTAGTCTGGTAAACAAGGATGCCACCCACGTGTGGAGCTATGACAAGGCCTATCTTGCCAACGCCTACGTGAATACCCCCCGTCGAGATAAATTCAATTTGAAATAATCTAAACTCACCCTTGCCAACCTAACTGACAGGTTTGAGCCTGTTAACTGAAGGAGGATTCTTATGAAACGAATCGTATGCGCAATCCTGATCCTCTCGCTGATGCTGTGTGTACCGCTGTCATCGGCGCAGACCGCCCGTTTGTGGGGGGACGCCAACCAAAGCGGAAAAGTGGACGCATCCGATGCGCTGGAGGTGCTCCGCCACGTGGTTGGCAAGATTTCGTTAACCGATGAAGCGGCCGTTGTAGCCAACGTAGATGCCAAAGGAGGAATTACTGCCATGGACGCTTTACAAATTTTGCAAAAAGTGGTGGGCAAGCTGGATCGTTTTCCTGCTGAAATTGCCGAGTTACCCGAGGAAGATCAGTATTACGCTCTGCTGGATCAATACTATGGGGTAAACGGCAAGGATTTTACCGACAATCCCATCACCGATCCCGAAAACACCGGTCAAATCATGGATGCCTTGGGCACCCCTGCGGGGCTCAGCGATATGGAGGGACACGCTCTCAACGAAGAAATGAACGTGATCTACAACCCCATTTCTTCCGCCGCCAAAAAGCAGGGCACGTTGTCGCTGTATAACACCGCCCAAACAACCAAGGGCACGCTCACCTTGGCGGACGGCACCACCCTAACCTATGAAGTACCCACCAACGTGACCGCCTATTCGGCTGTTCCGCTCCAATACACCCTGCAAGGGGGCAAAAACGCCCAAAAGGTGCACGTTGAGGCTTCTACTTGGGAAGAACCCGCCCGCCTGCCCCAAGGGATGACCGAATATTACTCCAACACTCTGCCGGGCAATGCCGACGTGACCTTTACCTATGACGGCTACGTGTGCAGTGAAAATTTAGATCAGAAAAAATTAGCAGTATGGAAAGGCAACATTGCCGAAGATCGGCAGGGAACTGCCTTCCCCCACTACGACACCTCCGACCTGATCTGCTCGGGCACCGTGCCCACGGACAAAGAGGTGTGGTTGCGCTTTACCTTTACCAACACCGGCGACACGGTGCTCAAAGGGGATGGACAAGGCTTCTTCAATATCCGCCCCTTCCTGTACAGAGAGATCTCCGAGGGGGTATACAGTCAGGTTGCCATCAACGACAACTACGCTTATCGGCTGTACGATTCCTTATATCCCGGTGAGAGCCGCTCCATTTGGGTGCGGTTTACCGGCTACGCTTCCTATCCTGTGGGCAACTATAAGGCGGTGTTGCACGCTCAGGTTGCCAACGAGCAGGGCTCTCCCGACTGGGCGGCTATGTACGTCGGCGGTCGCAGTATTACCACCAACACCTTTGCCTTTACCGCCGCAAAGAATGCGCAGGTCACCCCTCCCGCCGAAGTTGTGAAAGAGGGGATAAAAGACGGTTACGGCAGTCAGGTTACCCTGTCCCGCAATAGCTGGCTGGGGGTGTATGAGGAATTTCGTAATTCCTTCCATACCTATTGCTATCTGGATAGCCAAAAACCCAAGGAGAACACGCTGTATTTCCAACCCGCCCCGTGGGATACCACCCTCACCTTGCGGGTGATTTCCGATAACACAGGTGCATTCCAAATGATCACCCTGCCCCTTGCAGTAGAAAGCGATTCGGTTTCTATCACCCTGAATCCCTATAACGACCATTATCTGGTGAAAGACGACGGCACCCGTGAACCCTTGTTTGCCACCCAGAATATGGCGGATATGCGGGGGAACAATCAGGATTCACCCTATGCGTTCGACGTAATGGTCAACGATCTGCTGGATATGAAAGAAGCAGGGGTCAATTATCTCACCTCTACCATGGCGTTTACCTACGCCACCGGCACCAGTGGCTTTGCCAACGGTGCCAATCGGGTGATGATGGACTTGGTGAGTCTGATGGGGAACTTTAAGTTCGAGCCCTACGGCAACTACACCTATGAAAGCTCCATTCAGCGGGAAAGCATTACCAAGCCCTTTGCGGGTGTGACCGCCGCCGACGGCAACAACAAAATGAATGGCGCTCTCAACAACTGGACCTACGCCCGTTTTGGAGATGTGTTCTGGTCTTCTCCCGATGGCGTGACCCCCATCGCCCAAGAGGACAGCCGCGGTTGGCTGACCATCGACCACGACTGGCGGATGGACTTGAATGACAAAAATATCGCCGCCTATCAGCAATGGCTGAAGGCGTATTACGGTGATATCGCAAACCTCAATGCCGCCTATGGCAGTGAGTTTGCCGATTTTAGTGAGATCGACCCCAGAAATGAGGGGATGACCGATGCCTCGGGACATTACAATTTCACCAATCTGATGCCGGAACTTTACGTGTTCCACGAGCAATCCAAGGCCATGTTGGATCTGGATCTGTTCCGCACCGTCAATCGTGTGCGGGATTATCAGGAATCTCTGTCGATCACCACCGTTCTCGGGGCAAAAATGCTGGCGCGGTATGAGAGCAGTCCTCTCATTGCAGTGGGGCTGGATCCTAACACCACCAATACCCACTATCGGGAAACGTATTATCAAATGGTACGGGCAGGTCTGCAAGGTGAGATCGTGGCCGCCGCCAAGGATACGATTGCAGGGGTAAGTACCTATCAAAACACCCCCTATACCCCCGCCGAAACCTACGAGCTGACCAAATCCGCCGCCCGCAACGGTCTGACCGTGCTGAACTACCATATGCATCATCGGGATCAGATCTACAACACCTTCTACGGCGACGGAAAAGCAGTCACCAATCTGCGGTTGAAAAACAGTGAGATGAAGGTAACCTCTCTCAACACCTACGGCGCATTGTTCCCCGCTTTGAAGGCTACTTATGAAGCAGGCGGCATTCCCGCCGTGATGTGGATGGACTACTACTGCAACGGCTTTGTGACTGCTACGATGTATAAAGAAATGCAGTTCTATTCCCAAAAGGTGAAAGAGATGCTGGCCACCGACCAAGGCAAAGCGTGGGCCACCAACTTTGAAGTAGGGGGCAGTAACCTGCACGAAAACGCCAATCACGTGTTCAGCTACGATCCTGACTATCTTGCCGAGAAAATGGCAGGGGTAGACCGCTGGAATAAGTTTAATTTGTAATACGACACAGACGGGCACCTTTGGTGCTCGTCTTTTTTGTGTAAAGACCGTGAAACAATCTTCCGTAATTGTCCGCAGGGGAGGGGCTGTGTCCCCTCCCGTTTTCGGCGTTCGTTTTTTTGGTTGAAATATCAACATTTATCTTGACACGGCGGCGGTTTTGTACTACAATATTATATGTTGTGATAGTATTGCCATTTTTGTAGCCATCGTAGGGTACATCTTGTGGTATACGGGTTACAACATTCTTTGAGACCGGGTGCAGCCGCGACCCGTTTTGGCAGTATACGCTCTACCCTTTGAACCTGTTTTGCCTTGTAACTGCGGTTAATATATAAAGGAGGGTCATCACCCTATGGACAATTACGTATGGTTAGCCATTGGCTTTGCCGTGGGCGCTTTGGTGTTTGGCATTGTGTGTTATTTTGCCGGCATCGCCCATCGCAAGAAAAAAGCCGAAGGCATCTTAGGTTCCGCCGAAGAAGAATCCAAGCGGATCTTAAACGATGCCATGAAGGCCGCTGAGGCCAAAAAGAAAGAGTCTTTGTTAGAAGCCAAAGACGAGATCCACCGCCTGCGCACCGAGGCTGAAAAAGAAAATCGGGAACGCAGAAGCGAGATTCAACGGCAGGAACGTCGCCTGCAACAAAAAGAGGAAACTCTTGACAAGAAAATGGACAATATGGAGGCTAAAGAAGAAAAACTTCAAAAACGGGAAAAAGAAATTGAAGTCAAATTAGCCGAGACCGAAGAACTGAAAAAACGGGAGTTTGAAATGCTGGAACGCATTTCGGGATTGACCGTTGAGCAAGCCAAAGAATACCTGCTCACCAACCTTGAAAATGAATTGGATCATGAAAAAGCGGTAAAAATTCTGGAATTTGAAAACCGCTTTAAAGAAGAAGCCGACGAACGCGCCAGAGAAGTGCTTTCTCACTGCATTCAACGTTGCGCCGCCGACCATTCTTCCGAAGCCACCGTTTCGGTGGTACCCCTGCCCAATGACGATATGAAAGGCCGCATCATCGGCCGTGAAGGTCGCAACATCCGCGCGTTGGAGGTTGCCACCGGTGTAGATCTGATTATTGATGATACCCCCGAGGCCATCACCCTGTCTTGCTTTGAACCGGTGCGCCGTGAGGTGGCCCGTCTGACCCTTGAAAAGCTCATTGCCGACGGTCGTATTCACCCCGCCCGCATTGAGGATATGGTAGAAAAAGCCCGCAAAGAAGTGGAACAAAAAATCAAGAAGGAAGGCGAGCGCGCCGTTCTTGACGTGGGTGCCCACAACGTGCATCCCGAGCTTGTGAAGCTGTTGGGTAAACTGCAGTTCCGTACCAGCTACGGTCAGAACGTGCTCAACCACTCGCTGGAGGTTGCCTATCTGTCCGGTCTGCTGGCCGCCGAGATGGGCGAAGACGTGTCTCTTGCCCGTCGTGCCGGTCTGCTCCACGACATTGGTAAGGCACTGGACCACGAAATGGAAGGCTCTCATATTCAACTGGGTGTGGAAGCCGCCAAAAAGTATCGTGAAAACGAAAAAGTGGTGCACGCCATTCACGCTCACCATGGCGACGTGGAAGCCAAAACGGTTATCGCCTGCATTGTGCAAGCGGCTGATGCGATTTCCGCTGCTCGTCCCGGTGCCCGTCGTGAAAACATTGAAAACTACATCAAACGGCTGGAAAAATTGGAATCCATTGCCAATGAATTTAACGGCGTAGAACAATCCTTCGCCATTCAAGCCGGTCGTGAGATCCGCATTATGGTCAAGCCCGAGGTGATCTCCGACGACCAAATGGTCATTACCGCCCACGAAATCGTGAAACGCATTGAAAATGAACTGGATTATCCCGGTCAAGTAAAAGTGCACGTGATTCGTGAGAGCCGCGCCATCGACTACGCAAAATAGAATTCATACAAACACCCAAGTTGTCTTACCGACAGCTTGGGTGTTTTTTTGTAAGACGAAAACCCCGCCATAGTGGCGGGGTTCCATAAAGGCTTTGCCGATGAGCAGAAAGCAAATAAAAATTCAGCGTAGAATGCTCTTGTGTCAAAGGCTCCCTTGTGTAAAGGGAGCTGTCAGCGAAGCT
>JAFSIW010000012.1 GCA_017439545.1 Clostridia bacterium | reverse complement strand
CTCCCTCGTCAGAGGGAGCCGTTCCGGCGCGACTGACAATCGTACTTACGCGTTGGACGCGTAGCGAGGAGCATAGGGCTATGCCCGCATAAGAAAAACCACCCGCCAAGCGGGTGGTTGTTTATTGTAGGGGCGGATGCCCACATTTGCCCGTGGTGTTGTGCGGCAAGGCGGGGTTTAAACAATCCCTCCGTCACGGCTTCGCCGTGCCACCTCCCTTTACACAAGGGAGGCAAGGAACACGGTGGGATGGTTTCGTTTGTTCACGGGATGTGGATGCCGCCATCCCCTACAGATTCTGACGTAGGTGAGGACTCGATACGTCACATAAACGTAAAATACCGCCACGCCTCACGTCTACGATATATCGTATACACGAAACATTTTCCGTAATTGTCCGTAGGGGAGGGGCTCTGTCCCCTCCCGTTTGGGTTATCCTACCCCTTTTATCGTAGGGGCGGGCGTCCCCGACCGCCCGCGGGTAAGATTAATACAAAGATGTCATTGCGAGGCGAAGCCGTGGCAATCCGTAATGCCCACATCCGCCCGCGATGGCGAGGAAAACAAAAGACGCGGATTCTTCGCTTGCGCTCAGAATGACAGGTTGGTTGAAAAACAAACCTTTTTCGGAACGGCACTTGAGGCCGTTCCCTACGCGGGCACGGAAGATTGATGTTTTTCACGGGATGTCGTGGGCGCCATCCCCTACAAATTCCGACGCAGGGGAACACCCAATACGTCACATAAACGTAAACTGCCGCCCTTTCCAGGTGGAAAAAGGCGGCGGTTTATTCCAAACAAAAGCCGGAGGAATCACCCCATATACGGCGGGCTTGCCGACAGATCTGCCAGCAGTTTTACCATCGCGCGGTTATCGGGCTCAACCGACAGCACGTAGCGAATTTGTCCTTCCAGATGGGCAAGGTAGCGCTCGGTCTGAGGAACACCGTTGACCATAAACCGGGTGAGATTCCGTTGGCGGATGTGGTCGGCGGCGCCGAACTTCACGGTATAATACACCGCCTGCCGCAGATTTCGCTTGTAGTCGGCGGTTACCCCGATTCCTTGGTTGACCGTCAGTCCCGTTACGGTCTGGCGGTGGGCGGCGGTAACAAAACGGGTCTTTTTCTCATTGAGTTCAAACCCCATATTTTCCAGCAGCCCCTTCGCCTTCTGATAGGCGGCGTACAGGGGGCGGTTGCCCGATACGGTAATGTCATCACAGTAGCGGGTGTAAGAAAATCCCTGCCTGCAACACCATTCTCCCATCACCCCATCAAAATGGGACATTACCAGATTGGAAAGGGCAGGAGAGGTGGGCGCTCCTTGGGGCAGCACTCCGTTTTTGCAGCACAGGGCGGTCAGCGACACCCCCACGTGGGTGGGAAACCGACCCTTGTGAAACACACCGCTCAGCACCTGTTCAAAGGTGATGGATGAAAAGAAGTCCTGCAGATCCATTTTCAGCAAATACTTTTTATGCTGATGGGGCTTGGCGTTATCGGTGATGCGCGCCCCTTTGTGGTAGGCGGTGGCATAAGGAGAAACAGGCAGCTTGTCCAAAATGGAGTGGAGGATCACCGTTTGCATATACCGCAGGGGATGGGTTGGTACCTGCAAGGTGCGATATCCGCCCGTGGCTTTGGGGATCGCCGCATCGTAATACAGCTCGTCCACCGTGCGCAGGGTTTGAAACAGCACGTTGGTGTAGCACCCCAGCAAGCCTGCCAGCTGATGATGGTCGGTAACAAAGGGCAGATTGCTGTGGGCGCAATGCTCCTCATAAATCACCACCGCTTTAGACAATCCGTGTTTTTGCAAAAATTTCAGATCGCTTTTTTCAAAGGTGATGCGACCGTTTTGGGTATACATGGTGACGCCTCCTTTCTAAGACGAAAATCCTCTTTTTTTGGTACAAAAATTCCGTGAATATGCGAAGGTGAATTGCTAATCACGCAGTGATTTTTCATTCACCGAGAGCATTTTTACGGGCATGTGCCATCCGCAGGATGGCGGAGGGACTTCAAAGCCTCGGTACAGCGACTCGCTGACCGCTCTTGCCAAAACAAGATGGTTCACTACCAAAAAAAGAGGATTTCGCCTGATTGAATTAAACCACAAATCGTGTACCAAAAAAGGGACACGGATTGCGGGGTACATTCAGTATATCACACCGCCGCTCTTATTGCAAGGAGAGTTTTTCTTGACTTACCGCTCCGCCTGCGATACAATATGTTCAGAATCTTTAGAAATGAGGGGAATCGTTTGAAACAGCACAAGCGATTGCAGGCCATCGGAGAAATGGCGGTCTTTTTGTTTATGATCGTCTTTCCCGTGTTTGTTTGGACGGATTATTCCGATATTACCGCTATGAAGCTCGCCTTCTTTTTGGTGTGCACGCTGGGCTTCGGGCTGAGCGTTGTGTTTTGCAAGCTGATGCTGCGCAAGGATTGGAAGGAATATCTGCCCGATCTGTTTTTGTTCACCTTTTTGTGTAGTGGGGTGGTTTCTTGGTTTAACTCTCCTTACTTTGGCAAAAACAACGATCAGGGCTTTGACTACAACCTGTTCGGCGCAGGGCGGTTTGACGGACTGATCTTTTTGGCGGCCTATGCGCTGCTGTATTGGCTGTCTTCCCGTTATTGCCGCCTGCAATTAAAATACGTGCGGGGTTTTGCCATCATTTTGCTGGCCATGTGCGTCATTGCCGTTATTCAACTTTCGGGCATCAATGTCCTGCATTTATATCCCCCCTCCTCTTATAAAGGACACCCCGACGAATTCCTTTCTACCATTGGTAACGTGGACGTGATGGCAGGCTTTTTGTGCCTGATGATGCCGATGGTAGGGGTAGGCTACGTGGTGTTCAAACTGGACAAAACCTTTTCGGCGATCTTTCTTGCCGCCCATACCGTGGGCATCTACGTAATGCTGTCGCTTGGTGTGGATATGAGTTTGGTTGGCTTGTTGGCCTTGGTGGCGGTGATGACTCCCATTCTTATCCGCTCCCGCCGCTACGTAGAAAAACTGTTAGAGGTGGGCGCCTCCCTTGCTTTGGGGGCAGCCGTCGCCTTTTGCGTGGATTATCGGTACGTCAAGGCGGATGCCAAGACCATAACCGAATTTCACTTTTCTCTTGCCACCGCCGTCGCATTGGGCGTGCTGTTGATCTTGCTGGCGGCACGACTGTTTTTGCATTATAAACCCGATTTCGATCTGCCGTGGAAAAAGGTGCAATGGTGTGTGATCGGGGCAGAGGCGGCTTTGGTGATTGCCGCATTTTGTTACTTCCGCTTTGCTTGCGATTCTGCCAGTGCCAAGGGCTTTACCAAGGACCTGAGCGAACTGGTACGAGGGCAACTTTCGGATACGGCAGGGCACAACCGCATCGGCATTTGGCGGCACGCGTTGCAAATGGCCAAACGGCATCTGTGGCTGGGCACCGGTTGCGGTACCTTTGCCGAGACCTTTCGCGATTTTGCCCGCGAGGTGGGCTATGAGCGTTATATCAACCGCAATCTGGACTTTGCCCATAACGAATACGTGCATATTTTGTGCACTATGGGCGTGGCGGGATTGGTCTTTTATTTGGGGTATCTGGTCACCATGGCGTGGCGGGCGGTGCGGTATATGTATCGCAACCCCAAAATATTGGTGCTGGGCGCCTGCGCCTTTGGCTACTGTGTATGGGTGTTTTTCTGCTTCAGTATTTGCATCGTCACCCCTCTGTTTTGGGTGATTATGGGGATGCTGGCGTGGGAGATCCGCAAAACCGCCAAGGAATGCAGACGGCAGTTCGCCGTGGCAGAGGAAGGTGTTGCCGATTCGGATTCTGCCTTGCCACCGACGGAAGAAGCCGCTCCTTTGCAAGAAGAATAACAAAGAAAGCTGTGTAGGGCATACGTACTACACAGCTTTTTTGATTGCTTGTTCCACTTCTTCTTTGGTATACAGTCGGCACAGTACCTCCAGCAGGGTGTTGGCAGACATTCTCGCGGGTAGACCCAGCTGTTTTTGCAGGGCTTGCCGCTTGGCGGCGGAATGATTGCCGCCGCTCAGTCCCCACAGCATCAGGTCGGCTTTGGTCAGTCGGCTTTTGGGAGTGGTCACGGGGCAATCCAGCCCCGCCTTGGTCAGCGCCTCCTGCAAGATCTCGGTGGTCATTCCTTCTACGCCCAATTTCCCTTCGGCAGAAGGCGTTCTCTTTCGTTTTTCTTTGCCGTACACGTCGGGAATATAGGCGTGAAATACCGTTCCGTCGGCAAGCAGTTGCTTCAACCGATTGCGGATGAGAAAGCCTGCGCTGTCGGAATCGGTGAGGATCACCACTCCCTGCTGTTTGGAAAGGGTGCGAAGCAGATCGATTTTTTCTTTATCTTTAAAAATTCCGAAGCCGTTGGTGGGGATGATCAAGGTGTCTACAAGCCGGGCAAGACGGGTCTTGTCGTATACTCCTTCCACCACCAGCACTTGGGACAGTTTAATCATATCGAGCCCCCGCAATGTTCAGCAGCTCTACTACCACCTGCTCCAACAGCAGTTTGGGGTCCACCGATTGGCTTTTGATCTTTTTGTCGTACTCCGACAGTACCACAAGACTTTCGTCCAGCCGTTTGCCCCCCAGCGAGCGGGCGTCCTTCAGGGAATATTGCAGGCCGTTCACGTTTTTCATTCCCACTGATTTCCCGAATTCCCCCAAGGGCAGACGGGCCTCGTCGGCAGCGAGGGCACGGTACATATTCACGTAAGAGGAGGCAAGCGCCCCTAAAATTTTGATGGGATCTTCCCGCATTCCGTACAAATGGTGCAGGATCTTCAGCGCGCCCGCGCTGTTTTTGCGGTTGATCTCCCGAATCATCTGAAAAGCGGTAGCCGAAAGGGTCTTGTGGCAAAGCACATCAATGTCCCGTTCGTCGATCTGTTGATTCATTTTATAAGCGCACAGCTTTTCCAGCTCGCCCAGCAGGGTGTTCAGATCTTCCCCCACGCACTCCACAAGATAAGCGGCGGCAGAGGCGCTCATACGGCAATTTCGCTTGCCTGCTCCTGAGCAAAGCAGACGCACCAGCTCCTGCTGGGATTTTTTGTTTAAGGTCAGTACCCCGCCGTAGGTTTCGCAAGCAGAAAGGAATTGCTTCCAGTTTTTAGTGGCGGCAGGCTTTACGGTGGTATAGTAAAACACCACCACGTTGCCTTCACACGGGTCGGCAAGATAGGCTTCCCACTCTTTTAGGGCGGCATCGCTTTCGTCGGCGGGGGAGTAGTCCCACACCAAAATACACCGATGGTCGTGCATCATAGGCAGACCTTCAGCGGCTTCCATGATTTGGGTGATGTGAGCGGTTTCTCCCTGAATGCGGGATAGGTTAAAGTCGGGCATCACACCCCCCACTAAGGTGTCGGCCAGTTGCTCTACATAGTGGCTGATGAGATATTGCTCATCCCCTTGCAACAGATAGACCGGCGCAAAGGTGTTGGTTTGCAAGGCAGCCTTTAAGGCTTCTTCGGTAAATTTTGCCACAGCCGTCACCCATTAACCGGGAGGCCACCCAAGGTTGCGGCCTGCCAGCATATGAAAATGCAAATGCTGTACCGTTTGCCCCGCCTGCACACCGCAGTTGGTTACCAAGCGGAATCCGTCGGTCAGGTTATGTTCTTTGGCGAGCGCGGCGGTTACCTCAAAAATGTGAGCCACAATGCCGCTGTTGTCGCTGTTGATTTCCCCTGCCGAGGCAATATGCTCTTTGGGAATGATCAAAACATGAAAGGGTGCTTGGGGCTCAATGTCTTTAAACGCCAACACCTTGTCGTCTTCATACACTTTGGCCGAGGGGATCTCCCCTGCGGCGATCTTGCAGAATAAGCAATCCATAAAAATCCTCCTTATTTTGTGCCGGTGGAACCGAAGCCGCCGTCGCCCCGTTTGGTTTCATCTAAACTCTCTGCCACTTCAAAGGTGGGATGCAGATAAGGCAGAATGGCAAGCTGGGCGATCCGTTCTTTGGGCTCCACGGTCTGGGGTTGCGCCGAGTGATTATGCAGTGCCACCATCAGTTCCCCCCGATAGTCGCTGTCAATGACTCCCACCTTGTTGGCGGGAGCAAGCCCCCGTTTGCTGGCAAGCCCCGAGCGGGCGAAGATCAGCCCCACGTAGCCGTCGGGAATGGCCATAGCCACGCCGGTTTTGATCAGCAGGGTTTCCCCCGGCTGAATGGTGGCGGGTTCATCCAGCAGAGCGTATAGATCCGCTCCTGCCGCCTGCTCCGACCCAAAGGTGGGGATCACCGCCTGCGGATGCAGTTTTTGTAATGAAATTTTCATATTCATTCTCCTTTTATCTCACACGAGATAATTGTTTATCCAATGGTTTGATCAGCGGCATCAGCCATTTCACCACAAAGCCGGTGCACACGGCGCAAATGACTGTGCCGACCCCTACGCCTGCTACGGTGCGGAGTAAAATCAGCGAAGCTGCCACGGCAATGGTTACACAAGATAGGTCAAAAATGGTTTTTACAGTTCCCAGTTTAAAGCCCCAGGTGTCGGATATCGCTTTTACAATGGCTTCGCCCGAGTTCATAACCACATTGGCGGTAACCGAAAGGCAAATAGCCAATGCGAGCAGAAATACACTGAAAAAGATCAGCATAAGTTTAATACCGTATGCAACATATTGATTGGCGATGGATTCCAGAGGAAGTCGTCCCAATAGCCCAACCCATAAATCAGTAAACCATCCGAGGGTTAAGGACAGGGGAATCTGCAAAAGTTGAATCCATTGGAATTTTTTGCGAAGAATAACGATTTGTCCCACGGTAAACAAAGAGTTCCACAAGAAAAGCCATTGCCCCACGGTGAGAAAATCCGTGGCAGGTACCAGACTCAATACGTTGGGAAAAGAGGTAACCGGAGAAATCCCCCAGTCGGCCCGTTTGGCAACAGCAATGCCCAATCCCAAGACGAATAGGCTGAATATAAATACGATATACCGTAAGAGCACTTCAACGAGCGTCCGTTTTTGCCCCATTTTCACACACCCTTTTTTACATTATATACAGTATACCAAGTTCCGGCAGAATTGGCAAGTGTTTTCTCTTGTATATAATGTAAGAGACTGTCGGCGCGACAGTCTCTTGGGTTATCGGCAAAACCGATGCTTGCCGATGGTGGTTATAATAGGTCGGGAATAGATCCAGGAATTGGTGGAGGTCACGGGGTTATAATAGTAAATAGCCCCGCCGCTGGGATCCCATCCGTTCAGAGCGTCCCGCGCCGCCTTGTAAGCGCTGTCGGCTACGGTTTTCCAAAACTGCCCGTCATATAAGCAGGTAAACGCCCCGTCTTGGTAGATCACACCCGAAATGGAATTGGGGAATGAGGCGTGAGATACCCGATTGAGCACCACCGCTCCCACTGCCACCTGCCCCACATAAGGTTCGCCTCGCGCCTCGGCAGAGATCAGACGGGCCAGCAGGTTGAAATCGTTGGTGGAATATCCTGTGTCGTTTTGGGAGGAACGGATCCCCATAGCCGCCAGCGTAGCAGGCCCGGCAATGCCGTCCACCCGCAGTCCGTTTTTTCGCTGAAAATAAATGACCGCATTTTTGGTGCGGGTTCCGTAAATGCCATCCACACTGCCGCTGTAGTAGCCCCACTTTTTTAAACGGGTCTGAATCTCCCGCACCTCGCTGCCGGTGGAACCCATACGGGACAGAGCGTCGGCGCTGCTTGAAAAGACCAGTGTGATGATCAGTAGATTGATGAGCAGGATCACGAGAATCTGCCAAAGCCGATAGAGTTTTGTGTGAGATCGTTTCATTGTGGTTGTCCTTTCCTCATTTGCTGTTTTTAAGATTTCCCGTGGAAAAAAGGTTATGCCCGTAAATTTTTGGTAAGAGGATCACCCCTACATATTTGGTGCTTTTTTAGGTCAAAACACTAAATGTAGACCCCCAAAAAATTTCTTAAAAAAATCGAAAAAAACTCGAAAAAAAGGCTTGACAAAGGGGATTATATTTGGTATTATAGCGAAGCACTCTCAAAAACGGCCACGGCCGAAAGCGAGGGAGCTCACAGAAAAAAGGCTTTGAAAAAAGTTTTAAAAAATGTGAAAAAAGTTCTTGACAAAGCGGAATGG
>JAFSIW010000085.1 GCA_017439545.1 Clostridia bacterium | reverse complement strand
GCCCTGTTCCTTGTGTCGGGCGGTCAGCTTTTCCTCGATGTGGGCGGCACTATCAAGGTGTCTATCGGTCAATTCTACGGCATTGAGATTAACGATTTTGCCGTTACCGTTGCGAAAACCGCGCTGTGGATTGCAGAATCGCAGATGATGAAAGAAACCGAGGAAGTGATGAACACCAACCTCGATTTCTTACCGCTGAAATCCTATGCGAACATCGTTGAGGGCAACGCGCTCCGCACCGATTGGGAAACGGTTGTGTCAAAGGACAAGCTCAGTTACATCATGGGAAATCCTCCGTTCATCGGATATTCTTTGCAGAGCGAAGAACAGAAGAAAGATATTCTTTCAATTTACGTTGACGAAAAAGGTAAGCCCTATAAAACCGCAGGTAAGATAGACTATGTTTCGGGGTGGTATTTCAAAGCTGCCGCTATGATGGCAGGCACAAATATCCGCACTGCATTTGTTTCTACCAATTCCATCACGCAAGGCGAACAGGTTGCGGGTGTATGGAAACCGCTTTATGACCGTTTCAATATCCATATTGATTTTGCTCACCGCACATTCCGTTGGGACAGCGAGGCAAGTATCAAAGCGCACGTGCATTGTGTAATCGTGGGCTTTAGCGTCGCGCCTAATTATAAGCAAAAGCAACTCTATTCCTCTGAAAGATTGCAACTTGTCGATAATATAAACGCATATCTGATTTCTGCGCCGACAGTATTTATAGAGAGCAGAACGCAATCCATCTGCGATGTGCCGCAAATGGTTTATGGCAACAAACCTACGGACGGCGGTTTTCTCTTTTTGTCTCCCGATGAATATGCAGACTTGGCTAAACAAGAGCCATCCGCATTAAAATACGTCCGTCAAATCTACGGTGCAACCGAGTATATCAACAACAAGGCACGTTATTGTTTGTGGCTTGTTGGGATTACCCCTGCGGAATTACGAAGCTCTGCCTTTATCAGAGATCGCGTTGAAAAGGTACGCGAATTTAGATTGAGCAGTACCAAAAACGCAACTCGCAAAAGTGCCGACACGCCAACATTATTCCAAGAGATTCGCCATCCCGACAGCCCATATATAATCATTCCTCGTCATTCTTCCGAGAATAGAAAATATATCCCTTTTGGTTTTGTAAATCCCGAAATCATTGTCAATGATGCCGTTCAAATTATCCCTAATGCAGAACTGTATCATTTTGGAGTTATGATGTCGAATGTTCACATGGCATGGACTCGTGCCGTATGTGGCAGAATCAAGAGTGATTATCGGTACTCAAAAGACGTGGTATATAATAATTTTCCGTGGTGTAATCCTACGCCCGACCAGAAAAAGAAAATCGAGGAAACAGCACAGGCTATTCTTGACGCACGTGCGCTCTATCCCGATTCTTCGTTAGCTGATCTCTATGACGAGCTTGCTATGCCGCCCGAACTCCGCAAGGCTCACCAAGCCAATGACCGCGCCGTAATGCAGGCGTATGGCTTTGATGTAAAGACGATGACCGAAAGTAGTTGCGTAGCGGAATTGATGAAGATGTATCAGAAATTGGTGGGAGGCTGATATGAAGATAGAGGATATCCATTATACGCTCCCTACGGAGCAAATAATGACAGAGGATTTTGACAAAGAAAAG
>JAFSIW010000084.1 GCA_017439545.1 Clostridia bacterium | reverse complement strand
AAGTTGCAGGCGCTACAAGCCGTTGCAACTTTTGGGCACCGCAAACGGATCGGGAAGCAGCGCAATATCAAAAGAACAATGATTGCACAAAACAAAAGTTGTGTGCAAAGTTAAAACCTCGCACACAACTCATCTTAATCAATCATTCGCTTTGTTCTGCGCTCCCGATTCCACTATCCTACGATTGTGCAACCAAGCAGTAGATTTGGATGCAGAAGGGCTTTTCTCCGACCCGAAGCCGTATGTGATACGGCGAGAGGGAGGAAAAAGTCCTAAAAGCGAATTTGAAATCATCCGCGAAGCGGATACCATAAATAGATATTGCACAAAACAAAAGTTGTGTGCAAAGTTAAAACCTCGCACACAACCCATCTTAATCAATCATTCGCTTTGTTCTGCGCCAAATCTACAACTACAGCGCATTGATCTGGGCGAGGATTTCGTCTACATCCACCCCGTGTACTTCACAGGCTTGCCCAATGGTCTCCCCCCGTGCCGAAGGGCAACCCAAACAATGCATTCCCATAGAAAGCAGTACTTCGGCGGCTTCGGGTTTCACGGTCAGCAAGTCACCGATAATCATGTCTTTTGTAATTTCCATAATAAACAATCCTTTCTATTCTTGGACCGAACCGTCCGCCATAGCGGCACGGAAGGTGTCGGCATCCATTTTTTCATTTTCAAACAGATACTTGGCGATCTCGTGAAGTTTTTCCATATGGTCGGTCAGAATCTGTTTGGCGTGAGCATATTCGCTTTCTACCAAGGCTTTGATTTCGGCATCAATCTCGGCAGCAACACGGTCGGAGTAGGTGGGCGTGGAGTTGAAATCCCGTCCCAGAAAGACTTCTTCCTGATGCTTGCCGTATACCACGGGACCGAGTTTCTCGCTCATGCCGTATTTCATAATCATTTTTTGCGCCATTTCGGTGGCCCGTTGCAGGTCGTTGGATGCCCCGGTGCAAATATCGCTTTGGGTGAGTTCTTCGGCTACCCGACCGCCCAACAGAGAGCAGATCTGCTCTTTTAATTGCTGACGGGAGGTATGTCCCTGATCGTCGGCAGGACGGTACATGGTGTAGCCCGCCGCCATACCACGGGGGATGATGGAGATCTGATGCACCTCATCCTGCGTGGGCAGGAAGTAGGACACGATTGCGTGACCTGCTTCGTGATAGCTGGTGATCAACTTATCCTTGTCTTTGATGACACGGGTCTTCTTTTCCACACCCATCACCACCTTAATGGTGGCTTCTTCA
Organism: Clostridia bacterium; assembly: GCA_017439545.1. Taxonomy (GTDB): domain Bacteria; phylum Bacillota; class Clostridia; order Oscillospirales; family Acutalibacteraceae; genus UMGS1484. The sequence continues at coordinate 35,558 of JAFSIW010000084.1, read as the reverse complement.
ATGTCGCTTTCCACAATGGCCTTTGCCTTTTTGCGGGCGGCCAGCAGAGCGGCTTCATTGAGAAGGTTCTCCAGATCCGCACCGGTAAAGCCGGCGGTGGTCTGGGCGATGATCTTCAGATCCACGTCAGGCGCCAGCGGCTTGCCGCGGGCGTGCACCTTCAAAATCGCTTCGCGACCCTTGACGTCGGGATATCCCACCACGATCTGACGGTCAAACCGACCGGGACGAAGCAGAGCGGGATCCAGTACGTCGGAGCGGTTGGTAGCGGCTACCACAATGACCCCTTCGTTGGGGCCGAAGCCATCCATCTCTACCAACAGTTGGTTCAGGGTTTGTTCCCGTTCGTCGTGACCGCCGCCCAGTCCCGTGCCCCGTTGGCGACCTACTGCGTCGATCTCATCAATAAATACAATAGCGGGAGCGTTTTTCTTGGCTTCGCCGAACAGATCCCGCACACGGGAAGCGCCCACACCCACAAACATTTCCACAAAATCCGAGCCGGAAATGGAGTAGAAGGGAACGCCTGCTTCCCCTGCTACCGCACGGGCAAGTAACGTCTTACCGGTGCCCGGAGGGCCCACCAGCAGGATGCCCTTGGGAATACGAGCTCCCATATCGTTAAAGCGAGTAGGATTCTTTAAGAATTCCACGATTTCCGCCAATTCTTCTTTTTCTTCTTCCGCCCCTGCCACGTCGGCAAAGGTGGTCTTCTTTTTATCGTCCGCCTTTTTGTAGCGGGCTTTGCCAAAGCCCATGGCCTTGTCGTTGCCCATTCCCGCCGACATTTTGCGCATCATAATGATCCAGAAGATGGCGATTACCACCACCAAAAGCAGGGTAGGCAATAAGCTGACGATCCAAGAGGTCTTGCTGACCTTATAGTCGTATTTGATGACCGTGCTGCCGGCAACGTCGGTATCGGTCACCGTATTTTGTTGACCGTTTTCAAAATCCTTGGTAAGCAGATCGCCCACATCGTTATAAAAGATGCTCACGTCGGGCACTTCATACACCTTGGTTTTGGCGTCCCCTTTTTCTTTGTATTCCATACGACCGGAGGACAGATTCAGTTCAAATTCCTCGATCTTCCCATCATAAAACTTTTGTACCATCGCCGAATAGGTGGGAATCTCGCTTTGGCGGAATTGCCCCATGGTGGCAATGGCGATGACCACGATCAGCAGGGGGATCCCGATCAGCAAAAGGGTATTACGTACATTTTTGTTCATTTGATCACTCCGTTATTGTCAAAACCCGTTGGGTCTGCTTTGTGGGCATTGCGCGCAGGTCGCATCCCACGCCTTCCACCCAGAGCACTCCGTTCTCGTCGGCTAAGATCAGCAAACGGGACCGCTCCCACACGGGAATTTTCAATTCATTCAATAATTTTTTTAAAGACTTCCGCGGTCGACCGGGCAAGGTGATGGCATCCCCCTCCCGACGGTTGCGAAATACAAGCTGTGTTCCTATTGTATCACAATCCAAAGCGTTATATGTTACGGAATTGTGAACATTTTGTATGGATGTCACCGTTACGGTTACGGGAGCGACATCTGGTCTCAGGTAATATACGCCGCTTTCTTTGGGAATAGCATAACTGAAATCCCCCGATTTTTCGTGGGGATCGGCGATCCGCAGAATCCCACCCGACACCTGCGCTTCCCGCACTCCGCTCAAAGAACAAGAACCGTAACCTTTGTGAATCAACGATTTGATTTTTTCAATATGATACGCCGATTCCTCTAAGCCGTCCATGCGAAGCAGTGCCTTCACCCCATAGGTCAAGGGCACGTCCTGCGCCTGCCGCAACGTTTCAAGGTCGTACCCCTTTTCTCGGCGGCTTTGTTCCAGCAGGGTATTGCCCAATTGCATTAAAAACTCACTGTCCCGTCGATTGGCCCCCGTCATACGGGTCACCCCATCCAAAAAAGATGGGTTTTGCTCTTTGAGCAGGGGGATCACGTGGTGACGGATGCGATTGCGGTGATAATCATCCTGCAGGTTGGTAGAATCGGTCACATAGGGAATCTGATGGCGGGCGCAATACGCCTCGACCATTTGTCGGGAGCACTCGATCAAGGGACGAATAACACGTCCCGTAGGAGGAATACCTGCAAGCCCTGTTACCCCCGTGCCGCGGGTGAGATTGAGCAATACCGTTTCGGCGTTATCGTCAGCGGTGTGGGCGGTGGCAATTTTGCCACGCATAGGGTCAGGCGCCGTTTGTTGAAAAAAAGCGTAACGAAATCCACGGGCAAATTCCTCTATCCCTTTGCCTGCGGCGCGGCTTAAAGCCGAGATATCGGCTTTTTCCACACAGCAGGGCACGTTCCATTCCTGACAGATCTTCTCCACAAAGACCTGATCACGGTCGGATTCCTCGCCCCGCAAGCCGTGATTCACGTGAGCGACAGTGAGGGAAAGATTCCACCGTTCTTTCAGTTGCAACAGCACGTGCAACAGCGCCATGGAATCCGCGCCCCCCGAAACGGCAACCACAAGATGGTCGCCCTTTGTGAGCATATCGTACTTTGCCACGGTTTTTTGTACCGTTTGCAACAAATTATCTTTCATCATTATAAACGCAAAATGAATCAATATTCCAGATTATCTTCCTGAGCCACAAACTTGGCGTAGCGACCGTCCCAACGGAGTTTCGCCTTTTCGGTAGGACCGTGACGGTTTTTTGCCACGATGCACAGCGCTTCATTGGGATCAGAATCGGGATTGGGTTCATCCGACGTGTTCTCATAATAATGGGGGCGGTGCAACAGCAATACAATGTCGGCGTCCTGCTCGATGGAGCCCGATTCACGCAGGTCGGACAGTTGCGGCACATGAGAGCTGCCCCGTTGCTGTCCCGCACGGGAAAGCTGAGAACACACAATGACCGGAATATCCAATTCCTTTGCCATGATCTTCAGGTCACGGGTCATAGCCGAAACCTCTTCTACACGACTGCGGCCCCGCTTGTCGGCAGGGGCTTGCAACAACTGCAAATAGTCGATAAAAACAATGTCCGGCTTATTGCGACGCAGTTTTGCCTGAATCTGCTGTACCGTAATGTTGGAGGTCTGATCCACGTACAGCTCACTTTCATACAGCGTGGAGGTGGCGGTGGTAATGCGATCCCATTCCTCCGAGGTCAGTCCCCCTTCCCGCAGGCGGGAGATGTCAACGGCGGCATCGAAGGAGAGCATACGCTGCGCCAACTGATCACGGGACATTTCTAAGTTGAAAAAGGCAACCTTTTTACGGGCGTTGACTGAAATGTAGCGCGCCATATTCAAGATCAAGCTGGTCTTACCCATACCGGGGCGCGCACCGATGATCACAAGGTCGGAGCGGTGGAAGCCACCGATGATCCGATCCACCGTAGAAAGGCCGGTGGAGATCCCCTGCATATCCTTGCGCATCTCGGGATCGTCCATTTTGCTCAGACGGTCGATAGTCTCGTTGGTAAGGATATCCTTTAATTTCACAAGACCCGTCGTGTCCTTGCCCTCACCGATCTTATAGATCATCTGCTCGGCAGAATCCAGCTGATCGGCGGCGGTCACGCCCGAGGACTTGGCTTGCTCAACGATCCGATGCCCCGCCTGAATCAGGGAACGGATGTAGTATTTATCGATCACCACTTCGGCATAGGCGCCCACGTTTTTAATAGAAGGCACCAACTGAGCCAGCTGAGTTAAGTATTCCTTCCCCCCTGCCTGCTCGTACACCCCTTCGCTGCGCAGTTGCTCCAGCACGGTTACAAAATCCATGGGCTTATTCAGCGCATCCATTCCCGCCATTACACCGAAAATGGCTTTGTGTTGCGGCAAATAAAAGTAGTCCGCCTGCAACAAGGCCACGGTCTCATCATTCATACAAGAGGGATCCAATAAAATAGCACCCAAAACCGACTGCTCGTTTTCTAAGCTGTACGGCATATTCAATCCTTGATACAGATCGTCCAATTCATTCATAGGGGCACCCTCCCAATCTATAAAAATTCAGTTTATTGTAACATAATTTAAACTTGCTGTCAATGTGTGAATCAAAAGAATCCTTAAAAAGAACACCTGCTTATGGAAACCATAAGCAGGTGTTCAGGTTTAAAATTTATTGTGCAGGGATAGAACTAACCTCTTTGTTTGGCTCTTGGGAGGAGGTGAACTCATCGTCCACAGAGTCCGGCGCTTTTTCTACGTACAGCATAATATCGGCACCGTAGATGTTGCAAGTGGAGCCCGCGGGAGGATTCACCTTGGTTACCACGCTGTCATAGGAATAGTCGGTGGTGTTGCAGGTGATGCTGTCATACGAGAAGCCTGCCCGCCACAGTTGTTCAATCGCCTGGGCATAGGTCATACCCTCGATGGGAGGGATCTGCAACTGACCGCTGCCAAGGCTGACCACCACCGTTACGGTCTGTACCTGTTCTGCATCCAAGGGCAGTTCGGTGCCCGCCGAAGGAGTTTGGGAAATGATGGTGTTTTTAATAAATTGGTCGCTGTATACCTTGTATTCCACCTTGAATTCATAAGAGGAATAGTTCCGTTGGCAAGCCTCTAAGGATTGACCTACAAAATCGGGAGTCTTACGACTCAGGGTCTCACCGGAGGTAACCGAAGGCGTAGGCTCACTGGGAATCACGAACAGCGAGGGAGCACTGGTGGGATCGGAACCGCCGATGACACCGGTCAGGAACAGAACGCCCACGATGAGACCGAAGGCAAGCAGGGTAGCGCCCATAGCGATCAGTACCACCCACAAGCTCTTTTTGTCTTTTTTAACGGGCATTTCGTCATCCTCCTCATCCGGTTCGATCACCGGAGCAAAACGGGTTTCTGCCACGCTGGGAGCTGCCGAGAATTCACTGCGGAACCGATCCACCGAAGCGGTACGTTCCTCCGGCAACAACTGCAACGCTTGCATTAAAGCGGTCGCGGCGTGCTCGGGCATTTTGCCCTGCAGGGTCATAGACGACAGGCCTGCCCCTTGATTCATACGGGCTTTGGCGTCGGTAGGCGTTACCCCGCTGATCACACGGTACATAGTAGCCGCAAAGGCATACACGTCGGTATGAGGACCAACCATTCCGTCCAGACCGTACTGCTCCATCGGCGTATAACCGGGGTAGAATCGGGATTTTAACGCCCCTCTGGCAGAATACAGTTCACCGCCGGCAAAGCCGCCGAAGCGCAGTTTACCGTCTTTTCCCACAAACAGGGTTTCGGGGGAAATGCCGCCGTGAATCAGATCGGCCGCGTGCAACGAGGAAAGGGTAGAAGCCGCAGGCATCATCAGCGCACGGGTCTGTTCAAAGGTAAGGGAATTGCCGTTGCGTTCCAAAAAGTCTTTCAGAGTAATGCTTTCGGTATATTCCGAAATCCCGTAGGCCGTGCCGTTGAGTTCAAAAATGTCATAGGTGGGGAACAGGGCCGACAGGTCCCGCAGGCGGGCAAGCAGACGGTGCCGCTGTAAAAAGGCGGTGAGGCAACGGCTGTAATCCTCTGCCGCTTCGGGCATAGGACGAACTGCGCCGCTTTCAGGCACACGACCGCATAAGCCTTCCGGCAAAAATTCGCGGATCAACACAGGGGCTTGGGTGATATTATCCCAACCAAGATAGGTAACCCCTTCTCCGTCGTTTTCCATAATTTTGCCAACCAGATAACGATCCATCAGCCAGGTCCGCACACTCAGATAGGGGGATTGTTGCAATTCGTCATCCCGATATCCGCAAAACGGACAAACCTCTGCATCGCCATGGTCTTTCATACATCCCATACACAAATGGTTCACGTTAATCATAAATACTCTCCCTTTCGTGGCCGATCATGGCCGAAATCAGGTGATTGGAATGAATTTATTGAAACACTCTGCTTTTGCGCATAAACAGCACACCCATGGTTCCGGGTCCGCAATGGCAGGAGATCACACAGCCCGCCTGCGTTACCAGCACTTCTTTAAAAGGAGCAATGGATTTGACCTTTTCTACGATCTCATCGATTTCTTCCTGCGGCATACCCGAGTGAGTCACGAAAATACGGTCCAGACACAGATCGTCCAAATCGTGAAGTTGTTCTTCTACATATTGCAAACGGCAATTCTGAATCTTGCCGCGATATTTTTTGCCGGTGTCCATTTTCTCGTCGTAAACCACGATCTGGGGCTTGATCTTCAGCAGATTGGCGCCGAATTTGGCAACCGACGAGCAACGACCGCCTGCGCACATATACTCCAGCGTATCCAACACAAAGGAGACGTCAGCGTGATAGGCCTGTTCCTCAATCTCAGCGGCAATTTCTTCGGCAGTTTTCCCTGCCTCAGCCATTTCTGCCGCCAAAATGGCCAGCAAGCCGATGCCGGTGGACAGCCGACGGGTATCTGCCACGTATACGTTGCCCACCTCTTCCGCCGCCATACGGGCGTTGCGTTGGGAACAGGAAAGATAATCGGCAAGTGCCACATGCACCACGTCATATCCTTGCTCGGTAATGTTACGGAAAAAATCTTCATACTCCCCAATGCTGCCTGCGCTGGAATGGGCCAGCTTACCGGAGCGAGCATAGTAATCATACAGATCTTGGGGCACAACATCCATTCCGTCACGGAACACTTCTCCGTCCATTTCAATTCCCAAGGGGATCACGTGCAGATGATACCGTTCCACCAGTTCAGGGGTCAGATCCACCGTACTGTCAGTGGTAATGGCTACTTTACGTTCCATAAAAACTACCTCTCTTCAAAGGGCGCCCAAAGGAATGCCCATGCATTATATTGTAATGGATTGATATATTTTATCACAAAAAGGGGGCTCTGTCAATCATTGGTTGCAGTTTCATTTGGTCCATAATTCAGCATATTCTCAAAAGAATGGGCATATTATACAAAATTTTACTGCGAATTTTTACTCCAAAACCTGAAAAAACCTCTTGACATACCAAGCGTTTGGCGGTAGAATGATCGTGTAGCATCATCGAATGAGCTAACGAAGAAGAAATTTTTATGGGAGGTTACCAAAATGACCAAAAAGATTCTTGCTGTTTTGCTGGCTGTTTCTCTGGTATTGACCTGTGGCTTATTTGCTATGGCTGAAGATACCTCTTCCAATACTTCCAGCGATACTTCCAGCGAAACCAAAATTGAAGTAGTATTTGACGCCAACTCCGGTGAAGGTACTATGGAAACCATCGAAGTGGTTGACGGTGCTGTTACCGTTCCCCAATGCTCCATGACTAAAAACCTGTTCGTATTTGACGGTTGGAACACTGCTGCTGACGGCTCCGGCGACAAATATCAACCCGGCGACGTTCTGAAGACCGATGTTTCCGTTACCCTGTTTGCTCAATGGAAGAGCGAAAACGCCGAAAACCAAGCTGAATACATCATCACCTACAAAGCCAACGGCGGCGAAGGCGAAGACGTGGTTGACGATTTCGGTTACTTTGAAGGTATGGAAGCTATGGCTGCTTTCTGCGAATTCACCTATGAAGGTCGCGAATTCAAAGAATGGAACACCAAGGCTGACGGTACCGGCACCGCTTATGCTGAATTTGATACCATCGTGATCGGCAACAGCGATCTGGTTCTGTATGCTATCTGGACCGGCGGCGAAGACGACAGCAAGGTTGAAGAACCCAGCGATATCGTTGATCCCAAACCCGTAGATCCCGTTGATCCCGTGGATCCCGAAACCGCCACCGACACCGATTCCGAGAATCCCGAAACCGGTGATGCTGCTACCACCGCCATCGCTTTGGGCGCCGGCATCGCAGCTCTGGGTGCTTTGGTTGTTCTGAAGAAAAAGAACTAATTGCTCACAAAAACTACTTAATTAAATAGTAAAAGCCATCGTGCCATATCTTTGGATTGGTCGATGGCTTTTTATTACCCCTGTAATGAGGTGATTCTAATGAAAAAACTTCTTGCATTGTTGTTGGCATTTACCCTGTGCAGTACTTCCTGCTGGGTTTTGGCAAACGAACAAGCCGAATCCGCCACCGACTTGTCCCCCGCTCCCCTGCGGCTCAGCTTTTGCGACACGCCCCTTGATTGGGTCAATGGGGCTTATCCCACCATGAGTATCGTTGCCGACGGCAACAACTACACCGAAGCGCCTGCTTCTCTTAAAATCAGCGGCACCGGCGCTTCTATGGTCATCTATACTACCTTCGCTCCCCTTGATATTACTCCCTACACTTATCTGGAATTTGATTTTTACACCACCGATTTAGAAACTCTCCGCCAAGGCGCAGGGCAGATCGAGTTATCCTCTTCAGGGCGGTGCGACGTGGCCGAAGCCGCATCGGGACCGGGACATATTTTCAATCAAGTGACCAAAGAAGGCTGGAATCACATTGTTCTGCCACTCAATACCTTTGTCAACAACTCCAACGATCCCGAGCAAGTGTTCAACCCTAAGGCAGTCAATTATTTTCGGTTTTATCTGGTTCAGATTTCCGCCGCTTTTTCCTTCCAAATTGACAATATGTATTTCTCCAACGGAGAAGGAAGCCTGCAAGACACCCCTGCCGCAAGCGAATTTTCCACCGCCGCTCCATTAAAAAACAACGGCTACCTGTACGGTGACATTGGCATCGACGGCACGGTCAACAGCACGGATGCGCTGCTGGCATTGCAATATACTGTCAACAAAACCGCTTTGCAAAATAAACAGCTTGCCATGGGCGACGTGAATGATGATGCCTCGGTTGATGCGGGGGATGCGCTGCAGATTTTGCGCCGTATTGTGGGCAAGCAAGACGTCTTTCCCGTGGAACAAAAGGAAACCCTGCCCGAGCAGGTAGAGGTGGGCATCAACCAATCCCATCTGGTGCACACCCAATACCCCACCCAAACCCGTGTGGTAGCCGAAACCGACGTAATGTATTGGGGCGCCAAGGGGGATGGGGTGACCGACGACACGGTAGCCTTTCAAAAAGCCTTGGCCTATGCAGGTGCCAAAGAGGGTGGCACGGTGTTTGTGCCCGCAGGCAAATTTGCCATCCGCGGCAACCTGACCATCCCCAACGGCGTGACCTTGCAGGGGGATGCTCCCACCGTTTCGGCTGACAAGGCGGTAGAAGGCACCCTTTTGCTTGCCTATGCAGGGCGGGGAGACGCCAACGGCAAGCCCTTTATTACCATGGACTCTGCCTCGGCTCTTGCCAACTGCTCCATTTATTATCCCGAACAGACCATGGGGGATATCACCCCCTACCCCTGGACCATTCGTCAAGGGGGGCATTACGGCATTGCGGTAACCAACGTGCGGCTGGTCAACAGTTATCAAGGAATCGGTATGTTCTACACCAACTCCCTGCAAAACATTCGGGGCGTGGTGGGCACCGCCTTGAAGACCGGTTTGATTTTAGACGGCAACGTGGATATTTGTCGGGTAGAAAAGGTGAATTTCACCCCCGACAGTTGGCTGAACAGCGGTCTGTGCGACACCGCCGACGCCCAAAACCTGCATACCTATTTGTATGAAAACGCCACCGCATTCAAGTTTGAGCACGTGGACTGGACCTACGTTACCGACATTGCCGCCAAGGGATACCACGTGGCGCTGGGCAACTCCAAGCCCACCACCCGCGAAGCGGACAACTCCCCCAACGGTCACGTGTACAACGTGAATTTTGAAGATTGCTTTATCGGATATCACGCCCAATACGTTAATCCCATTGGTATGATGATCACCAAGGGTACCATTGAGGCGACCATTCCCGTATGGGCTACCGAAGGCTTTGTAACCAGCTTTTCGCTGAACGGATTGCACTTGATCGCCAACGGCGGCGCGTGTGTATATAACCAAGGCACAGGTGTGATCACCGTAGAAGATTGCCGGCTGACCGGCAGCGGTTCTGCTCCCGGCATTGCCATGAAAAACGGCACCATTTCGACCACCAACGTGGATTTTGAACAATGCTCGCCCCACATTCAGGCTGCCGACGGCGTTACCGCCATTGCTACCAACTGTATGACCGAAAAAACCTTAACTTGTGACGGCACGGTCAAAGCCGTTTGGGACGACTCCTTGACGGTTGCCGATACCTCTTTGGTTTCTACCTACGACTACAACCAAGAAGCGGTGACCTTCACGGCGGGGGACGCCTTTGTGGATCTGACTCGTGAGCCCTACTGTGCTGACACCACCAATACCTGGGATATCGGCGCGCTGTTGCAGGTGGCGCTGAACGACGTTGCCAAAGCAGGCGGCGGGGTGGTATATCTGCCCAGCGGACGGTATCGGTTAGACACCAACGTTACCGTACCTGCAGGGGTGGAACTGAAGGGCTCTTGCACCTTCCCCCAACACTCCCATGCCTATTCCACCACCTTTTACACTACTCACGGATTGGGCGGCGATGCAGATACGGCGGCGCTGATCACGTTAGAGCCCACCGCAGGCATCAACGGCTTCAAGGTGTATTACGATCAACAGCCCGGCGGCGAATATGATTGCGAAGCCTACGCATTTACCGCCCGCGGCACGGGGATCAACAACTACATTCTCAACGTCAACTTCATTAACTCCTTCTATCAGACCGACTTTGCTTCTCACCGTTGCGACGGGCATTATATTAACGGCGCTACGGGGTATCCGCTGGAGCAAGGCATTGTAGTAGGCGGCGGCAGTAAGCACGGCATTGTGCGGGACTGCCAATTCAACGTGCACTATTTCGGCGACAACCCCTATTATAAAACCTTGCCAATCGATGGCGACAGCTTCCACAAATACGGCACCGACCATAGCGAAGCCTACGTGGTAAAAGATACCACCCATCAGATCATGTACCACAACTTTGTGCTGGGGGTACATTCGGGTATTGCCATTGATGAGGGTGCCGACGTATTTGTACTGGCTCACGGCACCGATGGGGGCGACCGCGCCATGACCGTGCGGGGTACTCCTTCAGGGCACATCACCATGGTCAATACCCAGTTGGTGGTCATCGGCCCCGGGGCAACCAAAGCCTATATCAATATTGAAGAGTCTTTTACCGGCACGGTGAATATGACCCAGACCAATATGTGGGGGCAACCCACCAACTACTCTGTTTTGGTAGGCGGCGGCAGACTGAATTTGTCCCAAGGCACAAACGTGCGCAGCGGCAACGTAGGCGTCAAGGTATGGAACGACGCAAGTCTTGTTATGAACAACATAAATCATCTGCGCAACGATTTGCTCTATGACCTGCATCTGGATAGTGCCAACGAAGCGGTTACCTTTGGCAATATTTACGGATCGGGCGGTCGGCTCTTAGATGCCGATAATCGGTACAAAGGAAACGAATTTTCCAAATAATGGTTACAAAACTGTAACCCAAGGTTACAGCCTTGTAACTTTACAAAGCCTCCTTTTTTGCTTATACTGAAAGCAGAAAAGGAGGTTTTTTTGATGAAAAAATTGCTCACCGGTATGTTGATCCTCAGTTTTATTTTCGCCGCAGGCTGTCAAAAAGCGCCTGACACCGAGCCCCCCTTTACCGAAACTACCACCCATCAGGGCATTGTGATCACCACGCCTTACTTTTCTTTCACCCTGCCGTCGGCGTGGCAAAACAATTATACGATCCGCTATTCTGCCGACGGGAACGATCGGTATTACCGTTTGGTGGATCCCGTCTGCGAAGAGACTCACGGCGGTCATTACTTTACCGTCGCGTTGTACGAAGATCCCGTAGAAGCCGCCGAGATCTGCGGCTATAACGGCACCTATCTTGGCGTTTTGCAGGGGGATATTATCTACTCTGCGGTAGTTCTCAACCCCACCGACCTGCCTGTACCCGATGAGCGAGCCGATCTTTATCGAAGCCTGCATGCCACCAAGCAACAGGCACTGGATTCCTTTGCTCCTGCCAAGGGCACCACCTTTTTACGGACGGGCGCTCAAAACTATCAGCAACGAGCCGTTTTGCTTTCTACCCCCACAAGGGCAAAGGAGGTGGCGGAGCGTTTTGCCAAAGAAACCGATACCCCCATCACCTACGTAGGACTGTGCACCGATCTGCTCACCTTTGAGGAGAACGGTCAAACCTTGCCACGGGAGCATTACGCCCATTATTTGTATGAGGATGAGGCGGGCACCCACTACGTGATTCCCCTGTTTTTCGCCTCCGAAACCCAAACGGTGCTGCCGACGGTGTATCGGGTGGATGCATTTCCTCACGTAACTCAGTGCTGGGCGGTGGATCACACCGAATTTGACCGACTGACCCGACAATTTTTGGCGGATGCCAATATGGGCGAGGGGGAATATCTGCTAAAGGATCTGGACGGGGAAGGGATTCCCGAACTGGTGGTGCGTCAAGGTACTACCCTGTCGGTTTACGTGCTGAAAAGCAACGCGGTAGCTATTACCGACCAATATGACAGCGAGACCGCTACTATGTCCTATTATGAATATTACGGATTGGATCATCCCGGACTTTTCACCCGTCACGTGGGCGGCGGTCAGACCCATTACGGCTATTTGCGATTTGAAAACAATCAACTCCGCCACCAGATCGTGGTTACCAAGAACACCCCTGATCCCACAAAAACCGCCGAGCAAACCGCCCATAGCGATGATCAAGCCTTGGTGGATATTGCCACAAAAGACCTGCCCAAGGTGAATTTCCTCCCCTTCGTTTCATAAAAGAGCGCTACGCTTCTTTTTGCTACCATACCAAAAAACACCCTTGCATCAGCAAGGGTGTTTTTGTTGTTTGATTTGTTCTGCGCCCCCATTCTACTACCCTACGATCGTGCAACCAAGCAGTAGATTTGGTAACGAGTCCGACCGCCGCCGGTGGCGGATGCAGGGAGGACGCAGTTGGTGCCGCGGTCAAAAGTTGCAGGCGCTACAAGCCGTTGCAACTTTTGGGCACCGCAAACGGATCGGGAAGCAGCGCAATATCAAAAGAACAATGATTGCACAAAACAAAAGTTGTGTGCAAAGTTAAAACCTTGCACACAACTCATCTTTAAAACTTATTCGCTTTGTTCTGCGCCAAATCTACACCCAATTATTCGTATTTTTTGCGAGCGGTGTAGGTGGTATGCAGCAATTCGTGAGCCTTGTGAGAATTGGGTTCACCAAAGTATTCAGCGTAGATCTTCTTCACAGAGGGATTCTCGTGAGATTTCCGCAGAGCCTTGCCGGCATCTTCATCATACAAAGCCTTGGCACGAACGGCTTTCACGTCTACGTACATTTGGTCTTTGGCAGACACGATGGGTTGACCGCCGCCGTTGACACAGCCGCCGGGGCAGCCCATCACTTCGATGAAGTCGTATTCTTTTTCGCCGGCTTTCACAGCATCCAACAGGGCTTTGGCACTGCCGGTGGAGTGAGCCACTGCCACACGAACTTTCTTGCCATCCAAATCCACTTCGGCTTCTTTGATACCTTCGGTACCACGAACAGCGTGGAATTCCACGTTTTCCAAGGTCTTGCCGGTCACAACTTCGTAAACGGTACGAAGAGCGGCTTCCATAACACCGCCGGTGGCACCAAAGATAACGCCGGCACCGGTGGAATCACCCAATACATCGTCGAAATCTTCTTCGGGCAGACGGGCAAAGTCGATACCTGCTTGTTTGATCATGCGAGCCAGTTCCCGAACGGTCAGAACAGCGTCAACGTCTTGCATACCGTCGTGACCCAATTCGGGACGACGAGCTTCAAACTTCTTGGCGGTGCAAGGCATGACCGATACAACGTAGATGCTCTTGGGATCGATGTTGTTCTTTTCGGCATAGTAGCTCTTGATAACCGCGCCCAGCATTTCGTGGGGAGATTTGCAAGAAGACAGGTTGGGGATGAATTCGGGGTAGAAGGTTTCGCAATATTTGATCCAACCGGGGGAGCAAGAGGTGATCATGGGCAGAGCGGCGTTGGGATCGGAAAGACGACCCAGCAATTCGGTGCCTTCTTCCATAATGGTCAGGTCGGCGGCAAAGTCGGTGTCAAACACCTTGTCGAAGCCGAGACGACGGAGAGAAGCGGCCAGCTTGCCGGTTTGGGCAACACCCATTTCCATACCGAATTCTTCGCCGATGGTGGCGCGAACAGCAGGAGCGGGTTGAACCACAACGTGCAGATCGGGGTTGTTGATGGCTGCCCAAACGTCGTCGATGCTTTCTTTTTCATGCAAAGCGCCAACGGGGCAGGCATTGATACATTGACCGCAGTTTACGCAGGGGCTTTCAGCCAAAGAACGGTCAAACACGCAACCGATGGTGGTAGCAAAACCACGTTGAGCGGCACCGATGGCGCCGATCTTTTGGATCTTGTTACATACGGCTACGCAACGACGGCAAGAAATACATTTGGAGTTGTCACGCACAATAGAGGGAGACAGATCGTCGATAACGTATTCTTTTTTCACACCGTCATAGGGATATTCTTTTACACCGTATTCAGTGCAAAGGGCTTGCAGTTCGCAGTTGCCGGAGCGCACGCAAGAGGTGCATTCACGGTTGTGGTTAGAAAGCAACAATTCCAGATTGAGTTTGCGTTGGGCGCGAATGGCGGCAGTGTTGGTGCGTACTTCCATGCCTTCCGAAATGGGCATTACGCAAGCGGCGGCCAAGCCACGGGCACCTTTTACTTCAACCAGGCAAATACGGCAAGCGCCGATTTGTTGCACATCTTTCAGATAGCAAAGTGTGGGGATATTGATATTGGCAAGCTTAGCAGCTTCCAGAATCGTAGAGCCTTCGGGAGCGCTGACAGCAATGCCGTCAATGGTAAGATTGATCATAATTCCTTAAATCCTCCTGCTCGATTATTTCTTGTAAATGGCATTAAACTTACAGCTTTCGATACAGGCGCCGCACTTAATGCACTTGTCTTGGTCAATGGTAAAGGGAGATTTGATCTCGCCGGTGATGGCACCCACGGGGCACTTCTTAGCGCACAAAGAGCAACCTTTACATTTGTCGGCATCGATGATGTAACGAGCCAGTTTCTTACATTGACCGGCGGGGCAACGTTTTTCGTAAATATGTGCTTCGTATTCGTCACGGAAGTAGCGCAGGGTGGACAAAACGGGGTTGGGAGCGGTTTGACCCAAGCCGCACAGAGAAGTGGCTTTAATGGTCAGAGCCAATTCTTCCAATTTTTCAATATCGCCGTCTTCGCCGCGGCCGTCGGTGATCTTTTCCAAGATCTCCAGCATTCTGCGGGTACCAACACGGCAAGGCGTACATTTACCGCAAGATTCATCTACGGTGAATTCCAAGAAGAACTTGGCAATGTCAACCATGCAGTTGTCTTCGTCCATAACGATCAGACCGCCGGAGCCCATCATAGAGCCGATGGCAATCAGAGAGTCGTAATCAACGGGGGTATCGATCAAGGATGCGGGAATGCAACCGCCGGAAGGACCACCGGTTTGGGCAGCCTTGAATTTTTTGCCGTTAGGAATACCGCCGCCGATTTCATACACAATCTCACGCAGGGTAGTACCCATGGGGATTTCTACCAGACCGGTATTTTCGATCTTACCGCCCAAAGCAAATACCTTGGTACCCTTGGATTTTTCGGTACCCATAGAAGCGAACCAATCGGCGCCCTTCAAAATGATTTGGGGAATGTTGGCGTAGGTTTCTACGTTGTTGATGATGGTGGGCTTGTCAAACAAACCTTTTACAGCGGGGAAGGGAGGACGAACACGGGGTTCACCGCGGTGACCTTCAATAGAGGTCAGCAAAGCAGTTTCTTCACCGCACACGAAAGCGCCGGCGCCCAGACGAATGTCCATATCAAAATCAAAGCCGGTGCCGAAAATATCTTTACCCAGCAGACCGTAATCACGGGCTTGGTTGATGGCGATTTGCAACCGTTTTACGGCGATGGGGTATTCGGCACGCACGTAAACGTAACCTTGGTTGGCACCGATTACGTAACCGGCGATGGCCATGGCTTCAATCAAAGCGTGGGGGTCACCTTCCAAAATGGAACGGTCCATAAATGCACCGGGGTCACCTTCGTCGGCGTTACATACTACGTATTTTTGGTCGGCAGTTTGATTATAAGCAAATTGCCATTTCATTGCGGTGGGGAAGCCGCCGCCGCCACGACCGCGCAGACCGGATTCTTTCAAAATGTTGATAACGTCTTCACGAGACAGCTCGGTCAAGCACTTACCCAAGGCTTGGTAACCGTCAACAGCGATGTATTCGTCAATGATTTCGGGGTTGATAACACCGCAGTTACGCAAAGCAACACGTTTTTGCTTTTTGTAGAAAGCGGTATCGTTCAAAGAAGTAGCATGGGTTTCGCCTTCGGCAGCATCGTTGTAAACCAAGCGGTCAACAATACGACCTTTGAGCAGATGTTCTTCCACGATTTCGGGAATGTCATTTACTTGCACACGGCTGTAGAAAGTTCCTTCGGGATAAACAATCATAACAGGACCCAAAGCGCACAAACCGAAGCAACCGGTTTTTACGATTTTGATTTCGTCCTGAATTCCTTTGGCGGCCAGTTCTTTTTCCAAAGCAGTTTCCAAGTGGGCACTGCCGGAGGAGTTACAACCGGTACCGCCGCAAATCAATACATGTGAGCGGATCATATTTTTACCTCCAATAGATTGGTTGTTTATTGAGCGTTACCGATGGTGTATTCGGAAACGATATTGCCTTTTTTCAGATGTTCGGCAACCACACGTTTTACCTTGTCGGGGGTCATTTTAACGTAGGTGACCTTGTCTTTACCGGCTTCAAAAATTTCTACGACCGGTTCATATTGGCAGATACCGATGCAACCGGTTTGGGTAACGGTTACGGTGTCGGCCAGACCTTCGTTGTTCACTTCTTCTACAAAGGTGTTGAGCACGGGACGGGCACCGGCGGAGATACCGCAGGTAGCCATACCCACAACAACGCGGGTACCGGCAACGCCTTCACGAAGGACAACCTTGTCTTTCATTCTTTCACGGATGGCAGCGAGTTCAGCTAATGATTTCATACGAACGAATCCTTTCAAAATGAATTTTGTTTTGATTGATTTAATTTATATAAAAATAAAATTAAACGCTTTGATACTGTTCGGTCAGATCGTCCCGAATCCAGACGATGACCTCGTAGGTGTTTAAGGGGACTTCTCCCAACACTTCACGCATTTGCTTGGTAGAAAGGCGGACCTCGCCTTTGGGGGTGGTGTGGGTATACTCAAAATCAATGTGGGGATTACATTGAATGAGGGTACACACCGTTTCGATCATATTCCCCAAGGGGGTAAAATCGATGTGGTTTTTATAAAACAGACCGCTGGTTTTGGTGCCGTGATGAACAGGATCCATTTCGGCGGTTTTGCTTTCAATTGCTACGTCGCCGCCGGTCTGCCGCGCCGCTAAGGTGAGCAGAGGAATGCCCAATCCCACCTTGCGGGTGGTGCGGGAGGTGCAAAAAGGATCTTTCACCTGCTCCACAAATTCGGGAGTCATGCCGCAACCGTTGTCTTCAATGGCAACCGTTAAGGTCTCGTCGGTTTCGGTCAGGGTGATGTGGATCAGATCTGCCCCCGCCTTGACCGAGTTTTCGGTAATATCTAAAATATTTAAGGATAACTCTTTCATATCTTACTCTCCTGCGAGCAGACGAAAAATCTCCCGTCGTACCTTATCGCCGCTATAGGGCTCGTCCTCTACCTCAAAGTAGTTTTCCGCTTCGCTTACATCCCACAAATAGTGAGCATCCGAACTGACTACGTGAGGCTTTCCTTTTAATATAGGAAACTGCTGTTCCAACACGGGCTGTTGTTCTTTTTCCTTATACTCCACGCAAGAAAAGGTGGGACTGTCGGGGAAAAAACCCAGAGTTGCCACAATGCCGTTGGACTCCCGATCAATATGAGCGGGATACACAAGCCCGTTCATTTGCCGCACCAGCTCCACCGCTTCTTCCAATGATAAGTCGGTAGCGTTAATGAGCAAATACCCTTCGGTGCCCAATGGTTCGTCGTTTTCGTCCAGAATCCATTGTTCCCCGAAAATATCGGGACGGTTGGGCACTTTGATGCGATGCTCCTGCACCGCTTCGTGAAATGCCATGGCTTCTTCCAGCGTGGGGAACAAACACACCATATGAATATCCTCGGCGGTGGTCAGTTCCATGCCCGCAATGGGGATAATGCCTTGCTTTTTGCAGGCGGCATAAAAGGCGGGACAGTTCCCGCAGGTATTATGATCGGTCAGCGCCAGCACCTGCAAGCCTTTAATGGCGGCCATTCCCGCTAAATTGTTGGGGGTGTTGTCATTATCACCGCAGGGGGACAGACAAGAGTGCACGTGCAGGTCGTAATAATACCGATTCATGAAAGCAAAGCACCGATCTGGGCGCACAAAATAAAGGAATCTTTTTCACTGACAAACAGGTTGACACCTTGGGATTTGGCTTTTTCAACCACTGCAGGCTCAACCTCAGCGCTCTCGGCCAGAATCACACAGGCGCAATCGGTGAGAGACGCCACTGCTACCACGTTGATGTTGGTCATAATGGTTACCCAAGCGTCTCCGCTTTTTGCGCGGCTCATCACCCAACTGAGCAGATCGCCGCAATAACCGCCTTCGATCTCACGGTCGCCTTCAGGCATACAAAGGGTGGTGAGAGACAGTTTATCGGCCAAGGCTTCTACGGTCATATCAGGATTCCTCCTTTTTCTCTAATTCCCGTAGCCGTTCTTTGATCTTGATAATGCAATCGTCCACACTGGCGTGACCTTTGACCACGTCTTCTGCCAAAGCGCGGCAGGTGGGAGCACCGCAAGAACCGCAATCTAAACCGGGAAGGGTTTTGTGGATTTCTTGGATCTCCGCCATCATACGAATGGACACCTGAATGTTATCATCCAACTGACCCAAGGGGCGATAATCAAAATCAATTTTACCGATAAAATCCTCCGGCACAAACAAGGGGTCGTCGGCTTTGGGGGCGCGGTTTTGAGAAACCGGCATATACCGTCGCAGATTTTGCAGTCTTGCCTGTGCTATGTAAGGATTGGCTACGGTCATTACGCCGCCCACGCAACCGCCGGGGCAGGCGTTGAGTTCCACAAACTCCAGATTGGGGAGCTCGTCGGTTTCAATGGCGTCTAACAGACGGATCACATTTTCAATGCCGTCCGCCGCCAGATAGTTGTCGTTAAAAATGGCGGACGATTCCCCGCCGGTGGATGCCCACGAAAGACCGATCATACCGGTTTTGGTGCCGGTCTTGGGAGTCTGATCGCGGTTCATAATGCCGATCAGCCCGAAATAAAAGTCGCTCATAGAAGCCACACAGTCAATGTGCCGTTCTTCTTTGGGTTGATTTTTAATGTAACTGACCTTGGCGGGACAAGGGGAGATAAAGCACACCCCTACGTCCTCCGGCTTTAAATCGGGGTTATTGGCCAGCGCCTCTTTTTTTGCCAGCATCGCGGCAACCTCCATGGGCTGGCGAATATCAATGATATTATCTTTCAAAAAGGGAAACCGCAAGCCGATCAAGCGGGACACCACGGGGCAAGCCGAGCTGATGACCGGTTTTTGCTGTTTGTTATGCTTTAGGTAGCGACGGGTATAATCCGAAACCAGTTCGGCGGCACGGGCTACCTCAAAGACTTCGTCAAATCCTAAATCCAGCAAGCCTTGCAGTACGTAGTCAATATCGTCCAGATGATCAAACTGACCGTAAAAAGCAGGGGCGGGCAAGGCGATCTTCCATTTAAAACAGGCGATGTTTTCAATGGGATCGTATTTTGCCTTTTTGGCTTTGTAGGGGCACACCCGAATGCATTGACCGCAATCGATGCAACGGTCGCCGTCAATAATAGCCTTACCGTCCCGCACCCGAATGGCCTCGGTGGGACAATGGCTGATACAATGGGTACAACCGATACATTTGGATTCATCCAAATATACCGAATGCTGATATTTGCCCGGCATAAACCGTCACCTCCCTACTGAAATGGTCGTACGATCAGGAAAGATAAATGTCCATGGTAATGGTGGTGCCTTTGCCGACGGCAGACTCCACCTGCATATGGTCGGAATACCGTTTCATATTGGGCAGACCCATCCCTGCGCCAAAGCCCAATGAACGGATATTGTCTTTTGCGGTAGAATACCCCTCTTGCATGGCAAGCTCAATGTCTGCAATGCCGGGGCCTTTGTCGGCCAGCACAATATGGATCTTGTCCGAATCCACCGTAACGTCGGCTTTGCCGCCGCCGGCGTGAATGACCATATTGATCTCGCCTTCATACATGGCAATGGACACCCGACGAATCACATCGGGGGGGAAACCCATTTGCCGCAAAGTCTTTTTGACCTGCACCGAAGCTTCACCGGCGGAAGTGAAGTTCTCGCCGTCAACGTCGAAATGCAAAGTTACAGCGTCACTCATGCCTTATCACCTACCGCTTCCGGTTTTAAGCCATGACTATACAGTTTGCCGCAGGCTTCATACATCCGTTTGGAGGTGGCCAGTACAACGATCCCACTGTCGTCTGCCAGTTCGATCATTTCATCCGACGGTTGTTTGTTGCGTACAAACACAATGCAACGCATATCTTCATTTCGGCTGTACGAACCACTTGGGAATTGACAAGGCCGGTCAGCAGCACCGCTTGGTCTTTTACGTAGGCCAACACGTCACTCATCATATCGCTGCCGCAGGCAGAGTGCACTTCGTGGTCCAGCGAATCTTCGCAAGCCAGAACCTTTGCATCCAACAGTTCCATAATTTCACGGATTGTCATATTGGGTCACTCCTTTCTTTTTTAAGATAAAAGGAATCGGCTTATTGGTATTTTTCCAAAATACCCTTTACGTCTTTGGCAGTAATGCGACCGTAAACGTCTTCGTCTACCACCAACACGGGAGCCAAACCACAGCAACCCAAGCAACGAGTGCCTTCTAAGGTAAACTTACCGTCTTTCGTAGTGCCGCCGCAGGTAACATCCAACAGTTTTTCGGCTTCGTCAACCAAAGCTTGGGCGCCTTTTACGTAGCAAGCGGTACCGGTGCAAATGGAAACGATGTGTTCGCCCTTGGGTTCCAGCGAGAACTGGGCATAGAAGGTGGCAACCCCGTATACTTCGGTAACGGGAACGTCCAGACCTTCCGCAATGACCTGTTGGGTTTCCAGTGACAGATAACCAAACAGTTCCTGCGCTTTTTGCATAACCGGCATCAAGGGGCCCTTCATATCCTTATGGGCGGCAATGAATTCCTTAAGTTCCGCGGTTTTTGCTTGGATTTGTTCATTCGTGAGTGCCATATCAATAATTCCTCCTAAAGAATTTTAATCCGATGATTGATAAAAATTTAACAACTATAGGCATACTACCTATTTTGTCAAATCATTATAGCATACTCCACGAAGAAATACAACCGCATTTCGGTTGAAAATCTTGGGAAAAAGCAAAAAAATCGGCAAAATTTACCAAAAAAAGAGGTTAGCGTTTGCTAACCTCTCACAATCTCTCCTAAACATCCATCTGCTTGCGATGCAGTCAATATGATATCCCGAATCTGCCCGCGCAGATCTTCCCCGCTTGGCACCTGCACCTCTATGTATTCAGGGGTATGCCCCACATAGACGCCGTCGGTTTTTTCTTGCTCAAACAAAACGGGACGCACTTTGCCCACGTATGACCGCAAAAAGGCTTGTTCGCTTTGGGCAGCGGCACGGTTGAGCCGTTCGCCCCGCTCTCTTTTAACATCGGGAGTTACCTGCTTCATCGTGGCGGCGGGCGTGCCTTCTCTGGGAGAATACACAAAAGCGTGCACCTTGGCAAACCCTATGGTTTCTATAAAGGAGAGAGTCTCGCAAAACTCCTCCTCGGTCTCATCGGGGAATCCGCACATAATGTCGGTGGTAATGGCGCAATGGGGAAATGCCTGCCGCAACCGACCGATCAGATCGGCATAAAAAGCCGAGTCGTAATGGCGGTTCATACGGGCAAGCACCCTGTCGCTTCCCGATTGCAAAGACAGGTGAAATTGAGGACACAGCTTATCACAAGCCGCCAGACGGGCGATCATTGAATCGGTAAACTGATCGGGTTCCATTGACCCCAAGCGAATACGGTCAATGCCTTCTGTTTTCTGAGCAAGCTCCACCGCATCGCACAAATTCAGATTCCATTCCTGCCCGTAAGCGGTCAGGTTGATGCCGGCCAGCACCACTTCCCGATATCCGTTGTGGGCAAGAGTCTCCAGTTCCTCTTTCAGTACATCGAGAGGTTTGGAACGCACCCGCCCTCTGGCGTAGGGAATGAGGCAGTAACTGCAAAACCGATTGCAGCCGTCTTCAATTTTTACAAAGGCCCGCTCCCGCCCTTCAAAACTGCGGGAACAACGGTCATTTTGGGAAAGGGTGGCGGCGTGATGGGCGGTTTGCACCACCCGTACAC
This sequence comes from Clostridia bacterium, assembly GCA_017439545.1. GTDB lineage: Bacteria > Bacillota > Clostridia > Oscillospirales > Acutalibacteraceae > UMGS1484. Next base: position 13,168 of record JAFSIW010000084.1, on the reverse strand, counting down.
CGGTTTGGCGGTATTGCTCCACCAATTCGGGCAACTGCTCGTTCAAAGCATTGCCAATGATCACGTGGGCGCAAGAAAGACTTTCGGCCTTGCGGGGTACCGCCTGCAGCATACAGCCGGTGACGGCGATCACGGCATGGGGATAGGTGCGGGCAAACCGACGGATGGCTTGCCGCCCTTTGCGGTCACTTTCGGCGGTAACCGTGCAGGTGTTGATCACCACCACGTCGGGGGCTTCGCCTTTGGCGGCGGGGGTATAGCCTGCCCGCAAAAAGGCTTCTTGCAACACACCGGTATCATATTGATTGACCTTGCAGCCAAGGGTATAAAACAAAACGGTCATACAACAACCTCATTTCTTGTTTATTATACCAAAAAACCGCTGAATTGCAAGGTCCATATACTATTTTCCTCTTTTTGCTCATAGGATGAGACGAGGTGACAAGTATGAAACGTGTAACGAAAATTCTTCTTATGCTGTTGGCGGTGCTATTGACCGCCGCCCCCTGTGTGGCAGAGGAGCGAGCCACCGCGCCCGTTGCCACCGAATACATGAGCGAAGGAATGTACGATCCCTTTGAAAGTCAAACGGTGGTGGAAACCGTTGCCGATGCTTCCGCTCTCACTGTGAGCGCCACCGCCGCCGTGCTGATGGAGCGGGTCAGCGGTAAGATCCTGTACGAAAAGAATCCCGACGAACAGCGTCCCCCTGCCTCTATCACCAAAATTATGACCTTGCTTCTCACCATGGAAGCCATAGAAAGCGGCAAGATCGCTCTGACCGATCGGGTGGTGGCAAGCGCCCACGCCTGTCATATGGGCGGCTCCCAGATCTGGCTGGAGGAGGGAGAGGCTATGACGGTGGACGATCTGCTCAAAGCGGTATGCGTAGCCTCCGCCAACGATGCCGCCGTAGCGCTTGGCGAGCATCTTGCAGGCAGTGAAGAGGCCTTCGTGGTACAAATGAACCAACGGGCTAAGCAGTTGGGGATGGAAAACACCAACTTTGTCAACTGTTGCGGTTTGGATGCAGAGAACCACTACACCACCGCGCGGGATATCGCCATCATGTCCAGAGAGCTGATCGCCCATCCCCTCATTACCGAGTATTCCACCATTTGGATGGACTCCCTACGGGACGGTAAAACCGAACTGGTCAACACCAACAAGCTGGTACGGTTTTACGAGGGGGCGACGGGGCTGAAAACAGGCACCACCGACGATGCCGGCTACTGTGTGTCTGCCACCGCCCAAAAGGGTGGCATGGATTTGATCGCGGTGGTACTGGACGGCGCTACCTCCGACAAGCGGTTTGCCGATGCTAAGGCGCTGCTGAACTTCGGTTTCGCCAACTGGACGCTGACCAAGGTGGACACCGGCGAAACGATTCTGCCTTCGGTGGCGGTCGTGGGTGGTACCGCTCGTCAGGTAACGGTCAGCGCTACCTCCATCGACCCCGTTTTGATTAAAAAAGGCACGGATGCCGAGGTGCAAGCCACGGTGGAGCTTCCCGAATCGGTTGATGCTCCCGTTGCCGCGGGACAGCGCTTGGGTACCCTCACCTACCGCATCGGCGAAACCGTGGTGGGAGAAGCGCCCATCCTTGCCGAGGAAGGGGTTTCCCGTGTGACCTTTCCCTTGGCTATGAAAAAAATCCTGCAACAACTCATTAAATTATGATTTTTTCTAAAAATATGAAAATTTTGGTTGAAATCAAGGTGTAAATCGTATATAATAACTAAAAAACAGGAGGTTGATTGATATGGCATTAAAACTGATTCAGGATTATGCCAAGGGATTCATTGCCGACGGCGAGTTGGATTGTATGAAATCTCAGGTTGCGGCCGCTCATGAGCTGCTTCACAGCGGCACCGGCGCCGGTAACGATTATATTGGTTGGGTAGACCTGCCGGTAAACTACGACAAAGAGGAATTTGCCCGTATTGAAAAAGCGGCGCAAAAGATCCGCTCGGACAGCGATATTCTTATTGTCATCGGCATCGGCGGCTCCTATTTGGGGGCGCGGGCAGCCATTGAATTTATTCATTCTCCCCTTTATAATAACTTGAAAAAAGACACTCCCGACATCTACTTTGCCGGCAATTCCATCAGCGGCTCGGCTTTAGCAGAACTGCTTTCCCTGTGCGAGGGCAGAGAGGTCTCGGTCAACGTGATCTCCAAATCGGGCACCACCACCGAGCCCGCCATTGCGTTCCGTGTGTTCCGTAAGTATATGGAAGAACGCTACGGGGTAGAAGAAGCCAGACGGCGGATCTACTGCACCACCGACAAAGCCAGAGGTACGTTAAAGCAACTGGCGGATGCGGAAGGGTATGAAAGCTTCGTCGTTCCCGATGACGTGGGCGGCCGCTATTCGGTGCTCACTGCGGTAGGGTTGTTGCCCATCGCCGTTTCGGGCGCTGATATTGCCAAAATGATGCAGGGTGCACAGGAAGCCCGTGAGGCTTACGCCGTGTGCGACTTGGAGGCAAACGATTGCTACCGTTACGCCGCTTTGCGCAACATTCTGCTTCGCAAAGGTAAGGGCATTGAAATGCTCACCGCGTATGAACCCCGCATGACCATGATGGCAGAATGGTTTAAACAACTCTACGGCGAAAGCGAAGGCAAAGATCAAAAAGGCTTGTTCCCCGCTTCTGCCGTGTTCTCTACCGACCTGCACTCTATGGGTCAATATATTCAAGACGGCGTGCGGATGCTGTTTGAAACGGTGGTATGGATCGACGATAACGGCAAAGACGTAACCATTGAAGCTCAGGAAAACGATGGCGACGGATTAAACTTTTTGGCAGGCAAGACTATGTCTTTTGTCAACAAAAAGGCCTTTGAAGGCACCATTCTCGCCCATAACGACGGCGGCGTTCCCAATCTGGTGCTGTCTTTGCCCAAGGCCAATGAATACGAAGTCGGCTGGCTGGTTTATTTCTTTGAAAAGGCTTGCGCTATTTCGGGTTATCTGTTGGGAGTCAATCCCTTTAACCAACCCGGTGTAGAAAGTTATAAAAAGAACATGTTTGCTCTGTTGGGCAAACCCGGATATGAAGATCAAAAGGCGGCACTGGAAAGCAGAATCGCCCGATGACATATAAAACAATAATTTTAAAATAAAGGAGACGATCATATGATTTCTATGATTATCGGCCACAAAGGCTCCGGCAAAACCAAAAAACTGATTGAAAACATCAATGCCCGTGTTGAAGAAAGTCACGGCAACGTTGTTTGCATTGAAAAAGGTCAAATCCTTACTTACGATCTGACCTACCGTGTCCGTTTGGTAGACAGCGATCGTTTTGGCATTAGCAGTTATGATGAACTGTATGGCTTCATCAGCGGCATTTGCGCCGGCAACTATGACGTTACCGATATTTTTGTAGACGGCACTTTGAAGATCGGCGGTCAGGATAAAGACGCTTTGCTCAGCTTTTTGGAAAGACTGTCTAAATTGGCAGATATGGCGAAAGCTAAAATCATGCTGACCATTTCTTGCGATGAAGAAGAACTGCCCGAAGGCATTCATCAATTTGAGATCGTAAAATAAAAAACCACCGAAAAAGCGTTTTTTCGAATCGGAAAAACGCTTTTTTCTTTGCACCACGAAGGATGTGACCGTATGCGATATTGTCCCAACTGCAACACGATACTGCAACAGGAGTTGATCTGCCCTGTTTGTCAACTGGATTGCTCTGCCGTGACCGACACCCACGAACAAGAACAACACGCCCTCAACTTTATGCTGCGTATGATGAAATACGAGCGGCTAAGTTGGATGATCGGCGGCGGTGTTCAACTTGGTCTGGCGGTTTTGCTGGCGATCTTGCTGGCCTTTTTGGTGGGAATTGATCCCTCTGCCGAAACGATGGAACTGTTTTTAGACGTGATCCTTTACGCAGGACTGGGCATTGTCAATCTGGTGCTGGGCAGTCGCATCACCCGTTATATGGATGAGATCTTTTGCGACGTTCGCCCCGCCTTTGACCGTTGCACCGCCGTAAGCACCATTGTGTTGGCCGCTCTGTTCAACGAGATTGCCATGATCTTTGTGATCATCAACTTTGCCACCGCCCGCAGTAAACGCGGTCTGTTCGGCAGAATCGTTCACAATCAACTGCACCATCAAGGAGGAGAGATGCGTTGATCCGCGCCGTATTACTGGATATTGACAACACCCTTTTAGACTTTGACGCCTACGTGCAGACCGCCATGAAAGAGGGGTTTGAACAGTTCGGGTTGGGGGAATACACCGAGAAGACCTATGAGATCTTTTTGAGCATCAACGGGCCGCTTTGGCACGCTTTGGAGAAAAAAGAGATCACCTATCAGGAACTGTTGCAGGTGCGGTGGAACAAGGTGTTTGCCGCATTGGACATTACCTTTGACGGACTCGCCTTTGAAAAATATTTTAAAGGTCGGTTGTTCCACACCGCCATTCCCGAACAAGGGGCAGAAAAACTGCTCTACTATTTGCAAGGACGTTACATTTTAGCTACCGCCAGCAACGGACCTTACGACCAGCAGATCAATCGGCTGAAAATTTCGGGAATGTATGACAAAATGACCCATCATTTTATTTCCGAAGCCATGGGAGTGGCCAAACCCGCGTGGGAATACTTTGATTACTGCCTGACCGAAATCAATCGAAATTTGACCGATCCCATCAAGCCTGACGAGGTGCTGATGATCGGGGATTCTCTTTCTTCCGATATCGCGGGCGCTAAAGCCTACGGCATGAAAACCTGCTTTTATGATAAGCAGAAAAAAGGGGACACCAAAGGACTTTGCCCCGATTATCGGGTGGAACAGTTAGAGGAGTTATTGCAAATTCTGTAATAACAGAACCTATCCAAATCATGGAAGTAATGTTGGCAGAAAGGCACTGATGTGTCGCTTGCTTCGTTGCCTCACGGGTGGCAATCAAAGAAAGCAAGGAATTGCTGCCTCTATAAAAAGATATTGATTTTCCACCAAAACCCAAACGATCCGCCCGAGGCAACTTGGACGGATTTTTATATAAAAGCATTTTCTTTTTGATTGTTCTGTGATATAATATACGAGGTTTTTTGGAGGGGTAGAGAATGAAAGATGTAAAACGAAGTCCTGCGCCGGACCTGATACGAATTTTGGCTTTTGTTTTCGTTGTTTCTGTTCATTTCTTTTTGAATAACGGTTTCTATTCACAAACGGTTGCGGGAAAACGAATGTTTATCATGGTACTTATGCGGTCGCTTTTCATGATTTGCGTTCCGCTTTTTATCACCCTTTCGGGTTATTTGCTACGGAAGAAAAAGTTAGAAAAAAGTTACTATAAAAGGATTGTCAAAATTATTATCACCTACATTTTAGCCAGCTTATTTTGTGTGGGTTATTCGATTGTTTTTCTTGACCAAGATTTAACGATAAAAAACATTGTTTTAAATATCTTGAATTTCTCTGCAGCACCATACGCGTGGTACATAGAAATGTATTTGGGCTTATTTTTATTGATACCCTTTTTAAACATCGTGTATGATGCAATGCCGTCGCAAAAATGGAAAATTTGGCTTGTAATTACCTTTGTCATTTTAACCTCCTTGCCCTCTGTGCTCAATGTATATAATTTTAATGCTCTCGATTGGTGGATGTTGCCCTCTTCTTCCTCGGCTATGGATCAACTGATTCCTGCTTGGTGGCAACCAATGTACCCAATAACCTATTACTATATAGGCTGTTATCTTAGTGAATACGGTTTAAAAATTAAGAAAAGTTTGAATCTGCTGCTTATCATTTTAGCCACTGTTTTTTCAGGCGTTTTTTGCTATTGGCGTTCGTATCAGTCCACATTTGTTTTGGGCAATTGGTGCAGTTATCAGTCCCTGTTTAACGTTGTTTTAACCGTCTTTGTATTTACACTTATTATAAATACCAACTTTGACAAGTTGCCAAACGGATTAGCGAAATCCATTCAAAAAATCTCGGGCCTTTGTCTTGGCGGATATTTAGTTTCCTGGGTTTTTGATAATAAATTTTACCCCATATTATTAGTAAAAGTTCCTCAAGTAACCGAACGATTAGCGTATTTTATTATCATTGTTCCGATGATAGTTGTATTATCGTTGCTCGCTTCTTATTTGTTAAGTATAATACAGTTGGTAATTGAGAAAATTTTCTCTTTTATTGTTCAGTTGATTCGCAAGAATTCTCCCCATACGGTTCAATCGAAATAATCGCGTTTGGGTGTTGAGAAAACGAAGTTGATTTTCAAAAAATACCTGCAGAAAACCCGCTTGTCACTACGCAAGCGGGTTTTCAATGTGAATGATTTCTATGGGAACGTTTTGCTTTTGGCATTGTTCAATCACAAACTTTGTGCCTTTGGATTGTCCGTCCCAAAATGCCAAAACAAAATCGGAGTATGCTATGATTTCCAAGTTTCTTCGCAACGGCGCCCCTCGGCGGTAGCGGTGATAATCGGGCAAAAATTCGGTGTACGGTATATTGTGTTGTATCGCATACTCCTTGGCGCAAGCATCGATCCCTTTGGCGCCGCCTGATACAATTTCGGTGGTCTCATAAGGAAGATAGGGGGATAAATCATCCACCCAAGCATTTCTTGATCCAATCACTGCAATTTTCATAAGCTCCTCCAAATATGCGTCATTATGATGTCATATTACCACCATTTTCGTTTTTGCGCAAGTTTTTCACTATAATTGAGTCAAAATAATGTTAAATTGACGAAAATGAGGTGAAACAATGGAGGATAAACTGTTGCGATACACCTTGCGTGTAGATCGGGAATTATTTCAAAAATTCCGTTACGTAGCGGAATTTGAAGGGCGTTCAGCCAATAAAGAGATCGAACAGTTTTTGAAAAAACACGTAGCTGAGTTTGAACAAGCACACGGCACGATCACCATCCAACAATAAACCCGTCGGTATTATACCGACGGGTTTCTCTTTTGTTTCACGTTAAATTCTGCAAGCAACGCTGCAGCCTTTTTCGGCGGCTTCAAAGGCGGTATCTACCACCTGCATCACCCGCAAGGCTTGGGCAGGTTTTACAATCAGGTCGGCTTTGCCGTCAATAGCATGGCAAATGTTCTGATAATACTCTTCCAGATGGGGTTGTAGTTGGGGCAAAGCCACTTCTTCCACTGTTTCCCGCGGGCGGGGCGCCATGGTGCGGGTGGGACCTGCTTCGGTGTAGGTGATGACTTCGTCCCAAGCCATTTCGTTCTCGTCCGCCAGACGAATGATTTTGCCTTTGGCATCCCATCCGTCAATTTGCAAAGTACCCTCTTCGCAAGAAACGTGCCAACGGGGTTGCAAAATAAAGCAGTTGGTGGCAACCTCAATCATAGCCGAAATGCCGTTTTCAAACCGCAAAAACAGTTTTATGTTATCGTCCACTTCTACACCGGGCATCAGGGCGAACAGATGAGCGCCCACCTCCACCACGGGGGAGTCGATCATCCACATGATTTGATCAAGCAAATGAATGCCCCAGTCCAGCAGCATACCGCCGCCTTCGGCTTTGACCCCACGCCAGCCGTTGAGCACCCGGCGAGAGCCTTGCACACGGCTCTCAATATAATAAGGCTTGCCGATGGTGTTTTGGTTGAGCACTTCTTTTACGGTAACAAAATCCTTATCCCAACGGCGATTCTGATGCACCGTGAACACTTTGCCGCATTCTTTGGCAACCGCCAACACCTCTTGCAGTTCGGCGGCATTCATCATGACGGGCTTTTCGCACACCACGTTTTTGCCTGCTTTCAGACAAGCGATAGAAAGGGGCTTATGAAAATCGTTGGGAGTGGCAATGGTGACCAGCTCCACCTCTTGGTCGTTTAGTACTTCTTCTAAACTGCCGTAAACGCCAACCCCTTTGCTTTTGGCATGTTCCAGCCGCTGGGGACGAATGTCCCATACCCCTTTTAAGGTTAAGCAGTCGGTCATATTGCCGCGGATATGGTTTTCGTGCCATTCGCCCATGCCGCCGTATCCGATAATTGCACAAGTTTTCATGGTATTTGCTCCTTTAAAACCAGAAGGTTTCCCCTTTGTCTTCCCGAATAATCATATCTTTAAGGAAAGCACAAGCTTTTTCCAAGCCTTCTTTGCTGCTCATCAAACTGTCTTCGTGTTCAATGCTCACCGCGTGGTCGTAGCCCACCAGCCGCAGGGCGGAAATGATGTCTTTCCACTTGGCGGTGTCGCTACCGTAACCCACGGTGCGGAAAATCCAGGAACGATGCCATTCATCTCCGTAGGATTTGGTGTCCAGCACCCCGTTGACGGCGGTGTTGTACGCATCCACCTTGGTGTCTTTGGCGTGGAAATGGAAAATGGCGTCTCCCAAAGTTTTAATAGCTTGCACAGGATCAATGCCCTGCCAAATCTGATGGCTTGGGTCAAGATTGGCGCCCAGTTCCGGACCAACCGCCTCCCGAATTTTCAGCACGGTTTCGGGATTGTACACACAAAATCCCGGATGGGGCTCAAAAGCGATTTTGTTCACCCCGTGGGCTTTGGCGTAGACCACAAACTCTTTCCAGTAAGGAATGAGAACCTGATTCCATTGGTAGTCCAACACTTCCAAGAAATCGTCGGGCCAAGGGCAGGTCACCCAGTTGGGGTGTTTGGAGGTTTCACAATCGCCGGGGCAACCCGAAAAGGTGTTGATCTGGTGAATGTCCAAGGCTTCGGCCATCAATACGGCATTGCGCAGGTCGCGGTCATAGGCCGCGGCTTTTTCTTTGTTGGGGTGCACAGGATTGGCATGACAAGAAAGAGCCGAAATGGTCAGCCCCGATTCGGCGATGGTTTGCTTGAATTCTGCCAATTTTGCGGCATCGTTTAACAGCATGTCGGGGTCACAATGCCCCTTGCCGGGGAATCCGCCGCAGCCGATCTCCACCATTTCTACTCCCAACCCTTTTAAGTAGGACAGGGTATCTTTCAAACTCATTCCATACAGCGGAACGGTTAATACACCTAATTTCATTTAAAACACCATCTTTTTAAAATAGTCTACGGTATAGGCGATCCCTTTTTCGCCCAACTCGTCCTTCCACACGTGGGGAGAATGGGGCTCTAACGACAACACACCGTCGTATCCTTTTTGATACAACAGCGCCATAAACGCCCCCCAATTGGTTTGGTCCAGTCCTGCGGGGGGATCGTCAATATGCTTGCCGTTTACGTACAGCGAGCCTTTGAGATGCACGTGGTAGAATCGGTCGCCCCATCGCTCCATTTCGGCAAGGTAATCTCTGCCACCCGCAAAGGAGTGGGAGGGATCAAACTTAATGCCAAGTTCGGGCAGATGTCCGTGGACCATGGTCCAGGCGGGATCGCAATCCAAAAAGCTGTTCCAATGGCAGTTATAGGTGCAAATTTTGACACCGCAGGTTTTGCCTTTGGCGAGCAGCCGTTCCATATAGGCGATGGCAAAGGTGCAGTTTTGGTAAAAGGAAAGTCCATCCACAAAATTGCAACCGGTTACGTACACAGGGCAACCCAGCTCCTTGCACAGTTCAATGAGATTTTCCTCACGGGCCAATTCTTCTTCTATGATGCCTTGGTCGTTAATGCGGTCGGGACCCCATCGACCGATAGAGCCTACCGTAACACCGGTTTCTGCCATGGCTTTTTTGATGTTGGGGACTTCGTTCCAAACGGCGTCCAGATCCACCCCGATGTTCAAACAAAACTCCGCCGCTTGCAGTCCCAAGTCGGCAACTGCTTTGATACCGTCATAGGACGGAGCGGTAATGATTCCCAATTTCATAGCTTAGTCCTCAAACAGTACCGGCTTGCCGGTTTTGGCAGATTCGTAAATGGCTTCCAAAATGCGGGTAACGCAAGCCGCTTGGCGAGGCAAGGTAGAGGGTTCAGTACCGTTTAACACGGCATCCACAAACATTTTGGCTTCAATATCTTCGGGTGCGCCGCTGCCTGCGCCGTCATAGAAAGCAACACCGCCGCCGTTCATATTGGGCTTTTCAATGTATTGCTTGCCGTGTTTTACACCGTTGATCCGCACACCATCCATCATATCCAAGCCGGCTTTGGTGCCGCACAGGGTGGTACGGGCTTCTACTGCATCGATCAGGTTCAGCGCCCAGCTGGATTCCAAGGAAACGGTAGCGCCGTTTTCCATGACCACGAAACCGAAAGCAGAATCCTCTACGGTAAACTGTTCAGGATCCCAATCTCCCCAAGCATTACCGGTGTTGGTTTGATCGGCCAATTTACGATAGGTGGTACCTACCACCATTTTGGGTTTGTAGTTGTCCATGCACCAAAGGGTCATATCCAAAGCGTGAGTGCCGATGTCGATCAGCGGACCGCCGCCTTGTTCGTATTCGTTGAGAAATACTCCCCAAGTGGGAACGGCACGGCGGCGCAAGGCATGGGCTTTAGCAAAATAAATGTCACCCAATTCACCGTCGGCAGCGCAGGCTTTGGCATACATGGCTTCTTGTGAGCGACGGTTTTGATAACCAATGGTCAGCACCTTGCCGTTTTGTTCGGCGGCTTCGCACATAGCAACCGCTTCGGCATAGGTTTTTGCCATGGGTTTTTCGCACATGACGTGTTTGCCCGCATTCAGGGCATCAATGGTAATAAAGCTGTGAGAGCGGTTGGGGGTGCAAACATACACCACGTCCAGGGTTTCGTCTTTAAGAAGTTCCTTGTAATCGGTGTATACTTTAGCACCTTCGGCACCGTATTCTTCGCAGGCTTTCACCGCCCGTTCTTCAATGATGTCGCAAAAAGCGACCATATCCACCTGACCGACCCGCTTGTTGGCAGGCAGATGTTTGCCGTTAGCAATACCGCCGCATCCGATGATGCCGCCCCGTAATTTTTTCATAAAAACCACTCCTTCGTGTATTTTTTGTTTGTAGAACGGAATACTATCAACAATAAAGGTATTCCACTCAAATCATACCAAAAAGAGCTGTTGATTACAAGACAGAAAAGTCGATATTTTTGGACAATTCTTGCAGGAGGAGTATATGCAACTGAAAGAAAAAGAGTTTCAACAAATGGTTTCAACAGCATCCGACCGCTCGCCGGTGGCAAAAAATTGCACGCTGGCATTTTTGGTGGGAGGAGCTGTTTGCACACTGGGGCAAGGCCTTGGGAATTTTTACGGCAACTTTGGATGGGGCGAAGCAATCGCCAAGCCCATGGTATCTATCACCCTGATTTTCTTGGCGGTGCTGTTGACCGCCTTGGGGTGGTTTGACAAGATTGCCAAGCACGCAGGAGCGGGCACGCTGGTGCCCATTACGGGATTTGCCAATGCGGTGGCATCCCCCGCCATTGAGTTTAAAAGTGAGGGATACGTGATGGGGATGGGCGCAAAAATGTTTATCATCGCAGGACCTGTGATCGTCTACGGCACGGTAGCGAGTGTTATTTATGGGGTTATTTATTGGATAACGACATTGTTTTAAAGGGAGACCACAGGTCGCCCCTACGAATTCTATCACACATCACGGTAGGGGCGAACTGTGTTCGCCCGAAAAACCGGACACCGTTACAGTGTCCGGTTTAATGCATATTCGAGAGGATTGTTCTCGATATATGCCCATATTTCGTCATAATCCTGCTGATTCCGGATTCCGTGATCATAAAAGGATTTCTGCCAAATTGGCCTGCCAACCTGTTTGGTAATCGATCCTTTGAATTGCTTCATTACCCTTGAAATCGTAGGCGCGAACTGTGTTCGCCCGTCTGCATCTGTATCAATAGAAATGATAAAGTGAATGTGATCAGGCACAATACAGTACTTATCCACCCGAACAGCATCATACACAGAATTCAACCTTTTGATTTCGTTATCTACAATAATTCCAATATCCGACAACGGTACATTGGCGGGCGAACACAGTTCGCCCCTACGGTCAGACCAGAAGATTTTCCCTCTGTTCGCGGTGCAGACCGTAATGAAATATGCCCCGGGTGTGGAATAATCGTAATCTTCAATGCGGATCGGTTTGCGTTTAGGATTTTGATCCATTATATTGCCTCCCGGTTTTATTCAAAATAGAACAAATCTTCAAATTTTTTGTCTAAAGCAATACATAAGATCAATGCCAGCTTGGCAGTAGGATTAAACTGTCCCGTTTCAATAGAACTGATGGTGTTTCGAGAAACACCAACCATTTCTGCCAATTGTTGTTGGGACAAATCAGCTTGGGTTCGGGCAGCTTTTAAGTTGTTTTTTAAAACAAGCGAATCTTCCATATTATCCCCCCACGTTATCCATCACGTAAAGAACACTATGAATCAGGCAAACCGAGCCCCAAAGAACAGAAAACAGCACATCTTCCTTCTTTTTCAGTTTTATCGCATCAATTAAATGTTTTGAAAACATCATTCCACAATATATGATCCAGATATGGGTTGCACTTCGGTTGAATATATTCCCCTCAAGAATAATAAACGCCACACAGATCAAAGCGCCGATAGCCGCACTAATTGCGTAAGAGCGAAGTTTGATTTTCTCTTCCCGTTCGTCTCCTTTTTTGTTCTCTTTCCGACTTTTCTGTAAAATATCCTCTTTATTCATTGCGAAAGCTCCTTTGCCAAGTTTTGTTTGCAAACATAGTATAGCACTGCCAAGTAAACTTGTCAAGAGGTTTTTGCAAAGTTTTCTTGTCAACATATAACTTCCCATATTAACACAAGCAAAGGCTACGTCATGGGCACAGTGGTGAGTGTGATTGATTGGATAACCACCTTGTTTTAACGTAGGGGACGGCGCCCACGACGTCCCGTAAAAAGCGATTCGGCGGATCAGTTGCTATAGATTTGAATGGTTGTATCTATTTCGTCTATTCTTTCTTCGATCCGCTTTAATTCCAACAGCACTTCAACCAGCAGTTCCTTTTCAGACAGGGATAACAGCCGATCCTTTTCTTCGCAAATCACAGTTTCTCTGTTCATATCTTTTTGATTCATAGTGGGATCTCCTTTGTATAGTATTTACTTAAGTTGGCAGGGCTCGAATCTGCCAACGCCTACAAATGAATTTTTACGGTTTCACATCGTCTTAAACCTTGACATACGCGAGTATGCCTGCGGTTTGCGACTTCCTGAAACACAAAAAAATTTTATTTGTAGGTTCGAAGAAATTTCTGCCGCCGAGTTT
>JAFSIW010000083.1 GCA_017439545.1 Clostridia bacterium | reverse complement strand
GTGAACATTTCATTATCAAAAGGAAGATTCCAAAGGGATGTTGCGATGCCAAGTCCATTTACTTCATAATACTTCGCCAATGCATCAGCATTTTTAGCACAAACAAAGTCGATATCGACACCCATATAGTAATCACACTCGCACATATTCGACATAACAACATTGGTTCCTCCACCGGCACCTACAGTTAATTCGAGAATGTGATTACTAATGCTGTGTAACACATTACTTGAGTAGAAGTTCCAAAAATCCGGATTGCTTTTTTGCCACCTTGATGCTTGAAGCGCTTTCTTCCGTCCGTTTTCTATCTGTGAACTATATTTTATTGCTTTTACCATTGCGTTGCTATCAATGTCATCGCTGAGTCCGCTTCTGCCGGATACCCAGGTAGCAGTACCGCTTTTGGAATAATGAACAAGTTTAGATATGAAGGTTTCTTTATTTGGTATATGATTCTTTAAAAACATAGCTTTTTCCAAGTGAAATTGTTCAGGATCGTGCGGATAGTATTTTGACATATTTTGGTGTATAAAGTCTTTTAGAACGGGAATATCTTCCCAAAATAAAACTTCATCTAAAGCATTAAGAATCATAGGGCCTCCGTAACAAATTGCGATATTCTACCACAAATTATATAAGTTTCTTTTGCAAATCACAAGACTTGTATTTTAGGTGATTTTGTGGTATAATATACATGTAAAAAAATACCGCCGAGATAACCTTTAGGTCACTCTCGGCGGTATTTCGTATTATATTATTTGTGTATCACAAAACATCCTTATGACAAGTAACCTTATGTGGGAGGATTTCTATTTATGTTCAGAAGGTCTTAAAATCTTTGGCCACCCCTTGGGATTTCAGGGTGCGGTAGAAAGTGTTCAAATCGCCGCACAAATGATCCTCAAAGGTAGTTTTACCGTTGATGCCCACAAGAGCGGTAGGCAGGCTGTAACCGTATTCGGCCAACACCTCGTGATCGGCAATCAGATCGTCCATCACCTTGTCAAAGGCCTCATCGCTCATGCCGTTAAAGGCCTTGTCCTGACGGGCGCGCATCAACCGATGGGTAATAGACGCAGTCTTTTGGGTAACGTACACACTTTGCAATTCGGAATGGAGCAAATAGCAGACCGCCACGTCGTCGGTAGCGTTAATTGCCTCGTTGAGCACCGCCTCCATTTCTTTTAAGATGGATTCGGCTTTTACCAGATCCTGCAAGTGCTTTTCGCCGAATTCAGGATTCAAGGGGATGATGTTGCGAATGTCGTGCACGTCGTCGTATCCGCAGAACTGCAACATCAGATCGGTAAACTGTTCTTGCAGATCGTAATAGGTCATCATGGCCGCCGATTGGTCTTTATAATAGATATCGCACAGTTCCTTGCGTACCGCCATATAATCGCAATCCATCGACCAGGTGTGACGGGCAAAGGTAGCCATAGACAGCTTATAAGCAAACCAGGAATAGCGGTTGAACATAAGCAAGGTGATGGCATTCACCCCTAAATCCTTGTAATCAAACAAGTCCTCATGCATGGTGCGTTGCAGGTTGATGCCCATTTTGTTGAACAGGATCATATCGGTCCAATATTCAAAAGGATAGATAGAAGCAAACACTTCGCGGGCGTGTCTGACTTGATCGTGATACACCACGTTGCGGGCGCAGTCGGGATCGGACAAACGATGGGCATAGCAACGTTCACGGGGAGCATAATAGGCCGAAATGTTTTCGGGCAATTGCTGAGTAATGGAAGAAACGTCGCCGCTGTCGTGATACAAAATAAAGTCCACGTGAAGTTGGGGATATGCCAACGCTACCGCCTTGATCACGTTCATCATTTGTTGAGCAGGGGTCAGGTCTTTGCATTTTTCGCAGGTGCACCAGCTACCGCCGAAGGTATCCTCGAACCACAAATGAAAGCATTCAATGGCAGGGACTTGTTTGAGCAGATTGCCTACCCCGTCTACCACCATTTGCACCGCTTCGGAGTTAGAAGAACAGAAGTTACCGTCGGCGCGGCGGACACCGTCCACCTCACGGAACAGTTCGGGCTTTTCGCCGAACAGTTCACGGCGGACGTAAATCCACGTGCTATGTCCACCCACTTCCAAACGGAAGCCTCGTTTATTCAGTTCCCGCATGATCATGGGGCGCAAGTACATATCGCCGTTGAACATATTGCAGCCTTGGAAATAGGTATTGAGACGGTTTTTGCCTGCCCAATCGAATTTTTCCAGGGTTTCGATTATGTAACTGTCGGGGATCTCGTCCATTTTGGTGTCGTCGGTGGAAGCGCGGACTTCAAAATCGGGATTGTCAATGATCTCCCCCTGCTTAAATTGCAGGGTTTTGGTTTTAGGCAGAATCTCCCCTTCGGGACCGGGGAACATCCACTTGCAACCCACGTCTTCCAGCAGGCGGTAGACGCCGTACAGCACGCTTCGTTTTTCAAGACCCGATACGGCAATTTTTTGGTCATCCGATAGAATCCAATACCCGTCGTACCGCAGTTTTTCGGTAGGCACTGCTACTCCCAGCACTTCCTTAATAAACGCAGGGCTCCCCAGTACAATGGGTGTGCCTTGTTGTTGCAAGGTTTTGTGGCGCAACAGAATCTGACCGGTGATCTTGGCGTAATACTTAGCAAGTTCCTCCGCGGCAAATTCATAAACGGTATGTTGTTCGTAAACGATTTGATACATCCTAAACCCCTCCTGAAAAACAGAGATATTTTCGTTTTCACTATAGCATAGGTTATCCCCAAAAACAACACAATTTCGGACGAGTTGCGGCAAAAAACGTTGAAAAAGAGGATGGAAGGGCGGTTATCTCTCACGGAGCACCGCCTAAAACCAATCCTCTTTTTTACAGATGCACAATATTGCAAAAAATGCCGCCGTTTGTGATGTCCACCACCCCGTAGGTGTGGCTGTTGCGGCGACACGCCGATCCGGGATTCATTACGTACAACCCATCGTTGTATTTGGCAACGGGTTGATGGGTATGACCGTACAACAGCAGATGGCACTCGTTGCGACGGGCGGTGTATTCCGCCTCCCGCTCCCCAAATTTTACATGGTATTCGTGCCCGTGGGTCATTAAGATCCGCTTGCCGCCCAGTTCCAACAAGCGGGTCAAAGGCTCCATACTCGCCAGATCGCAGTTGCCGCTGACTTTATAAAAAGTTTTATCGGGATACCGATCTTCTATTTTTTCTATGTCACGCATTCCGTCCCCTAAGAATAGAATGGTATTGGCCGACGGTTGGTCTTCTATGGCGGTCAACAAGCTGTTGGCATCGCCGTGGCTGTCAGAAAACACCAAAAGCCGCATAGCAAGGCACATCCTTTCATATAGTATAGAGGTGATTATCATGAATCCTATGTCCGTAGATCAATTCATCCGCAAAGCATCGGGTGAAATGCAAGCCGATCCCAAGGCGGTCAAGGCCGCCATTGATTCGGGAGACGTTTCAAAACTCACCGCTTCGCTGAGTCAGGCGGATATGGCCAAGGTGCAATCCATTTTGGCCGACAAAGACAAACTGAACGAAATTCTCAACTCCCCCATGGGAAAAGCGTTGCTCAAACAATTGGGCAAATAGGAGGGTGACCGATGGAAGACCTGTCAAGTATGCTGGCTAACATTATGAATGATCCACAGCAAATGGCCAAACTGCAGGCCATGGCAGGCTCTTTATTCGGCGGCAACACACCGCCACCCGCTCAGAACGAGCCGACGTCAGAAGGCTTGGACATTTCGCCCAACCAAATTGCCGGTATGATGAAAATGGCCAATCTGCTGAAAAACAGCACCGCCGATCACCGAAGCGGGGTGCTGATGGCCCTTCGTCCGTATTTGTCAGAGCATCGCCAAAAGCGGGTGGACGACGCCATTAAATTGTTGCGGTTGGTCAGCATTTTGCCTGCCATAAAGGATGCAGGTCTGTTTTAGGAGGGATATGGGTGGCAGGGCAAGGATATAACCAAAGTGATTTTGCCAATATGCAACGGGAAGCCGAGCGCCGTGTGATGGAAATGCAACGGCGAGCCAAAGCCACGGTGGGCGCTCACGAACAACCGCCGCCGCAAGTCAGCGAATCGCCTGTTCCTCCCAAAAAAGGAAACAATCTGCTGAGTATGCTGAACGTAAAATCCTTGTTAGAGGGCAAAGACACCTCGCTGGTGCTGATGGTGTTGGCTTTGCTCAGTGCCGAAGACACCGACCCCATTTTAATGTTGGCGCTGTTATACGTAATGATGTGATCACAAGTCGGCGAGCAGTTCGGGCAAAAGACGGGTTTCGTCGGCAATGGCATCAGCACCTGCCGCTAACAGTTCTTCGGGAGCGAAGGAGGAAGGAATCCCTACGGATTTCATTCCGGCGTTGACCGCCGCTTTGATACCGTTGACCGCATCTTCAATCACAACGCAGTATTGGGGCTCGACTCCCAGTTTTTCTGCCGCCAGCAGAAAGGCTGCCGGGTCGGGTTTTTTCTTTTGTACGTCATCCCCCGTGACCAATGCGCCAAGATACATAGGGTTAATCCCTGCGGCGCCGATATTGGCGTTGACCTTAATGGCATCCGCCGCACTGGCAATGGCAATCTTCAATCCCATGGCGGACAAGCGTTCCACCGTTTCGGGGATTTCGGGAAAACGGTGAATGGTATCGTTACAAATCTCAAGATAGATTGCATAAGCACGGTGTTTCATTTCTACCACGTAAGGCACGCCGTGCAATTCGGCAACACCGCCGACAAAGCGGTCTTCTCCCGCGCCCGTAAAAGGAATAAAATCTTCGTGTTCGGCAAAAACGCCCCACTCTTTTAACGCCAGAATGGCCGCCGTGCGCATAGCGAATTCCGAATCCACCAACACACCGTCCATATCAAAAATAACCGCTTGTATCATTTGAGCATCTCCTTTAATTTTAAGATGGCAATTACTGTTTTGGCATCGGTGATCTCGCCGTCCATCACCATTTTGACCGCGGCGTCAAAAGGAACGGCGGATACCTCTAAAAACTCTCCTTCATCCAATTGTTGCTGTGCCGATTCCAACTCGTCGGCATAATACATATAGATGACCTCTTGGCAATAAGCAGGGGTGGGATGCAAGCATCCCAGCGATTGCAACCGACGGGCACGGTAGCCGGTTTCTTCGATCAGCTCTCTTGCCGCACAACAGGCAGGATCTTCTCCCTGCTCTAATTTGCCGGCAGGCAACTCCCACAGCACCTTACTTGCACCGTAACGGAATTGCCGCACCAGCAACAATTCCCGTTGCTCGGTCAATGCCGCCACACAACTGCCGCCGTGGTGTTCGATTACCTCTCGCAGTGCCTCACTGCCGTCAGGCAGGCGCACCGTATCTTCTCGCAGGTTGAGTATCCGTCCGTTATGGATTGCACGACTTGCGATTTTGATTTCTTCCATGTTCATACAAAGCCTTCTTTACGAATATAGTATAGGGACGTTAATTTATGCTTTTGAAAGGGCGATTGCCATGAATCAACTCATCGCGGATTACACCTTTATGCAGAACACCACTTGGCGGCTGAAAGCACAATACCCCATGTTGCAGGTCAAAACCATCGGCAAAAGCGTGGTAGGTCGCAGTATTTACGGGTTAGAGATCGGTCGGGAAAGTGCTCCCTGCACCCTGTTTGTGGGAACCCTTTGGGGTACCGACAATCAAAGCGGACCGCTACTGTTGCAGTTTGCCGAATCTCTTTTGAAAGGAATTGCCAACGGTAGTTCGGTAAGCGGTGTCAATCCCCTTACGATTCTCAGCAAGCAAAAAATCGTCTTGATCCCCTTTGCCAACCCCGACGGGCGGGAGATCTGTGCCCGAGGCGCCCATTGCGCAGGGCTGGACAGCGGACGAATCCGCCGTTTATGCCATTCCCACACCGCAAAATGGAGCGCCAATGCCCGTGGCGTGGACATCGGTCGCAATTTCGACTTTGGCTTTGCTCCTCGTCGCAAACGGGAACAGGGCTGTGGCATTTTTGGACCTGCCGCCTTTGGTTACAGTGGTCCCACTGCCGAAAGTGAGCCCGAAACCGTGGCGATAGCCGACTACTGCCGGCAACAAAAAACGATACATACCGTCGCTTTTTATCCCGGCAGTGGAGAAGTATATTGGCGTAACAATCGGGAAGAATCGGAACACAACCGACAAGCAGGGCAACTAATTGCCCTCGCAGCAGGCTATGCAACCGAAGCCGAGTTTGGCGCACTGACCGACAGCGGATTTCGCAACTGGAGCGCCGCCGCATTGAACTGTCCCTCGGTAGACATCATGTTCCGCTCCTCCGTAGAAGGATACACGTTGTATCAGGAGTTAGCGGAGTTGCTGGTAACCGCCTGCCTTGTTCATCAATAGATCCAAAGACCGTCCTGATAAATCACGGTAGCACCCAGCGTGCCGTTTTCGTGGAAGAAGAAGGACACATGGTTATTACCGCACACGTAATCGGTATAGGTATAGCCCGACTCAAAGAACAAAAACATAGACAGGGCCTTGTCGTTCGCAGGGGCTTCGGCGTCGGGGGTGCCCATCACCGTTTTCACCTGATCAATGGTGGTAACGGTAGGCTCAAAGCCGTATGCCGTGCCAAAATACACCACCGATGCCAAACCGTTCTGACGATCGTCATTGGTATAGTAAAAATAAGCGGTCATAGAGTTTCCGCACTCGTGACGAATATAATTCTCGCCTACCTTGCGATGTTCTTCCCAAACATAGCCGCTGGGCATCAACAGCTCGGTCAGCGCAGTAGCTTCCATTCCCAAGGTCACGGTAGCTTTTACCGTCTCGCCGTGGGTGTGAGTATCGGTTACGTCGGGCGCGCCTTCAAATTCGATTTCCATCGTGCCTTTCGACACTTTGTCTTTAATAGAGTCCGCCGTTAATTCAATGGTAGACACCCCATCGAAATAGGTCACGTCCGAGGGAGCATCTTCGGTGCTTTTACAGCCCATCAGACAAACCGTCAGCGCTACGACACACATAACAGCAATCCATCGTTTCATTCTTCATTCCTCCTATTTAGAAAACCGTTGCAACATATCCTGCCGCAACTGCCACAGTTTTTGGGACAAGTCTACGTAATAATGATGAGGCTTTTCAAAGCGGGTCACTTCTTCCCACAGAGTATTGATCTGCGAGGAGCAATACCGCTGAATCTCAGGCAAGGTGGGAGAAGAATACACACATTTGCCACCCACAAAGATGGGCTGTAACAGCCGTCGCGCCACAAAATTGTCCACCGTTTTCCGCTTCCAGGTGTGGATGGGGTCAAACAGCTCATAGGGCCGGTTCTGGTCAAACTCTTCCTCCGACAAGGTCACCACGTCGGCGATGGCTTTGCCCAGATCCCGATCCAACAGCCGCCACACGGTTTTAACCCCCGGCATGGTGATTTTACCCGTGTTGTCGCTGATTTTAATTTTGGGTTTGATCTGCCCATTTTCTTCTACGGCGGCCAACTTATATACGCCGCTGAGTACGGGAGAGGATGCCGAAGTAATCAGCCGTTCCCCCACCCCGAAACTATCTACCTTTGCGCCCTGAATAAGCATATCCCGAATGATCTCCTCATCCAGCGAGTTGCTCACCGTAATAGCGCAATCGGCATAGCCCGCTTCGTCCAGCAGTCTTCGCGCCTTTTTCGTCAGATAGGTAATATCGCCCGAGTCAATACGAATCCCCTTGGGACGCACTCCCAACGGTTTCAGAATCTCATCAAATACCCGAATGGCGTTTGGCACACCCGAATGAATGGTGTTGTAGGTGTCCACCAACAGCACGCAATCGTTGGGGCAGTCTTTAGCAAAAGCGGCAAAGGCTTCATACTCACTGTCAAAGGATTGCACCCAGCTATGGGTCATGGTTGTAAAGAAGGGAATGCCCAGTTCTTTGGCCGCCAGCACTTGGGTAGTTCCTGCGCAACCGCCGATATACGCCGCGCGGGAGCCAAGCAATGCCGCATCCACCCCGTGAGAACGACGAGCACCGAACTCATACACCTCACGCCCTTCGGCCGCCCGCACAATGCGATTGGCTTTGGTGGCAATCAACGATTGATGGTTGATGATAAGCAACAGCATGGTTTCAATAAACTGTGCCTGCATCAGCGGACCTTTTACGGTAACAATGGGCTCATAGGGAAACACAGGCGTTCCTTCAGGCACCGCCCACACGTCGCAGGTGAATTTAAAGTCCTTTAAAAAGGCAAGGAAATCCTCGCTGTACAACTGGGTGGAACGAAGATACGCCAAATCCTCTTCATCAAAATGCAGATCCCGCAAATAGTCGATGACCTGCGAGAGACCGGCCGCAATAATAAAGCCACCATCATCGGGAATATTACGGAAAAACAAGTCGTAATAGGCGACCGTATCGGTCAATCCATTGGAAAAAGCGCCGCTCGCCACATTCAGCTGACAAAATTCGGTCAGCATGGTCAGATTTTTAGCGCGTGAGCCGTAGTGATTCATTGCTGTACACCATCCTTTATAGGTTCTTCTTTATTGTACCACACTCCCCCAAAAAAGCAAGAAAAATCCAATCCCTTTTGCTTGTAAATTATGAACAAACTGTAAACTTTTTTGTATTTTTCCTTTTGGAATTATAAAACTTATCATTGAGTTTATATTAGTCGGGTAAGATGTCGTCGTAGAATGGAGGAATTGGTAGTGAGAATCAGAAAACAAGAAATCGGCACCTGCAATATGGTGGGCAAACGGGTAGAAGATAAACGGAAAGACCTTGGCATGAAACAAAAGGATCTCCTGGCACAATTGCAAGTGCGGGGTGTAGACCTGAACTCCTCCGGGCTTTCTAAGTTAGAGGGTCAGCTTCGCAAAGTCAGTGACTTTGAACTGGTGGCACTGTCACAAGTACTGAACGTTTCGGTACTTTGGTTACTGGGCTTGGAATGCTAATTTGCCGAATTGATCAAACGCTCCGTAATGCACGGAGCGTTTTTTATTGCAAATGAATCGCTTCTATGTTATAGTTTTAATGTATTAACCTTGCGGGAGAAAAGCACCATGCCCATACCTAATATACAAGCAAATTTACGAAAGCTTACTCCATGATATATGGGGAGGTAAATATGCTGTGGGCGAACGTTTTCTCAGTGAAAAATATGTGTTATGATACCATTAGGAGGAGTAGCTATGAAAAGAATGATTGGCTTCGGATTGTGTCTGGCTCTGACGTTCGGTTGTATGAGCGGACTGTTTTCTGCTCAGGCGGTCAGCAGAACAGGAGCAGTCAACGACTTTGCAATGCCTAACTTCTTCGCCGATAATATGATGTTTCAACAAAATAAGCCCATGAATCTGTTTGGCCTTTCCACCGCCGGAAAAACCATCTCGGCCGAATTGTATTTAGGCGACTCTCTGCAACCCATTGAAACCAAGCACGTAAAAGTTCCCTTCAACGGCAACTGGACTTTGTCCTTTGATGCCCGCAAGGGTAGTTATGACGTCTATCGCATTGTGGTTTATGAAGACGGCAAACCTATGAAGATCATCACCAACGTGCTGGTTGGCGAGGTATGGATCGCCGCAGGACAATCCAATATGGAATACCGTTTGGATTGGGAAATCAACGGCGCAGAAGAAATCGCCAACGCCAACGACGAGTATATGCGGATTCTGCATATGACCGGCAACCCCGTAGGCTCATCCGGTACTGCTCGTGCTACTCCCGCCTTTGACATTGCGGGTGCGTATTGGGTAGACGGTTCTGCCGCTACCAGCATTGCAACCATGTCAGCCAACGGCTACTATGCCGCCAAGCAAATGCGGCAAAAGCTGAATGTACCCGTAGGGATTATCAATGCTTCGCTTGGTGCCACCAACATCCAAACCTGGTTGTCCCGTGAAAGCATTGAAGCCAATGAAACCGTAAAATCCTTGTTGCAAAAGAACAACCTGTATATGACCGAAGCCGAATCGGCCACCACCCCCGCCGACTACCGTCATATGACCGCTTTGTACAACACCAAGATCGGTCCTATGGCAGGTATGAATCTGGGCGGTGTTCTGTGGTGCCAAGGGGAATCCAACTGCGACGGTAAACCCAATGAAACAGGCTATTACAGCCAAGCCATTCAGGCGTTGGCAAGCGGTTACAGCAAGGTCTTCGGCTTTGAAAAGGGCGATATGCCTGTCATCGTTATCAACATTGCAAACCACGTCTATTTGGGCGATCCCCAGATCATTCCCAAATGGATCGAAGAGATTGCCGATGCGCAAGCCGCCAATCCCAACATTGTGAATATTCCCATTTACGACGTTCCCCTCACCTACGTGAATCCCCCCGCACCCAACGTTGCTTACGCCATTCATCCCAACACCAAATATATCGGCGGTGGTCGCGCGGGTCTTGCCGCCGCTCACAACTTCTGCGGTTACGGCAACGCCGATTACTACGCACCTACGGTGAAATCGTTTGAAATCAAAAACGGTGCGATCTACGTCACCTTTGATCACGTAGCAGAGGGTCTGACCACCCTGAATGACAGCATTGGCGTGCACGGCTTTACTATTGCAAGCAAAAGCGGTCTGTTCCTGCCTGCCAAAGCTAAGATCGAAGGCAAAAACGTGGTCAAGGTGTGGAACGACAGCATCACCGATCCCGTCAACTTCACCTACGCCTTTAACTCCCACGCTCAATCTGCCAATCTGTGCAACTCGTATCAGCTGCCTGCCGTTCCTCATCGCAGCAACCGCGAGATGACCCAATATTTCTGCTCCAACGATTGGCTGTATTGCGACACCACCTCGGTGTTTGTGGATTCGGGTGCTACCGGCGAATACGTACCCACCTGGCAAGGCACAGGTTTGGGCGACGTGTACGCCATTGTATCAGTGGATAATGCCATCCGTCAAGAAGGTACGGGCTCTATCAAGATTGCTTACGACACGACGTCTAAAGCCACCGCAGGCGCCAGCGTCTACTACGGGCAATATCTGATGCCCTTCTCACTGCACAGATACAAAACCATTTCCATTATGGTCCGCAATGATGATGCCCGCGACAAGACCTTGCGATTCTTGGTAGGCAAACAAGACAGCGATGAAATGTGGATGCTGCCCACAGCAGACGGAACTTATGAAGTAACCCTGTCCGGCGGCTCTGATTTCACCTGTTACACCTTTGCCATCAAAAACGCCAAAGGATACAACACCACCGCGCACGCGCCCCTCAGCCAGATCAACCGCATTGACGTGTTGGTAGAAGATACCGCAAGCGGCTCCATTCACATTGACAACGTGATGGTAGGCCTTTCGCTTGAGCAACTGGAAAACAATCAAACCGCCGCCAAAGCAGTGGAAGGTTTGATTACCGCGTTGCCCGAAGCAGACGACATCACGTTAGACCACGAAGAAGCGGTCAACACCGCCGATCAAGCGTACGAAAACCTGACCGTTGCCCAAAGAGAATTGGTCACCAACCAGACCAAACTGCTCCGCGCCAAAGCAAAAATTGCTCAGTTAAAAGGCGAAACGACTTACCTGTACGGCGACGTAGACGGCAACGGCAAGGTAGAGGCAACCGATGCGCTGGAAGTGCTGAAAAGCGTAGTAGGCAAGGTCGACCTGTCCGGCGAACAACTGATTGTAGCCGATACCGACGGTAACGGCAAATCCGATGCCACCGACGCGCTCAATATTCTCAAAAAGGTTGTCGGCAAGATCGACAAGTTCCCTGTGGAAGAATAGTTTCAATCAACAAAACGCCCTCAAAACCGAGGGCGTTTTCCTTTGGGTAAAAAAGGTTGCAATTGGAATGAAACTCATATATACTTAAAGCAGAATGATTATAAGAAGGTGTATCGGATGAAAAAACTTTGCTCGTTGATGTTGATTATGGCACTCATCCTTTCAGCAATCGGTATAACCCCTGTTTCGGCAGAAGAAACCCATTTTGTGATTGACGGCCAATTAGACCCGTATTACCGGGATGATGCATGGGCTATTGCCAACAACTGCTACTTCTATTATGACAGTTTTGAGGATACCACCTTACTCCCACTTTCCCGTCGCTTCGATGTTACCGGCCAACCTCCGTTATTATTAGAACCGCTCAAAGAAGAAATCAAGATAAAATTGTATGTCGCTTATGATGATCAATACGCTTATTTCTTTGTTGACGTGAACGATCCCATAATTGCCACCACCTACACCGATTACACCGGCGTTCCCAACGATGCCCATCCACTCATTGAAAATATCGATTTTTATATCGATACCGATCCTCTATCCGCCACCGGCTCCTTTCAAGATAATCTTGACAGTCAAGTTAACGCTGATACCCATTTTCGATTAATAGCACACAATTTAGCGGTAACCGATGCACAAACGGTAAACGACAAATATATTTTTATGGATCAACCGATGTATGATCCCACCAAAATCAAAAATGCTGACAACTACTTCCGATGCGATGAAAATATGGTTGCCATAAAGAAAACGGACAGCAGTGGTAGGCAAATCGGCTATACCTGCGAGGTCCGTGTGCCACTTGCTCACGGTTATGCAGGGCACGAGCACTACTCTGCCTTTTATTACAATATCGCTGTAACCAATTCAGCTACCAACGTAGATTCTGAACCTTGCGCCATCACCACAGGCTATCGTTGGTGGTTGGCGTATGATACCGGCAAGCTGGTTACTTATGATAAAGACCCTTCCCCAAACCCCTTTTTTCATCCCGTAAATGAAGATCAAATTGCCGCTGATAAGGTTAACACCATGATCAACCAATTGACTGATCCCGATGCAATCGAACCTTGGGAGACCTATACGGTGAAAGAAGCAATCGATCAATACGACGCTCTTACCGAAGAACAACGCGCTTTGATAGACCCTATCGCCTATGATAAATTAGTAGCCTGCGCCAAAGCCGTTCACATCAATTGGCCTGATAATCGCTACGGCGACGTAGACGGCAACGGCAAGGTAGAGGCAACCGATGCGCTGGAAGTGCTGAAAAGCGTAGTAGGCAAGGTCGACCCGACCGGCGAACAACTGATTGTAGCCGACACCGACGGTAACGGCAAAGCCGATGCCACCGACGCGCTCAATATTCTCAAAAAGGTTGTCGGCAAGATCGACAAGTTCCCTGCGGAAGAATAGCTCTTGCAAAAAAGACCCGAAGGAAGAATCCCTTCGGGTCTTTCTGTTTATAAGCTAAAATCTTCTGCACTGAAGGTCTGCTTTGGCAAGGTGGGTTGCATAGGCGTGTACTTCAGCGGATCATACACGTATTTTTTGCATAGGTGGTCAGGCGCAACGATTCCCTTTTTGGGACACAGCACCGCGGTACCGTCAAAGGACAATTTGCCGTGCTCGCAATAGCGGCACTCCTTTCGGTATTCTTCACTGATAAATCCTTGGTTTTTCATTGTTTACCTTCCTTTTTGGGTTGGCATACTCCAACCATCCTAAAAATACAAAGCAGGTCAGCACCACTGCGACCGACGGCAAGACCGAATGGCTTCCCACCGCAGGCGGAGTAGTAAGCCAAAGGGTGGGCAGCACAGGCGAGCACCATTTGGCAAGCAAGAAGGTCATACCGTAAGCGGCGGCTCCCTGCAAAAGCCGTACCCCGATATAGATGGGATAGGACGGCATCAATCCGCCCAGAAGCCCTTTGATCTGCAGGTGTGTGCCGATACCGCCGAAGCCCAATACCGCCGCCAACCAAGGCAAGCCGTAGGGTGAAAGAATCACGCATCCGTTGGTGACCTCCAGCAGGGCGCTCAGCCCTTGGATCACAATAGAGGGAAAGGGTAGGCCTTGCAACACGGATGCTATGGCACGGCAGAGCACCACCACGCCGCAAATGTGAAGCATTGACCTGCAGGCACCCGCCATAGCCGAAGAAAAGCCACCCTGATGAGGAAAAGCCTCCTCTTTGGCAGAAAGGGCTTCGCCCCCCAAACGGCCAAGCGCAACGGTTATGATCAAAACGGGAACGGTTGCGGCGATCCACAAAAGCAAGCCTGCCAAGGGAGAGGACAGCAAGCCCACACCCACCGCCGAAACTGCGAAGGCGGGCGAAGGGCAAAACAGTCCCAAAGACAAGCGGCGAACCTGACGGGCAGACAGGGCAGAGCTGTCATATAGCCGTTTTAGTACCGCCGCTCCCATGGGATAACCGCCCATCACCGCCATCAGCAAAGCGGCGCCCCCTTGCCAACTGTTTCCCAACAACACACGGAACAGCGGACGAAGCAAGCGGGTAATACAGGATAGTCCTTGGGTTTCGGTCAGCCAATAGCACAGACAAAGATACACAAACAAGGCGGGAATCACCACCCGTGCGCACAAAGAAAGTCCTTCCCGCACCCCTTGCTGTAGCTGCCCCGCAAAAAACATCAGCCCTATGCCCACAAGGAAAAAGCCAACTGTGAGGAACAGCGCCTTTGCCCGTACCGTAAAATATCCTTTCATACAGCATCACCTATGACACTATATGAGAAGTAAAAAACGGTTATTCTGAAAGGAAGGACCGATAAACCGCTTGCATTTGCGCCGCATCCTCCGCTTGACTGCCTGCGGATTCACACACAAACACGGGAGACAGATTCTTTTTGGCAATCAGCTCCGCCAACGGTGAAAAATCGGGACCGAACACCTGATCTTCAAAGGTAAGATGGCGTTTTTCTCCCCCGTCGGTATACTCGATCTTGGAGAAATGAGAATGGAACACCTTCATACGGTCATGGCCCAATTGGCTTTCCACTTCATCTAAGATTGCGGTAAAAGCATCCGCCGAGTTCACCGCCCCATGGGTGCGGGCATTGAGGTGCCCAAAGTCAATGCAGGGCAAAAACCGCTCGTCCACCCCGCACATTTGCAATACTTCTTCCAGCGTTCCCAGTTGATTGATCTTGCCCATGGTTTCGGGGCAAATATGTACGTGAGAAAGTCCGTTGGCATCCAAGCAATCCTGCGCCTTTTTCAAGGTAACGCAGGCGAGAGCCGTAGCATCGTCACGGGCAAGTCCGCCCAATCCGCCGGGATGCACCACAATACGGTTGCCCCCCATAGCGCTTACTGCACGGGCAGATTGGAGAATGTAATTCACCGAATTGTCCCGTTTTTCCTCTTCTTTGGAAGCGAGCGAGATATAATAAGGTGCGTGCAGAGAAACGCCGATGCCGTGTTCCTTGGCTTTTTCACCCAAAGCCACCGCTTTGTCTTCTCCGATATTCACCCCGCGACCGCACTGATACTCAAACCAGTTCAGCCCCATTTTTTCCAAATAACCGGGCACCTGCAGACTGGTTTTATAGCCTTGTTCTTTAAAGCTGTCCCCTGTTCCCGCAGGGCCGAATTTTGCCATACTCATTGTACCTTCTCCTTATAACGGCGTCGCATAGGGCGTTCTATTTTGCGGCGCACGCGAAAACTCCAACCCGTTTCTTCTTCAATGGGCTCTAACAGCAAGGTTTTAACCCCGCATAGATTGCCGGCGGGCATATCGGTAAAGATCTGATCGCCGCAAAGCATCATTCCCTTTTTGTCGGCGCCCATTTGCTTGATGGCTTTATTTAAGCGAAAGGGCAAGGGTTTTTTGCAAAGATAAAAAAAGTCGACACCCAACTTTTGCGCAAAGGGCTCTACCCGTGCCCGACGGGAGTTGGACACGATGATCAGACCAATACCCTCCCTTTTCATTTCGTCGATCAAGGCAGGGATTCCCTCATCGGGATCGGGATTATGATGGGTAGACAGGGTATTATCCACATCCAGCAGCAGGGTATGGATCCCCTCATTTTTTAATTCCGCCACCGTAAGATCGGTCAGGCGACGTTTATAATAAGTAGGCTTGAAAATGGCCATAACGGTTACTCCTTTGAGTGAAAAGGAAAAAGCGGTTGTCTATACAACAACCGCTTTCATCACTTATTTAAACTTGCGCTTACGAGCGGCTTCGGATTTCTTTTTACGTTTTACCGAAGGCTTTTCATAATGTTCTCTCTTGCGAACTTCTTGGATAACACCATCGCGTTGAGTCTGACGTTTAAAACGACGCAGTGCGTTTTCGAGAGATTCATTATCTTTAATCTTAACCTGACTCATTATATTCCCTCCCTCCGCCCATTGGCAGGGGTTAAAGTCACAAATATGTGCAATTAGCATTATACACCAAGCCCCTATGGCTTGTCAATAGTTATTTTGCATTTTTTCGCAAAAGAAAGGATGAAATCAAGAAAGAGCGAAATAATTTGCGTGATCATGATTTGTGCTCAATTATATCACAAACATCACATTGTAAAGCATCACAAATCCGATCCAACACGTAACTATCGTATCGAATCACTTTATTCTTATAATAATTATCAATAATCTGGTATTGAATTCCGGTTCTTTTGCTCAGCTCATAGCGGCTAATGTTTAAACGGTTTAGTGCTTTGTCAAGTGTCAATCGTATCATAATAACAGTATCCACCTCTAAGCACTATTTTATTAGAGGTATATTTACTTGACAATTCCTCTGTATCAATATATATTTATATAAGTATATGGAGGGCGCTATGGAAAAGCGAATTGTAATTGCAGGTTGCAGAAACTACACAAACTACGAAGAAGCAGAGAAATATATTGATTTTTGCGTCAGCAAACTTTGCAAACAACACACCTTGGTCATTTTGTCGGGTGGTTGCCGAGGCGCGGATGCTTTAGGAGAACAATATGCTATTGCCCACGGCTATGCAATCGAGCGATACCCCGCTGATTGGGCAACCTTAGGCAAAGCGGCAGGACCCATTCGCAACAGAAAAATGGCCGAAGCGGCTGATTATATTATTTGCTTTTGGGATGAAAAATCAAAAGGCACAAAATCTATGATTGATTGTGCGCGCAAGGCAAAGAAGCCCATAAGAATCAAAAGAATCACCAACAGAAACCGCCCCGATTAATCGGGGCGGTAAAAATTATTTACGAACAACAATATTCACCAATTTGCCGGGTACTACGATTTCTTTTACAATGGTAGCACCGTCCAATTCGGCGGCACTCTTTTCGTCAGCTTTGGCGGCGGCAAGCAGGGTATCTTTGTCGGCATCGGCGGTAACTACCACACGAGAACGGACCTTGCCGTTGACCTGTACCACAACCTCAATTTCGTTATCCACACACATAGCCTCGTCATAGGTGGGCCAATCGGCGACCGAGCAGAAGCCTTCGCCACCCAGCACTTGCCACAATTCTTCGGTTACGTGGGGAGCAAAGGGAGAAAGCAAGCGAATCAAGGTCATGTAATCGGCTTTGGAAAGGCTGCCTGCCTTGTCAATGTCGTTGAGCAACGCCATCATAGCGGCAATGGCGGTGTTGAACTTCATGCCTTCAATATCCTCGGTTACCTTTTTAATGGTGCGGTGGATTTGCTTGACCAATACAGGAGAATAACCGTCCACATCGTTTACCATGTCTTGCAGACCCCAAACACGGTCCACAAACCGTTTGCACCCTTTAATGGAAGAGGTAGACCAAGGAGCAGACTTTTCAAAGTCACCGATGAACATTTCATACAGACGCATGGTGTCGGCGCCGTATTGTTCAATGACCTCGTCGGGGTTTACCACGTTGCCGCGAGATTTTGACATCTTTTCGCCGTTTTCCCCCAGAATCATACCGTGGCTGGTGCGGCGGGCATAGGGCTCTTTGGTGGGCACTACGCCGATATCATACAGGAATTTGTGCCAGAAGCGGCTGTACAACAAGTGGAGGGTGGTATGCTCCATACCGCCGTTGTACCAGTCAACGGGAGTCCAGTAATTGAGGGCTTCTTTGGATGCTAATGCCTCGCTATTGTGGGGGTCGGCATACCGTAAGAAGTACCAGGAAGAGCCTGCCCATTGAGGCATGGTATCAGTTTCCCGCTTGGCGGGAGCGCCGCACACGGGGCAGGTGGTGTTGACAAAACTGTCAATGGTTGCCAGCGGAGATTCCCCGTTGTCGGTGGGCTCGTAAGAGTCTACCATCGGCAGTTTGAGAGGCAGTTCGCTTTCGGGTACGGGTACGTAGCCGCAATGTTCACAATGCACAATGGGAATGGGCTCGCCCCAATACCGTTGACGGGAGAACACCCAGTCACGGAGTTTGTAGTTGACTTTCCGTTCGCCGAAGCCTTGTTCGGTCATGTAGTCTTTAATGGCTTCTTTGGCATCTTCTACGCTCATTCCGGTCATAAAGCCGGAGTTGACCATTACGCCGGTTTCCACGTCGGTAAAGGCGGCTTCTTGTACGTTACCCCCTGCTACTACTTCAATAATAGGCAGGTCGAATTTCTTGGCAAATTCCCAGTCACGGCTGTCGTGAGCGGGAACACCCATAACCGCGCCGGTACCGTAAGAAACCAATACGTAGTCGGAAATAAACACGGGAATCTCTTCCCCGTTTACAGGGTTAATGGCACGAACACCGTCCAGTTTGACACCGGTTTTGTCCTTTGCCATTTCGGTGCGTTCAAAGTCAGATTTGCGAGCGGCTTCTGCTTGATAGGCTTCTACCTCGGCAACGTTGCCGATCAGACCTTCTTTTTTCCACTCCTCAATTTGGGCATATTCGGGAGAAAGCACCATATAGGTTGCCCCAAACAAGGTGTCGGGACGAGTGGTGTATACGGTCACGTCGTGATTGACGTTGGTTTTAAAGGTAACCAACGCACCGGTAGAACGACCGATCCAGTTCTTTTGTTGGGTTTTTACCCGTTCAATGTAATCTACTTCGTCCAGATCGTCGATCAGGCGTTGGGCATATTCGGTAATTTTCAGCATCCATTGGCTTTTTACCTTATGTACCACTTCGCTGCCGCAACGTTCGCACACACCGTTGACCACTTCTTCGTTGGCCAATACACATTTGCAAGAGGTACACCAGTTTACCGACATTTCTTTTTTATAGGCAAGTCCCTTTTTGAACAGTTGCAAAAAGATCCATTGGGTCCATTTGTAATATTCGGGATCGGTGGTATTGATCTCACGGCTCCAGTCAAAAGAGAAGCCAAGGGCTTGCAACTGGGCTTTGAAGTGAGCAATATTGTTTTTGGTTACCACTTCGGGATGAATGTGGTTTTTAATGGCAAAGTTTTCGGTAGGCAGACCGAACGCATCCCATCCCATGGGATACAGCACGTTAAAGCCCTGCATCCGCCGTTTGCGGGCAATAATGTCCAACGCGGTGTAAGAGCGGGGGTGACCTACGTGCAGTCCTTGCCCCGAAGGATAAGGGAACTCAACCAGAGCAAAGAATTTTTCTTTGTCGGAATCGTTGGAAGCGTGGAATACACCGGCTTCTTCCCATTTGTCCTGCCATTTTTTATCAATGTTTTTATAATCATAGGGTATCATAGTGAAAACTTCCCTTCCTAAAGGTGATGCGACTCATCCAAACCTGTTTTAAAAAGGCGGATTTTCGTTCATCCATTGTTAAAATACTCGTCAATACGAAAGTATTGACTGCGTTTTGTGCCTCGGCTGACCAAAAATCATCTCTTTTTAAAATCTTTGACCCAGTAGGGTGCAGATTTTCGTTGATTTTTGACCGAGGCGATTGCAGGAATGCTTTGTGCATTCCAAAAGCGTCTCGGGTGAAAAGCGACCAAATCTGCCCCTAATGGGCAGGTTTGCATGGGGCGCATCACCTTAGTCTTCCGTTACAAGTTCTGAAATATCTACTTTTTCGGCATCCGCCCACAGGCGGTCTAAATTGTAAAATTCACGGGCATCCTTATCAAACACGTGAATCATCACGCTTTGGTAATCCAAAAGATACCAGTTGGTGGCACGCCCTTCAATGTGATGAGGCTCACGACCTGCTTCGGTCAGTTTGTATTCCACCTCGTCAGCCAACGCCCGCACTTGGGTGGAGGAAGTACCGTTGGCAATGACCAGATAATCTCCCAAGGTGGTCAGCTCATCGATTTTATACACTTGGATGTCTTTGGCTTTTTTACTGTCCAGCGCCTTGACGGCAACCGTTACAATATCAAAGGGGTTCATTCCTCAGATCCCTCCTCATCGGATAAATAGTTATTCAAACCGGTGGTGTCTTCAATAATATTGTTGTAATAGGTGTTATGCAGTTCCCGAATCATCAGACTATCGGTGGTGATAGGATCGGAATACGGCATAAAGTATTGATTGACCAGATTCACATAGTCTTGTTTATGAATGGAATAATATGACAAGGCTTGTCCGCCGTTGACCGAATAGGTGCCTGACTGACCGGGAACAGCGTGGAAGTTGATTTGATCCACCGACAGCTTTTGAGCCGTCTTGGCATAGGCCAGCAAGTCCACCAGCTTCATATCGGTGGAAATATCGTCATACACCTTAGAGGCGGCGTTTGCCATTTGGCTATAGCTCATACCCAGACACTTTTTAATAAAAGCGGCATAGAAATTTCGTTGCGCCTGTACACGACCCAAGTCACCCATGGCATAACTTTTACGATGGCGGACAAAGGACTCCGCTTGAGAGCCGTTCATATGATTCATACCTTCGTAAAAGGTGTATTTTTCCCGCTCGGAGTTGTAAGCGTTATAAATGGTGGAGGGCACGTATACGTCCACCCCGCCCACAGCGTCTACAATGTCACGGAAAGCGCTGAGGTTAACGGTGATATAGTGGTCGATGGGCAAACCGAAATAATCGTTGATGCGGCGAAGCATGGCGTTGATCTTAGACTGTCCTTCTTCTTTGGGAGCCAGTCCGTATACGGCATTCATTTTACCGCTGGGAACGTCGGAGCCGATGAAGGTATCCCGCGGAATCTGCAACACGTTAGCGGTATTGGCTTTAATATCAAAGCAGACCACCATCATAATGTCGGTCAGGCTTTCGCCCTCATCCATCCCTGCTACCAAGAAATAGACCACGTCTTCGCTTTCGCTTTTTACAATGGAGTTCATATCCACGCCCGCATCGCCCGAATCGCTGAAGTCACCGTACAAAGCGAAGGCGCTCAGACCGGTGCCCAGCACGCAAACCGCCAGCAACACCGATAAAAACACGTTCATCGCCACCACGTAGCTTTTGCGATAGCGCTTAACCGTTTTTTTACTACTGTTTCGTTTGGGCGTGGTACTACTGTAAATATCCCGTCCGTCATCGTCGGGTCTCATTCGTTGTTCCACCTTATTCACCTGAATCCTTTCCGTATTCGTTGTAAGCTCGCACCGTATCCAAGTGCACCGCCTTACCCCGAGAAACTAAATCGTTAATGGTAAACCGTAAAGCGTACCGCAGTCCCCGCTCCATAGAGCAAAGGGTCTCGGCCCGCATGATTTCTACGTCTTCATAATCCCGTTCTTCCCCAATATAATCGGCAAGATACAAAATTTTCTCTAAATGGCTCATCCCTGCCCGACCGGTGGTATGATACGAGATCGCGTTGAGCAGATCTTGGTCAGTAATGCCCAGAGCCGTTTTACAATAAGCCGCGCCTGCTTTGGCGTGCCACAACGGTCGCCCTTGAAAAGTAACCGTATCGATAATTATACCACACTCTTTTATGGTTTGCAACTGCGTTTCGGGTTTTTCTTCTTTCATAATATCATGCAAAACCCCTGCCAGATAAGCCTTCTCGCTGTCGCCGCCGTAACGCTGTGTCAACTGCACCGCCGCTTTGGCCACGTTCATAGAGTGAACGAACCGTTTTTGCGACAAACGGGAAGCAAGCAGGTCGATATAGGTTTTATATTGTTCCCGATACACTTTCATTCACTCCTTATATAAACCGTTTTCCTGAATATACCGCACCACCAAGGGAGGCAGAAGGTGGCTCTGCTCGGTTGCGTCCTGCCGCACTTGGGTGGAGGACACGTCCACACGGGGCATAGGAAGCAAATAGGCTGTTCCCCCGTTTTGCTCCACCCATCGTTTTTGCGCCTGTAAAGCATCGTCCGCAGCGCCGTCCCGATTTGCCACCAAAAAGGAAACCATAGACAGAAGTTTTTGATATTCCTTCCACCGATCCAAGGATAAAAAAGAATCGGCGCCGCACAAAAAATAGTAGTCATCCGCTGTTTCCAACTGTAGTCGTTCCACCGTGCGCACGGTATAACTGGGTTTTTCCATGGAAAGCTCTATATCGCTAACGGTAATGCGAGGCTCGTCCCCCACCGCCAGTCGGCACATGGCCAAACGGTGCTGTTCCGACGCCATAGACCCGCCCATTTTAAAGGGAGAGCAAGCGGCGGGAATCATAACAAGACGGGCAGAAGGCAAAAAGTCCAAAGCCGCCCGCGCCATTGCCAGATGCCCGTTATGCACGGGGTCAAAACTGCCGCCGAACAGAATGATTGCCATTTTTGCTCACCGCCTTGTTTAAACTGAAAAATTTTACCGATACTACCAGTAACAGGAGGGATCACTATGATCAAAGGAGTCAATCACACCATTATTGAGGTGTCTAACCCCTGCAATCGCTATTTTGAGCGGGCGTTGCTGTTTGTTCGCCCCACGTTGGAGGAAATCCCCGCCCGTCGTCTGCAGCTGCAGGCCGATTGCTTTGTAGAGAATCTGGGCACACCGCCCGCAACCAAAGCCATCGTAGCGCAAAACCGACGGAATCGCAAGTTAAAACGCTTGATCCTTTCGGTAGGCTGGTGGCTGATCGGGTTTATTTCGGGCGGGGTACTGACCTGGTTGCTTTATTCAATAAAGCCGTAGATCATCATAATGGGAAACACCCGATAGGTGGTGTTCCACCGCACGGTGTTGGTAAAGGACTGATGGTTGGCGTCACTTTGAGAGGTGACCTTAATATCCAAGGGCATCAGTTCCAGACAAAAGCCCGGCTTTTGAAAGGTCTGACGGAACCAGTTTTCAAATCCGCCGCCGTAGCCGTTCACATCGTCGGAGGTCTTGCATTTATAAAAGCCGCATTTGGTCTTTAACTGATTGGCGATGGTCTCCGACAATCCCACCTTGGGATTGAGGGTATCCGACCAATACAGGCAATCCCCCCGCACGTGCACCGAGGTCATCCACATAAAATCATTTTGTTCACACAAAGCCATTAAGGCTTTGGTCTCCGGCTCGCTTGCCGCGGCGGTTCCTTTATAATTTTCAGGGTCGGGCGTGGGACGCTTGGTATCCACCTGATCCCACAACAGAGGAAAGTTTTTATTCAAATTGACCCCGTTGGCATTGGCTTTATAGTCTGCTATGGTAGTCAGTTTTCCGGTGGTTTTATCCTCCCGATAGGTAATGGTCACGTTGGGAGTTGCCCGACCGCTGATGATCTCCAGACCATCGGGATTGGATAGCGGCACGATGTACAGAGTGTAACTGTCCAGCAGATTCACCATATCGTATACACCGAATTTGCCCGATTGGGAGGTATAAGCGGCGCAAAACTCTTCTATGCACCGCATGGTATAACTGACCGTAATATGCTCACGGGCGTGAATGCCTGCCACAATGCAAGCCTTTGCCTGCCCCTTACCCACCTTGAGCATGGTCAGA
This sequence comes from Clostridia bacterium, assembly GCA_017439545.1. Classification (GTDB taxonomy): domain Bacteria; phylum Bacillota; class Clostridia; order Oscillospirales; family Acutalibacteraceae; genus UMGS1484. Next base: position 10,625 of record JAFSIW010000083.1, on the reverse strand, counting down.
TCTCTGCCCTGCACCGAGGTACCGATGGAGCCCACTTGGATCAGTTCGGGATAAGCCTGCGCCAAAGCGGCAATCTCACTTTGCACCGAAGCATAGGTGGGGCGTTTAACGTAATTGACGATTTTGGTTTGATTGGTCTCGGGCTTGACCGCCACGGGCGGTTTACTGACCGCAGAAGACACCGAGGGTTTGGATTGCGGTTTGGAAGAAGCCACAGAGGCAACCGAATTGTCACTCCCTGCCGACGGCAAAGAGGTGACCAAAGACGAGGGGATTTGTATTACCGACTGGGGAAGCTGGGTTTGTGTCACGTCGGTAAAGGTAGCGACGGTATCGGTTGCGGTTAAGGGTGAAGGAGTAGCGGTACACGCGGTAAGTAACAGCACCGCCGCCATACAAACGGCTAAAACAGATCGTTTTTTCATATTCGCCCTCCGATTCGCAAAATAAATCAGTTTAGTATAACACAAAAGGTCGAAAAATACAAGATGGAATCCGCAGGAAATAAGAAGATTCCAGCCAAAAAAGCCTGTGTCGGCAGGTTACCGACACAGGCTTTTCTATGGTATCGTATCTTAACGGAACACCGAAAGGGCAATACAAATTACGCTTGCCAACAGACAAACGCCCTCCATGATGCGGCGAAGCAGGGCGTATCCCGCAAACGGTGTGGCATCATGGGTAAACAGGCTCAAGCGCATCTCCTCCAGTTCCCACATCAGGCGAGGCACCAGACACTCCAATGCGCCGAAAAAGCCAAGAATAATTCCGCTTATAATCAGTACTACGTTACCTTCGGCCACCAAACCAAACACCCACAGCAGTCCCCCTGTCGCGACGGCAAGCAGGCTGAGAATACCCACAACAAAGTCAAAGGGGGTAATGCGCAACGGGTCTTCTCCATCCCACAAACGTGCGGTTTTGGTTTTTAACTGCTCCTCCAGCCGTTGGGCTTCTTCCCCCTGCAAGGGCGCGCCCAACCGTTCGCCGCAATCCACGCAATGGGTCCGCTCGTCACGGTTATAAGCAGAGCAGGATCGACATACCTTCATTGGCGTTCTCCTTTGTTAAAATGCCCAGTTGCCGTTACGGAAGATGGCAATGGTATTCCCGTCCTGATCGATCCCGTCAATGGAAAGATCCACCGTTCCGATCATAAAATCCTCGTGAACAATGGAGTCGTTTACCCCCAAGGCGCGGCATTCTTCCAACGTGCGATGCTCAAAATCCTTGACACAGTTGGTAAAGCCCATACCCAACGCCAGATGGCAGGCGGCATTTTCATCAAACAAGGTGTTATAAAACAGCAATTCGCTGTTGCGGATGGGAGAATCGTAAGGCACCAAGGCGCATTCCCCAAGGTAAGCGGCGCCTTCGTCCATACCGATGAGTTCTTTCAGCAGGTCCTCCCCTACTTTGGCGTGAACTTCCACCGCTTTGCCTTTTTCAAACCGAATGGAAAATTCATCGATCACTTCGCCCCGATAAGAAAGCGGCTTGCTGGAATAAACAACGCCCTCTGCCTGCCCTTTTTTGGGGGTGGTAAACACCTCTTCCGACGGAATATTGGGATTAAAATAATGCCCCAGCAGGCTGGTTTCGCCGCCGCCCAAGAAAAGTGCTTCTTCCATCAATCCCACGGTGAGATCGGTACCGTTGGAGGCGGTATAATGCAACTGTCTGAGCCCCAACCCATTGAGATAATTGCAACGGGCCAGCAGATCGGCATTGTGTTCATCCCACGCTTTAATGGGGTCATCGGTCACACGGGACACGTCTAAAATGGCTTGCCACAACCGTTCTACTCCCTCTTCGGCAGACAGATCGGGGAACATTTTCTTTGCCCAATCCACCCCCGGCACGGCGGCAATACACCATTGATATTTGTTTTCCATGGCATCCCGATAGGGTTTGAACACCTTGTTGCGTTTTTGGCTTGCTTTAGAAAACTTGGCTTGATCAATGCCGTTGAGTCCGTCGGGATCTTCGGACAGCAGATAAATCTTCACCGGCAGATTTTCTTTTTGCCAGTTCCATTTGGCTTCTTCATAGGGCTCTACCCCGCTCAGCCGTTCTTCGGTCACGTAATTCACGTGCAAACGGGTGAGATTTTGATGCGCCCATTCCACAAACACACGAGCCGCACCGCACTTATAGCATTCTTCGGTCAGCATTTCTACAAACTTGGGCTGATCCAATTGGGCATAGATAAACACCTCTTGCCCTGCTTGTACGTTGCCCCCTGTTTGGGCGATGAGTTTCGCGTAATTCTGTAAACGTTGTTGTTCCATACTATCACCTTATACAATAATCAGTTCATCGGGGCTGTGGGTGAGATTTTCGCAGCCCGTTTCGGTCACCGCGATCATATCTTCGATCCGCACCCCGTATTTTCCTTCTAAATAGATGCCCGGCTCCACCGTGATGACCATACCCGGTTGCAACAAGGTCTCACAGCGGGTATTAAAGCTGGGGCCTTCGTGGATCTCAATCCCCACACTATGACCCAAACCGTGACCGAAGCAACCTGCGTACCCCGCTTGATCGATATGATTGCGGGCAATCTTGTCAATGTCTTTGCACATTACACCCGACCGAATGGCCGCCATAGCAATAGTTTTGGCATCAAGTACCGTGTTATACACCTGTTTTTGTTGGTCGGTGAGAAATCCCACGCCAACCGTACGGGTCATATCACTACGGTAGCCGTTCACCACCGCGCCAAAGTCCATGGTGACGAAATCACCCTTTTGAATAAGCTTATGGGTGGGAACGCCGTGAGGCAAAGAGGAGTTTTGACCCGACACCACCACAAAATCAAAGGCAACCCCTTCGCTGCCTTGACGACGCATAAAAAATTCCATATCCAGCATCACGTCGATTTCGCTTCGACCTGCCGCAATGCGGGGCAGAATGTAAGCGAAGGTCTCATCGGTCAAGGCTTGGGCGGCTTGGATGTGTTGGATCTCCTCTGCCGATTTTACACTACGCAAAGCGGCAAGCAGATTCGTCATTTTGCCGTCTTGTTGCAAAGCGACTCCTTCAAACAACTGACACCATCGGTCAAAGGTCGCCAGACTGACCGTGTCGGTTTCCACAAACAAGGTGTCCACGCCCTGCTTTTTTAACAGCGGCAACAGGTCTTTGGCAAGGGAGGTAAGCAGAATCACCTTGCAGGATTTTACCACGTCACAAGCCTTTTCAAAATAACGGAAATCGGTTAAAAAATAACTCGCCTGCTCTGTGACCAGCACCATGCCCGCCGAGGAGGGAAAGCCCGTTAAATACCGACGGTTGGCAAACGACGTAACCAAAAAGCCTTCTCCTGTGCCAAGCGTTTGCTGTAATGTTTCAATAGGATGCATTGTTTCGCCCCGTTTCTTTTGGATTATTCCCCTCGCAGTTCCCGCACGACCTCATTCATTGCCAAAAACTGTTCCACGGGAACGTAGAGTTGCCCATGCCGCCGACCGCTTTCATCCCTTCAGGCATCACTTCTCTCAATGCCTGAAAGTTCTCATAAAACGCCTGCTGATACAAATGAATTCCTCAAAGGGATACCGTTCAAAATCGCCCGATACTGAATCACACCCTTTTTGTGATTGCCCGAAATGGTGTCGTATCCCATTTGCCGAAAGAATTCGCAGTAGTTGCGAAAATATTCTTTTTTATCTGCATAATCCCCGTGGATGAGTTGGGAAAAAGATTTGCCCAATACCGCTTCGGCGATTTCGGGACAAATAATATGCTCATATAAAGGGAATCGCTGTACTTCTATATTTTGCGCCGCTTTTTGCAGATTGCGATAATCCGGTGTAAACATGATACGACCTCCGCTTATTTACAGTTGTTCCAGCAAAGACACCAAAAATGCATAGATCCGTGCTACCGATGCTACTTCTACCCGTTCTTCGGGGGTATGAACGTTTTTCATGTTGGGTCCCATAGAAATCGCATCCAATTCGGGGCATTTTTGGCAGAACAAGCCGCATTCCAAGCCGGCGTGAATCACGTTTACCACAGGCTCGTTTCCGGTCAGCTTGGCATACACTTGTTTCATCGTGTCCTGCAAAGCAGAGTCGGCACGGTATTCCCAACCGGGATAATCGCCGCTGACAGTGGTGTCAGCGCCCTTTTGTGCCGCCAATTCTTGCAAGCGGGCAAGCAATGCCTGCTTTTCGGTTTCTACCGAACTGCGCAAGGAAGAAAGCACCGAAAGGGTTTGTTCGTTTTGCCGTACTACCCCTAAATTCAACGAGGTTTCTACCAAATCAGGCAGGTCTTTGCACATGGCTTGCACCCCGTTGGGGGATTCGGTCATATAAGTAAGGATCGCCTTGGTGCAATCGGAATGCATCACCAAAGGTTCGCTTACGGCTTCCACTACTACCGAAGCCGCCGATTCGCCTTGTTCTTGCAACGTTTTGACCAAGTTCTGTGCAAGTTGAAGCAAATGATTTTCTGCCAGATCGGTGGCAATCACGCAAGCAGCTTCCGACGGAATGGCATTTTCTACCGAGCCACCCGAAAAACTGCACAATTCCACCGCATTTTGCTGTTGCAAGGTCAAAATGAAATCTGCCAACGCCCGATTGGCGTTGCATCGACCTTGATTGATTTCGATTCCCGAATGTCCGCCCCACAAGTCTTTCAAATGCACCCGATAGGCAGGACGGTGATTGGGAACAAAGGTTAAGGGGAACAACGCTTCCATTCGCACGCCGCCTGCGCACCCTGCGGTAAATACCCCTTCGTCTTCCGAGTCCAGATTGATCATGCGGCGACCTTGCAACGTGGCAAAATCCACGTTGATAGCGCCTTCCAATCCCGTTTCTTCGTCAATGGTCAGCACCGCTTCTACAGGAGGATGAGAAAGGGTGGTCTCTTCTAAAACAGCAAGAATCATGGCAAGGCCGATGCCGTTGTCTGCCCCAAGGGTAGTGCCGTCAGCCCAGACGGTTTGTCCGTCGGTTTTTACCTGAATACCGTCTTTGGTAAAATCAAACACCTTGTCGGCGGTTTTTTCGCATACCATATCCAGATGAGCTTGCAAAATAATAGGGGCTTCCTCTTCTCTGCCCGCCGAGCCGTTTTTATAGGCAAGCACATTGCCAACGTTATCCCTGCAAGCCTTGATACCCAGATTGTGAATAAACGAGCAACACCAACGACTGATGGCATCGGTATTGCCCGAGCCGTGGGGAATGGCGGCAATCGCTTCAAAAATTTCAAACACCCGTTTGGGTTGTAACCCGTTTAAAACACTCATTTTGCTTCTCCTAACTGATGATGATATTCGCCGTGGCGATCGGTAAATCCAAATTGTTCAAATCCCGCTTGACGAGCCATCTGCAACGCGGTATCAAAGGCGTGCAACAGCGTATCTTTATGATGGGAATCGCTGTTGATGACCACCTGTCCCCCCAGCCGCCGCCAATAGGCTAACATATCGGGGGCAGGATACGGCGTTGAGCGACACCCCCGTGACATTGCTCCTGTATTGATCTCCAAAGCGGCCTTGCCTGCCAAGGCTTGCATGGCCTTTTGCCAGGCGGCGATATAGCGGGGAGAGGTGGGATCGGGACCCACACCCTTTTCGCTGTATTTGGTAATCAGATCAAAATGCCCGATGATGTTAGCCTGCGTTTTTTCACAAATCTCGGAAACCGTCTCAAAGTATGCTTCGGCGTAGGCATCAAAATCTCCGCCGAAAGCGGCATTGACACACTCCAAGGTCTTTTCGGGAGAATAATCCAGAGGATAGGTCACCCCATCCACCACCAAATAATGCACCGAGCCGATGACGTAATCGTAAGCGGCAGGATCGTCTACCGATGTATAATCCATTTCAATGCCGCACAAAACCCGAATTTGCCCGGCGTACTGTTCTTTCAGCCGAGCAATTTCTTGACAGTATTGGATGGTTTGTTCTGTGGAAAGAGAACAATCGGGATCAAGAGGAGTATGACAATGCTCCGAAAACCCAAGGGTATGCATTCCCTTTAATAGGGCGCTTTGCACCATTTCCTTAGCAGAATGCTCCCCATCCACAAAGGTGGTATGGGTGTGAAAATTAGAAGCGATCACTTTGTCATCTTCTCCTGTTTTACCTTATGGTCGATCACGTGACGGGAAGCAAGTTCTTTGTGTATGTCTTCCAGAGAAATGCCCATTTCGATCATGACCACCATAATGTGATAAGCGAGGTCGGCGATTTCGTACACCGTTTCTTTTTTATCGTCTGCCTTGGCAGCGATGATCACCTCGGTGGATTCTTCACCCACCTTTTTCAGCATTTTGTCAATGCCTTTTTCAAACAGATAGGTGGTATAAGAGCCTTCTTTTTTCTCAATTTTGCGACCCACCAGCATATCCATCAATTGTTCCAAAGAAAACTCGTGGCGGTCTTCATTTTGAAACACGAGATGGGTAAAGCAGGAATCGGTACCCGTATGGCAGGCAGGACCTTCTTTGTCCACAACCACCACCAGCGCATCGTTATCGCAATCGGCAGTGATCGAAACAATATGTTGCACGTTGCCGCTGGTTTCGCCCTTGCGCCACAATTCTTTTCGGGAGCGGCTCCAGAAGCAAGTGCGTTGCTCATTGATGGAAATTTCCAAACTTTCCCGATTCATATAAGCAAGGGTCAGCACCTTTTTGGTAACAGAGTCCACCACAATGGCGGGAATCAGACCCTGATTGTCAAATTCTAATGTATTGATATCCAACATGATTATAACCTCACAGTAATATTATTGGCTTTCAGTTCTTGTTTTAGGTCGGCGATGGACACCTCGCCAAAGTGGAATATAGATGCCGCCAAGCCCGCGTCTACCTTAGGCAAGGTTTTGAACAGGGTGACAAAATCGTTGATGCAACCGGCACCGCCCGAAGCGATGACAGGAACGTTCACCAAATTGCACACCTGCTCTAACATTTCAAGGTCAAATCCGCCTTTGACTCCGTCGGTGTCAATGGAGTTGACCACCACTTCGCCCGCGCCGGAATCCACGCAACGTTTGATCCAGGAAAGGGCTTCCATGCCGGTATTTTCCCGTCCGCCCTTTGCGAACACCCGAAACACACCGTCTACCCGTTTCACGTCTACCGACAGCACCACACATTGGTCGCCGTAGAGTCTGGCGGCTTGTTCCACCAAGGCAGGGTTGCGAATGGCACCCGAGTTAACGCTGACTTTATCGGCACCGCATTTCAGCACACGGTCAAAGTCTTCTACCGTGTTAATGCCGCCCCCTACGGTCAGAGGAATAAATACGCTGGATGCCACCTGCTTTAAAATGTCGGTGAACAACCCCCGCCCTTCTGCCGAAGCGGTAATATCATAAAACACCAATTCGTCAGCGCCGTGGGCGGAATAATACCGTCCCAATTCAACGGGAGAAGATACGTCGGCAAGCCCTTCAAAGTTAGTGCCTTTGACCACCCGTCCGTTTTTTACGTCCAGACAAGGAATAATTCGTTTGGTAATCATTGGGCCACCTCGATTGCTTCGTTCAGGTCGATTGCCCCGATATAATAGGCTTTACCGATAATGGCGCCGTACAGATCCATGGCGCGCAAGGCTTTTACGTCGTCTATAGACGAAACGCCCCCCGACGCCACGATTTGCAGGGAATAGGTCTCGCTCAAGGTACGATACAGTGCCCGATTGGTACCCTGCATAGCGCCGTCTTTGGAAATATCGGTGCAGATCAGGGTTTTCACGCCCAGATCCTGCATTTTTTGGCAGAAGGTATGGCAATCGTAGTCCGATTGCTCGGTCCAACCTTTAATGGCCACCATTCCGTCTTTGATATCGACGCCGACCGCAATTTGCTCACCATAGGTTGCCACCGCCTGTTTTAAAAAGTCCTCATCGGTTACGGCGGCAGTGCCTAAAATCACCCGATCCACCCCTGCATTCAGATAGGTTTCAATGGTCTGCATGGAGCGGATGCCGCCCCCGATCTCGGTAAACAGGTCGGTTTGTTTGGCAATGGCGGTAACGGTTGAAAGATTGGGAGTTTCTCCCGATTTCGCTCCTTCCAGATCCACCAGATGGATATACTTTGCACCCGCACGTTCAAAATCACGGGCCACCGACAAAGGATCGTCGCTATATACGGTCATTTGGGCGTAATCCCCTTTAAACAGACGGACTGCCTTGCCCTCGACCAGATCTATGGCAGGAAAAATGTTCATATTTTAAACCTCCCAATCGCAAAAACCGCGTAAGATATTCAGTCCCGCTTCCCCGCTTTTTTCGGGATGGAACTGACAGCCGCACACGTTGCCGCGTGCTACTGCCGCTGTCATTTCAATGCCGTATTCGGTGGTAGCAATCACATTTTCGTCACAATCCACCCCAAAAAAGGAGTGAACGAAATACATACATTCCTGCTCGCCCAAATAACGGAAGATGGGATGTTTTTCTCCCTTAAAATGCAGTTCATTCCAGCCGATATGAGGAATTTTCAGTTCTTGGGGCAAGCGACCTTGCATGGGAACAATGTCTCCCTTAATCAGTCCCAAGCCCTTGTGATATCCGTATTCGTGGCTTTCTTCAAACCGCATGTGCATACCAAGGCAAATGCCCATAATGGGCTTGCCTTTATGGGCCTGTTCCAGCAACACCTGATCCAGACCGCTGTCCCGCAATTTCTTGGCGGCATCGGCAAAGGCGCCCACGCCCGGCAACAAAATATGGTCGGCACGCTCAAGCTGAGCCCGCTCGCCGGTTACCGTGACCTGCTTGCCGATATAGTTAAAAGAGGAGCAAAGAGAAAACAAATTGCCCACTCCGTAGTCTACAATTGCAATCATTTATAACACACCTTTGGTGGAGGGGATTTGGTCGCCTTCAACGGCGGTTGCCGTTTTCAAACTACGGGCAACCGATTTGAACGCACCTTCTAAAATGTGGTGAGAATTGGTGCCCGCCAACTGACGGATGTGCAAGGTCACCTCGGCTTTGCGCACGAAAGCCAGCCAAAATTCTTCGCACAATTCGGTATCAAAGGTGCCCACCTTGCCGGAAGGGATATCCAATTGATAGCCAAGATAACTGCGACCGGAAATATCCACCGCCGACAAAATCAAGCTTTCGTCCATAGGCAGAATTTTCTCGCCGTAGCGAACGATGCCCCGTTTATCCCCCAGCGCTTCCCGAAAAGCGATGCCGAGACAAATGGCGATATCTTCTACCGTGTGGTGATCGTCCACATACGTATCGCCGTTGCACGTAACCGACAGATCGTAGCCGCTGTGGGCAGCAAACAGGGTAAGCATATGGTCTAAAAAGCCGCAACCGGTGGCAATTTGGGAAACACCGGTTCCGTCTAAATTGAGGCTCAGTTCAATTTTGGTCTCGGCCGTTTGACGGCTGATGGTAGCAGTTCTCATATTATTGTTCCTCCTGCAAAATGGCTTTGGTTTGCGCCAAAAAGGCTTCCATTTGTTGTTTTGTACCTACCGTAATACGGTTGTAGTCTTTTATATCTTCCCGACTGAAATGGCGGACTAAAATGCCTCGCTCTTTCAGTTTTTTATACAGGGTCTCGCCGTCCACCTTGGGGTGCCTGGCAAAAATAAAATTGGCTTTTGAATCGGTCATGGTAAATCCCATTTGTGCCAATTCTTGTTTGGTCCATTCCCGCACGGCCACAATGGTACGGCAGTTATTCATATAATAATCGTTTTCTGTTAAAGCCGCCGTGCCCGCCGCCATGGTCATACGGTTGACGTTATAAGGGTTGGTGGAAAACTTAATGGTATTCATATCGGCAATGAGCGCTTCATTGGCAATACCGAACCCCAATCGTGCCCCCGCCATGGAATAGGATTTGGAAAAGGTGCGGGTAACGATCAGATTTTCGTACTTGTCCACCAAGGGAATGGCGGTCTCTCCCCCAAAGTCTACGTAGGCTTCGTCAATGACCACCACGTGGTCGGGATTGGTTTGCAAAATCCCTTCAATCTCTTTCAGCGAAAGGGTAAGCCCCGTAGGCGCATTGGGATTGGCAATGACAATATTCCCCCCTGCGTGATGATAATCGGCAGGGTTAATGGAAAAATCCTCTATTAAAGGAATCTCCCGATAAGGAATGGAGTTCACCTTGGCAAACACGGGATAAAACCCGTAAGAAAGGGAGGGAAACACAAAGGGATGCTCCCCATCCCCAAAGGCCATGAAGGCGAAATTGAGGATCTCGTCCGATCCGTTGGTCATAAGGATCTGACTTTCTTTTACTCCAAACACCTGTGCCGCTTGACGCACCAGATTGGTGGCATCGGGGTCGGAATACAGTTGCAACAAGCCGCTTTGCTCGGCTATCGCATCCAACACCCCCTGTGACGGCGCAAAGGGAGACTCATTGGTATTCAGTTTTACATATTGCATGGTTTTGGGTTGCTCCCCCGGCACGTAGCTTTCAAGAGAAGCAAACCGACCGCTCATAAATCGACTCATAGATTAACGATCTCCTAAGTTGACAGGACTCGAACCTGTCACGATTTCGCTCGCCGCCTTTATCCGTAGGATTTTGTGTTCATTTTTGAAAGGCGCCAGCCTTCCTGCAAATTCACACTTCATCCTCCGAAAAACTCGGCGGCAGAAATTTCTT